>JBKJUC010000183.1:0-4183 GCA_046590325.1 Burkholderiales bacterium | reverse complement strand
CGATTTCCTCGTGCTCAAGAATGCGGGGCCTCTGAGCCCTTCGGGCATGCCGGAAGCTGGTTATCTGCCAATCCCCAAGAAACTGGCGCAGAAAGGCGTGAAGGACATGGTGCGCATCTCCGATGCGCGCATGAGCGGAACGGCATTCGGAACCGTGGTGCTGCATGTGAGCCCGGACGCGGCTTCCGGCGGACCGCTCGCCGCCGTGCGCAACGGTGATCGCATCCGGATGTCGGTAAGGGAACGGCGCCTCGATCTTCTGGTCGGCGAAACGGAATTGGCCGCGCGTCTGAAGTCGGTGGCGCCCACGCCGTCACCGGCGCGCGGCTATGCCAGCCTTTATCATCGCCATGTCCTGCAGGCCGACGGCGGCTGCGACTTCGATTTTCTGCGCGGATAGGGTCAAATAGCGCCGCGATGATTGGGCTGCGGCCAGCGCTCCGGGCATTCCGACCCGGCCGCTGTTTCGGTGACTACACACCCGGCGGCGGGGGTGCGCAAGTTGCACTAGGCCGGACAGGTGATGCTTGTCATCAGCCCTTCATGCTGAGGTCATAGAACCGGAAGGTGTTGCGGCCCGCTTGTTTTGCGTGATACATGGCTTTGTCAGCGATGCGGATCAGCATTCCCGCATCGTTACCATGTTCCGGATGGATGCTGATGCCGAGGCTAGGCGTGATGTGGACCTTCTCGCCGGCGACGAAAAATTCGCTGCTCAGCGAACGCAGGAGCTTCTGCGCGATGAGCGTAGCGTCGTCGCTGCTGCGTAGTTCCGGCAGCACCAACACGAATTCGTCCCCGCCAAGCCGCGAAACCGTGTCGACTTCACGCAGGCTGGCGCGAATGCGCTCGGCAACCTGCTGCAGCAGCATGTCACCGACGTGGTGGCCGAGGCTGTCGTTGATATCCTTGAAATGGTCGAGGTCCATAAAAATGACCGCGGTCTTCGACTGGTTGCGCTGCGACACCGCGAGAGCCTGTTCCAGCCGGTCCATCAGCAGGATGCGGTTGGGCAGGCTGGTCAGCGAATCGAAATGCGCCATGCGGCGGATCTGCTCTTCCATGTCGCGCCGGGCCGTAATGTCGATGAATGCCGCCACCGCCCCGTAGACCTTGCCGGCGGCATCCCGCAGCGGCGCCGCATTGCCGATAAGGTGCCGGATGCTGCCGTCATCGAAAACGATGTCCTCTTCGAAATCCCTGACCTCAATGCCGCGGAATGCCGCCATCTGCACCGGCAGCTCGTGGGTTTCGAGGGCGCGGCCGTTGCGGAACTCGCGGAAGTGGCCCGGACGCCCTTCCTCCGGTCCGGTGGGGGAGATATTGCTTCCCTGAGGCAGGCGCAGCAGGTCGTAGGAGGCGCGGTTGCCGGTTATGACCTTGCATTCCGCATCGTGGGCGATCCACACGGCGGCCGGCACGGCGTCAAGCACAATCTTGAGTTCCGCCGCGCGCTGACGCTGCTTGCGCTCGCTTTCCATGAGCGCGCGTTCCATGCGCTTGCGGTCGGTGATGTCGTTGGCGACCAGCGAGAGGCGCACCACCTTGTCGTTCTCGATGGTGGGGGACAGGCTGACGGCAACGTCGACGAACTTCCCGTCTTTCTGTTGCCACACGGTTTCGTAGTTGAGCGTTGCCTTGCCTTCGGTGACCTGGCGCAGGCGTTTCGCGTTGTCGTCGCGAAGGAACTCGGGAATCAGGCAGGCGCGGCTCTTGCCGATCATCTCCGCGGACGTGAATCCGAACATGCGCTCGGCACCCCTGTTCCACGTCAGGACCACTCCATTCCAGGTTTCGCTGATGATCGCGGCGTCGGCGGCGTCGACCACGGCTGCCAGAAGCCGCGGGTGCGAGAAAATATCGGAACGAGTCCCGCGCTTCGCCTGTTCCTGGGCGAAGGCCGCTTCGAGCATGGAAGGTGCGCTGTCCACGGACTCGAGCTGTTGCCGCACCCGCTTATGGCTGAGCGAAGCCTGCAAGGCCCGGACGATGTCCACCAACTCCGGACTCAGGTCGGTGTAATCCTTTGAATCCTCTTTTTTTTGCACCTCGGCGTCCCCGAACAGCCGGCTGCTTTTGTTGATATTCACGTGGGAAGAGAACTCGCAATTGGCGTTCGTGACGGCGCATTGAGCCATGTTTCCCGAGCCGCCGCAACGGTCCGCGCCAGACGCGGGGTTCAGGGATGTCCGGCTGTTCCTGGACAGAGCTTTTCAGCGTGCGAAAACGTAAGAATCAGGCCGGGCCACCCTCGAATCCCAATGTCCTACAGCCCGCCGGTCGCCGACGTAATGGCCGAGGGGCTCGTTGATTTCCTTGAGGCGATCCGGGTTTTGGGCGTCGATGGTTGTACGGGATTGATTGCGTGGCGAAATCTACAGTGCCGAGCCTGGGTGGCCAAACAGCCTGACCCGGTTGGGCCAGGGCGCCTGGTTATAATATTCACCACAGACACGCGCGTGGACATTTCCAATTTTCACCTTCTCTGTACTAAAACGGATGCCCCACGCTACGCGAGGGTGTCCGTGTCGCTGTGGTCAAAGTCCTTGAGTCCCCGATGAGCATCAATCCCTTCTCTTCCGCGGTCGAGCTGATTGCACAATTGTGCGCCGGTGAATATACAGCCCGCGAGTTGCTCGAGTTTCAACTGGCACGGATAAAAGCTCATAACCCCGGGCTCAACGCTGTCGTTACGCTGGACGCGGAACGCGCACTCACGCGTGCCGACGAGCTCGATGCCGCCCGCGGTGCGGGCCGGTCGATACGCGCGCTGCATGGATTGTGCGCGACCATCAAGGACAGTTTCGAAACCGCCGGCCTGCTCACCACCTGCGGCGCGCCGCAATGGAAAAAGCACATTCCCTCAGCCGACTCCGCTGCGGTCGGGCGACTGGTGAATGCGGGCATGGTCACCATCGGCAAGAGCAACGTGCCGATCTACGCTGGCGACATCCAGAGCTACAACCTGTTGTTCGGCGCGACCGCCAACCCCTGGGACCTGTCGCGGACGAGCGGCGGATCTTCCGGTGGCGCCGCCGCGGCGGTGGCCGCAGGGCTTAGCAGCTTCGAGCTCGGCAGCGATATCGGCGGGTCGATCCGCATTCCCGCGCATTTCTGCGGCGTCTATGGCCACAAGCCTTCGTACGGGTTGGTGCCGCTGCGTGGTCACCTCCCGCCACCGCCCGGCTCACTTGCCGTGCCCGATCTCGGGGTCGCCGGGCCGATCGCGCGGTCGGCGCCCGATCTCGGTCTTCTGCTCGACGTACTCGCCGATTGCGGGCGTGGCGGTGCAATTAAGCTACCCGATGCCCGTGCGCGGCGGCTCGCGGATTTTCGTGTTGGCGCCTGGATCGATGATGCGGATTTTCCGATCGACGACGAGGTGAGGGCGCCTCTGGAAAATGCGTTGGCTGCCTTGCAGAAGGCAGGCGTTCGCGTCGACCGCGAAGCGCGGCCGCTGGCGTCCCTGGCAAAAAATTTCGACGACTACCTGCGCCTGCTCTGGCCGGCGACGACGGCACACCTGAACGAGAAGGCGTTTGCGCGGGTGCAGGAAGCGGGGCGTGCGGCGCAAGCTGGAAGCGTGCGCCGACGTCTGGCCGAGTACAGCGGTGCCAGCCATCGGGAGTGGCTGCGCGTGGATGAAAAGCGCGAACGCGTCCGCGCGCAATGGAAAGTTTTTTTCGGGCGCTACGACGTTCTGCTGTGTCCGGTCGCGCCCGTCTGCGCCTTCCCCCACGATCACAGTGATGATCTGATCGACCGGAGCGTCACGATCAACGGCAGCAGGCGCTGGTACTGGGAACAGCTTGGCTGGATTTCCCTCGCGACTTTCGCGTTCCTGCCAGCCACCTCCGCGCCGGTGGGGCGCTCAAGCAGCGGACTGCCGGTCGGCATTCAGATCATCGGTCCTTGCCGGGAAGACCGCACCTGCATCGAGTTCGCGAACCTGCTCGCTGACGTCGTACCAGGTTTCGAACCGCCGCCGCTGTTCAGATAAAAAACGGGCCGCGAATGCGGCCCGTTTGATTGAACGCCGGGAATCCGTTGCTCAGCCCATCTGCAACGGCACGTAGATGCGGGCTTCGTCCCTTTGCACCAGTAGCGCAACGGTTTTGGATTTCTCCGTCTTCAGCACCAGTGCCTTGAGCTGGTCCACGGTCTTCAGCGGGGTGTCGTTGAA
>JBKJUC010000170.1:0-7524 GCA_046590325.1 Burkholderiales bacterium | reverse complement strand
AACAAGGTCGGCGCGATTGCCGCCGCGCACGCACTGCCCCCCGGTCCGGCCGCCATCCTGGAGATCGGCGGCGGCCTGGGCAGTGCCGCCGACACCCTGCTTGGCCATCTGCAAGGCAGCGGTCGATCGGACCAGGTCGCCTCCTACCACCTCACAGAAATATCGCCGTTGTTCCTCAAACGGGCGCAGCGCAATCTCGCGGCAAAGTATGCGCACTGCCATATGCGGTTTTCGGTACTGGACATCGACCAGCCATTTGCGACGGCTGAGATCACGCCGCAATCCTGCCAACTCGCCTACGGCGTCAATGTCTTGCATGTCGCGCGCGACCTGACGGCAACGCTGGCGCAGCTACGGAGTGCGCTGACCGATGACGGCGTGCTGGTCATGGCCGAATGCGTGCGCCCGTTTGCCGGCACGCCGCTGCATCTGGAGCTGGTATTCAATCTGCTCGGCTCGTTTCGCGATGCGCACCTGGTACCGGGCTGGCGTCCGAACGGCGGATTTCTGACGCCGGAACAATGGACCGCAGCGCTGACCGCCAACGGCTTCCGCGACGTGCGCATCTTTCCGGACGTTGCCGCAATCCGCGGCGCCTATCCAAGCTTCATCATCGCCGCCATCGTGGCCCGCCGCGCGTGAGCACGGTCATCGACGTGCCCGCTGGCGGGGCGTGGTTCGAGGGACATTTCCCTGACCGTCCGATTCTTCCCGGCGTGGCGCAGATCGCGTTCGTCCTGGACGCGTTGGCGCGCGAAACGGGTCATGCGCCAGCGCTGCGCGGCATCGCGTTCGCGCGTCTGCGCCAGCTCGTCTTGCCCGGCGAGCGCCTCGAACTCATCACGCGCGCATCCGCAGCGGGGCACTTGCGCTTCGATCTCAAACGCGACGCTGTGCTGGTCGCCAATGGCGAACTCATCATCGGCACGCCACCCATTGCACCGGAGGCAACGGTCAGTTCCCGCGCCGCGAGCAATCAGATTGCCAATGACCCGGCACTCGACGACCTGCTGCCGCACCGCCCGCCCATGCGTTTCCTGACCGCCGTACTGCGCGAAGCGGCCGAAGGACTGACCGGTAACGCGCGCATTCCCACGCAGTGCGCACTGGTGCGCGGCGGCGTCGCGTCGCCTGTCGCCGCGATCGAGGCCGCGGCCCAGGCTGCCGCGGCCTGGGAGGCGTTGCGGCGACGGCGCGAAGCGGGTCGCGGCGGGCCCCGCATCGGTTATCTGGTCGCGATGCGCGACGTGGCTTTTTTTACCGACCAGGTGCCGGCGGATCGTGATTTGCTGGTTTCGGTCAATCTCGAAGCGATCGCGCAGCCGTTGACCCACTATCGCATCGAGGTAGCGCTCGATGGCCGGCCAGTGGCGCGCGGCACGATTGCGACCTACCTTTCCGACGATCCAACGTAGCGATCCCGCGCAGCGATCAGCCCGGCGGTTGCGGAGCAGGCCGCAGGACCAGCGCAAACAGCAGACTCAGGAACGCGCCGGTTGCCACGGTGGTGCCGATTGCGCTCAACACCGGCGTGGCGGCGAAACCCAGAACACCGAACCCTATCACCGTCGACAGATTGCAAAACAGCACCGAGGTCGCGGTGCGCTGCGGATCGGCTGAGCCGGGACTGCCACGCTCGAAAAACAACGTGTAATTCGAGCCGACACCGACGACCAGAAGCAGCGCGACCAAGTGAAAAATATTGAGGCGCGCGCCGGTTGCGAGCAGGATACCCGCGGTCACCAGCACGGCCGCCGCGAGCGGCGCCATCACATCCCAGCTGCGCCGCACCGATCGCAGCGTAACCAGCAGCAGCAACGCGATCGCGACCACGCCGAGAATCGCGAAGCCGAGCGCCCGCATGCGGTAGCCGCGATACAGCCCGTCGAGTTCACGTTTCATATCGAGTATGACGACTTGCGAGCGGTCATGCGCCGACAACCCCGCCTCCAGCCGCGCCCTGTCCGCGACATTGCGCAGAGGCATCATGGCAAACCACCTGTCGTGACGCTGCACGAGCAGGGACTGCAGTTTCAAGGCGAGGCCTGTGCCGGCCAGATCCTGTGCGGTCAGCGGCGCGCGGCGTTTCGCCTCCTGCGCGTCCGCGATGAATGGAGTGAACGTACCGGCGCGAAACGGCAGCCCGTGCGCAGCGGTTGCCAGATTGCGTTGCAGGCTCGCCGCATCGGGAATGGCCTCCTGGCGCGCGCGCTGCGCGGCGATGCTGGGAAGATAAAACGCCGCAGAATCGAATCCGCCAAGCACACCCTCGCTCTGGAGTGTGGCCAGCGAGGCACCGACGCGCTCCACTGTTTCCAACACGGCTTGCTCGGAAGCCCCGCTTGCCACGACCAATGGGCCGACATCGGGTGCGCCCAGATCATTGCGCATCTGTTGATCAAGATTTTTCACCTCCTGCGCCACCGGGCTCAGGCTCGACAGTTCGTCGTCCCAGACCGTCGAGCCCCTTATCGCCAACCAGCCCGCCATCGCAATCACCAGCAATACCAGCGGCACGCGCAAGCGTCGTGCAAGGCCCAGCCAGCGCATCAAGGGTGCACCGAGTCCGGCGGCGGTGCGCACGTGATAGCCGGCGGGCACCAACTCGGGCAGTACCCAGCGCGTCACCGACACCGCGACGATCAGCCCGGTAATCGAAAACAGGCCGAGCTGGGACAACCCCGGAAATCCCGAAAACAGCATTGCGCCGAATCCGAACGCGGAAGTCAGCATGCCCAGCCGCAATGTCGGCCAGATGCGTTGCAATGTCGACTTGGGCGTCGTGCCGGGCGCGGTATTGGTGAACAGATAAATCGCGTAATCCACTGCTTCGCCGATCAAGGTGGCGCCGAATCCCAGCGTGACGCCATGCACCGAACCGAAGGCGAGGCTGACCGCGGCGATACCAGCCACGGCGCCGCTCGCCACCGGCACCAGCGTCAAGGCGAGCACGCGCAGCGATCGATAGACAAACAGCAGGATGGCGCTGACCAGTAGCGTGCTGATCAGGGAAAAACGGATGGCATCGCGCTTGATGCCGGAGCGGCTTTCGACGGCAAAGATACCGGGTCCGGTGACGACCAGATGCGCGTCCGTCACGTTGCGTTCCTTGCGCGCGTCCTCGAACGCCGCGCGAATCTGCGCCAACGCCCGTTCCTGCGCGTCGATGTCGAACCCGGCTGCCCGTGTCTGCGCCACCAGCAGCGCGCGCTTGCCGTCTGCGGAAAACCATACGCCATCGCGTTTCTGCGGTCCGCCCTCGCCCTGCAGGCGCTCGATCAGTCGCAGCATTTCGCCGGTCGGGTCGCGCGGCAGCAGGTTGCCCACCAGCATGCTGGTGGGCGAACTCAACAGATCGAGTTGTTGTTCCAGCCCAAGCCGGATGCCAGCCACCGTGAATCGCTGGGCCGTGACCTCGGGGCTGAGCAGGTACCGATTGCGCCACAGGAACTCGCCGTCGGCGCGCAAGCCATCCTGCTCGCCGTTGGCGATATAGACGAATTGCTCGTCCTTCTGCAACCGCGCCGCGAGCCCGCGGCTCAGGGCGGCCAGTTGCTCTGGATCTCGCCCTTCGATGCCCGTCAGGACGAGCCGCGACACCACGCCTTCGCGCAATTCGTCAACCAGGAAGCGCTGTGTCGGCGACGGTGAACTCGGCAGGAAGGCGGCAAGGTCAGCGCCATACTGCGACCTGGCGACGACGATCGCGCAAGCGAGCGCGAATCCAAGCCACAAGCCGACGCGCAGGCGCGCCGGCGCCGTCACCGCTTGTCCTCGCGAATCTCCATCACGGATCGATCGCCGCGCGCTTCCTGCACCTCGATGCGATCGATGCGCGCCTGGCTGCCGTCGATGCGAATCAGGCTGATGACGTCATTCATTTTGCGATCGATTGGCGCCAGGAAAAGCCGCCACTGCGCCGGACCGCCTTCGAGGTCGACGCGATAGAAGCGCCGCAGCGCCTTCAGGTCGCCGCCCATCGTGGCGCGAATGCTTTCGATAAAACCCCACAGCACCGGATAATCCTGCAGCTTGAGCACACGGCGCTCGTTGCGAGCCGGATTTTCCAGTATCACGCTATCCTCTGCGACCGTCAGCGTTTCCGGTTTGGGCTTGAGCGTGCGTTTCTCCAGCCGTCCGGGGCGCGTGTAGGTCAGCGTGCCGGAAAGCTCCAGCGGCGCCGTCAGGACCTTGATGTACTTGCGCTCGACAAACCGCGCTTGCGAATGATCGACCGCGGACAGTTGCTGCATCAGCGGTTCGATTCCCCATGGCGCCGCGGTATCCGCCGCCTGTACCGCAGCGGGCGCGGCAAGCCCGAGTGCAAAGACGAGCGCGACGACCGCTACGCGGCACGCGCATTGTTCCCGCCAAGGTATCAAGCGGCGTCCTCGCGGGTCGAATTGCCCGAGCAAGTTTGCGCCAGGCGCCGCACGGTTTCGCGCGGCAGCTTGCCGGTGGCATTGCGCGGCAAGGCTTCGACGAAATACAACGGGCGTGGCAAAAACACCGCATCCACGCGGGCACGCAACGCAGCGAGCAACGCATCCCGCGTCAGACCGGGCGCTACTACAAAAGCCGTCAACCGGGTCACGCCCTCTCCTTCTTCATCGGGCATGAAAAAAACGCCGTCACGCACGCCGTCGATGCCGTTGAGCTGATGATTGAGGTAGCCGAGCGAAGTGCGTTTGCCGGCGATGTTAACCAGGTCCGCATCGCGGCCGTGCAATACAAATGCATCGGCTCCTTCCGTTTGGATCACATCCGTGAATTGCACTTCGTTTTCGACATGGCCACCGGCAACCATCACGGTTTTTCCGTCCGTACGCAGGCGCACGTCACGCAGGCAATGCCACGTCGCGCCCTCGACGGTACGCCGCGTCGCCACCATGCCCGCCTCGGTGAAGCCGAATACCTCGTGCAGAGGCGCCCGGTAGCGCGCTTCCGCCTGAGCGGCCATTTGCGCGGACAGCGGCGCGGTCGCGCACACGATCAACCGCAGCGGCGGCAGCGCAATCCCGTCGCTGAGCAACGCGCGCAGATGAACCGGGGTCGTTACCAGCACGCGATCGCCGGGCACCCGCGCCAGCGCGGCGGCGACGTCAGCCGGATAAAACGGCCGGCCGGCATGCAGCGCAAGCCCGGCGCGAAGCGCCATCAACACGGTGGACTCGAGGCCGTACATGTGCTGTGGGGGCACCGTGCCGACCAGTGTCGCCCGGCCGTCACGATGGAGGGCAAAGCGCTCGGCTTCGGCGCTGGCACCACGCGCAAGAGAACCCCAGGTCTTGCGGTGCGCGGTCGGCAGTCCTGTGGAACCGGAGGTAAAGGCAATTGCGGCAATCTGATCTTCGGGGAACGCCGGCACGCGGAACTGCCGTGGGAAATCCGCCCTGTCGCGAGCCCGCTCACAGGTCACCTGTTCGATGCCGCCGAGCTCCTGCGGCGCATCATTCAGGGCATAGAGCTCGCCGAATTCCTGCTGCAGTTGGCGCAGCATTTCCGGCGTCTGGTTCGGCGGCAGCAGACTGGTCTGGCCGCGCATCAGCGCAGCCATGAAGCCGACAGCGAAACGATAGCGATCGACGCAGAAATTAACCAGAAAGGCGCGGGCCGGCAATTGTTCCGCGACACGCACTACATCGGCAACGAAGCGCGCCGCGCCAACCGGCTGCCCCTGGCTGTATGCAACGATATCGGCCTCATCGGCGTGGCTGATGGCTGCGACTTGGGCCATGCGGTCAGCGCCTGGCAGCGGGCGGATTGAAATCGAAATCGCGGAAAGCGCGGTAGACCGTGGCCATCGAGGCGTGGGAGAAATTAGGATAACGTCGGCGCCGCCAGGCGGATTCGCAGAGATACATCGCCACGACCAGTGGCAGGTTCAACAGATTGTTGAACACGGACCACGCGGGCAACGGCGCGAACGCGAACAGCAGGACCGAAGTAAGCGCCATGGCGGCAAAAAAGATGCACCATGCCCAGGTGACCTGCCGCGTATAGCGGGTAATGTCCGCCGGCAGGCCACCATGAACGAAGCTCGCCAGGCGCGTGACCAGCGGCTGGCGGCCACGCACCAGGGTGCGACCGAACAGCCACAACAGGCCCAGGTAGACCACAAGATAAGGCACCGGATAAAACAAGGCGGAATTCGCCCCGACAGCACGCCACAGCAGCAATCCGATGGCGCCCGCCGCACACAATAGAACCAGCAAGATACGCCCGCGCGGTGTGCGCCAGAGCGCGCAACCCGCGACTACCAGCAAGGGTGCTGCCATGAGTCCTTCGCCGAGCCCCCCTTCGGGATGGCTGACAACCAGCCAGTAGACCACGGACTGATATGCGATTACGCCACAAAGGAGCAAAATCGCCTTGGTCCGGCTGATCGGGAGCGCGGGGCTATCGGGCCCGGTTTCGCTGGACATGCTCATTCAGGTTGCGCAGCGAAGTGAACGTCTTGACGTTGTCGCTGTCATCTGAGCGCAACTGAAATCCGTACTTCTTGGACACCGCTAGCGCAATCTCGAGGATATCGATCGAGTCCAGCCCGAGGCCATCCCGATACAGCGGCGCGGTGGGGTCGATTTCTGCGGCCTTAATTTCCAGATTCAGTGCCGCGACAATCAGTTCCGCCAGTTCCCGCTCCTGGGCAATCGTGGATTCGACTGTATTCATTGCATCCATTCGTTTTTTTGATAATGGCCGGAATTTTCAGCTTGAAACATTATAACCTCTCCTTACCGGCACGCCGCGTACGCTAGCGCACAATAGCGGGCAAAATGCCCGTTGACGCAGGCCGTATACGCCACGTAGGCTCGGCCAGGGTGAGGACAGACCGGCCCATGTAATCCGTTGGTCCGGGATCGAACAGGAAATCAGACAGTGCAACCGCTTTACCTGAATCACTACGCCATCGCCAGCAGCGCGGGCATCGGCCTTCACGCCACCGCGATGGCGTTGACGGAAATGCGCTCCGGCCTTGCCAAATGCGCATTCGAGACCGTGAATCTCGATACTTATGCAGGACAAATAGCCGATTCCGCGTTGGAGCCGGTGCGCGCTGGCCTTGATGCGTTCGACTGCCGCAACAACCGGATCGCGCAACTGTGCGCGCGCCAGGACGGCTTCGAACAGGCGGTTATTGCGGCCCGGGACAGATACGGCGCCGCACGCATCGGCGTGTTCGTTGGCACCAGCACGTCGGGAATACTCGAGACCGAACTTGCCTATCGCCGGCGCGATGCCGAGGGGGCGCTGCCGCCGGACTTTCGCTACGCGCAGACTCACAATACTTATTCGGCGGCCTGGTTCGTCCAGTCTTATTTCGGCCTCAGCGGTCCGTCCATGGCAGTCTCCACGGCTTGCTCGTCGAGCGCGAAAGCATTCGCCAATGCCGCCCGCATGATGGCGGCCGGCCTGTGCGACGCGGCGGTGGTCGGTGGCGTCGACAGCCTGTGCCTCACGACGCTGTACGGATTTGGCTCGCTCGGCTTGCTCGCAGCGACCGGATGCCGCCCGTTCGAT
>JBKJUC010000227.1:0-7126 GCA_046590325.1 Burkholderiales bacterium | reverse complement strand
GCGACGGTTTCCCGCGAAGCCTTCCGCGCCATGCCGAAGGCGGACCGCGACGCTTTGCTTCGCTTTCTGGCTTCGCTTTAGCCCCCAACCGCAAAGGCGCGAAGGCGCAAAGGAAGCGCGAAGGAACCCTAAAGAACGTGAATCAAGTATGGGCTGACAGGTGGCAACAATTTCGGCATTGGTGGCCATTCCAGTTCAATCTCATTTCACCGGTTCTTGATTTTCTTTGCGTTCCCTTTGCGCCTTCGCGCCTTTGCGGTTAAGGGTTAGTCAGTCGTAAACCTGCAAAACCTTGCCGCGGGTCTCGGGCAGGAACGCAACGGCGATGATCACGACCACATAGGCCGACCCCGCAAAGATGCCGATCGCCTGTCCCAGCGGCATGGTCGCGCTCAGGTATCCGACCAGTGCGGGGAACAGCGCGCCGATGCCGCGCCCGAAGTTGTAGGCAAAACCCTGTCCCGACCCGCGCACCCGGCTCGGAAACAGTTCGGTGAAATAAGCGCCGACGCCGCTGAAATTTCCCGATACGAAGAAACCCAGCGGAAAACCGAGTACCAGCATCAGGCCGTCGCTGATCGGGATCAGCGTATAGGCCACAGCCGTCACCGCCGAGCACAGCGCGAACACGAAGAAGGTATTGCGCCGGCCGATCCGGTCCGAGAGCCACGCGGCCACCAGATAGCCTGCCAACGCACCGAAGATGATCACCGCGAGATAACCCCCGGTATTGAGCACCGAGAGCCCGCGCACCGTCTTCAGGTAAGTTGGCAGCCAGGTCGTCACCGCGTAATAGCCGCCCTGCATCCCGGTCGCCATCAGGGCGGTGAGCATCGTGACGCGCAGCAGCCGGGGGGAAAAGATCTCCAGGAAGTGCGCGCCCCTGGTCGCGGCGCGGGCACGCGTGGCCGTGAATATCTCGGGGTCTTTCACGTTGCGTCGGATATAAACGATCAGCAGGGCGGGCGCCAGACCGATCCAGAACAGCGCACGCCATGCGAGGTCCTCCGGCAGCCAGGTGAAAAAGATGGCGAAGAACAGCGCTGCGGCACCCCAACCCACCGCCCAGCCGCTTTGCACCGTGCCGGCCGCCTTGCCTCGATGCCGGGCCTGGATCATCTCGCTGATCATCACCGACCCAACGGCCCATTCGCCGCCGAAACCGAGCCCCTGCAGGCTGCGCACGACGAGCAGTTCGGCAAAGGAGTCGGTGAAGCCGCAGAGGAAGGTGAAGCAGGCGAACCAGGCGATGGTGATCTGCAGCATGCGCACCCGGCCGAAGCGGTCGGACAACGCGCCGGCGGCCCAGCCGCCGATCGCCGACATCACCAGCGCCGAAGTCGCGATGAGCCCCGCCTCGCCCTTGCTCATCCCCCAACTGACGATCAGCGTGGGGATGACGAAGGTATAAATCATAAAATCGAAAGCGTCCACCGACCAGCCGCCATAGGCGGCGACCAGCGTTTTTTTCTCCGGTGCGGACAGCTCCCTGATCCAGTCGAACATTCATTCCCCCGCTTTGGCCGATCAGTCAGCGGCCAGTCTAGCGTGTTCGCGGACCCGCGGACGCCACTTGCAGCGGCGGATCCCGGGGGCTATTTGAGCGAATCCTGGATCTTCTTGAGCTCGATCTGGTTGATGGTGGGACGGGCCTTGATCGAGAGCGCTTCCAGGTAAACCCGCTCACCGTCCTGCATCTTGCGCTGGCGCATGGCGGACACCAGGTTGCCGCGTACCTCATTTAACGGACGCAGGGCGGGCGGCCGCTTTTCCATGAGCTTGATGAGATGCCAGCCGGCCGCGGATTTGACGGGCGGGCTGATGTCGCCCTTGTTCATTTTCACGACGGTACGGCGGATCTCGGCCACCATCTGGTCCTCGCCGACCCAGCCGATTTCGCCGCCCTTGTCCGCGCTTTCCTTGTGCGCCGAACTCTCTTTCGCAAGCCTCGCGAAGTCGCCGGCCGACTTGCTCAGCTTGCCGCTGAGCTCTTTGATCTTCTTCTCGGCCTCGTCGGCCCTGGCCTTGTCCGTGCCCTCCAGGGCGGGCAGGAAAATCTGCGCGATCTGTTACTGCGGCGGGGCCTGAAGCTGGGCCTTGTTAGATTCGTAAAATTGCTTCAGTTCTTCTTCCGACGGATAGCCGTCGGCTGGCTTGGCGACGTTGCTGACATAGGCGCCGGCGATGACCTGATCACGGGCGCGTTCGATCAGAGGCTGCAATTCAGGGCGCTTGTCCCAGCCCTTCTGCCGGGCTTCCGCCAGTACGGCCTTGCGTACCAGTTCATTCTTGACCAGCCGCTCCATCTGGGCGGGATCGTTGGCCAGTTGGCGCCGGGCTTCGGGCGGCTGGGCGTCGATGATTGGCCTGATCTCGCTGGCGTGAAGCTCCACGGCGCCCATCTTGCCGACGACGTCCTGGGCGGCGGCCGCCGAACACAGCAGCACAAGTGAGAGCAAAGGCAGCAGGCGACGGGACGGGGACATGACAGTTCTCCGGGAAATAATCAGGGAAGCGTTACATGCGCCTCGGATGAGGCCTGGAACAAGGACTGGACGGGGGGGTGACAGATCCGCCATCGCCCGATTTGACCCGGGGCAAGCGGTTTCGATCCTGACTGGCTGCAACTTTCGAAGGACTCACAACCGGGCCGGCCTGGCCGGCCCGGTTTTTCCTAACTCAACCGAAGCGCTTACTTGAGGTGACCGGCAACCAGCTTGGTCATCTCGAACATCGAGACCTGCTTCTTGCCGCCGAAAACTTCCTTCAGCTTGTCGTCGGCATTGATGTTGCGCCTGTTCTTCGCGTCCTGCAGGCCGTTCTTCTTGATGTAGACCCAAAGCTTCTTGGTCACTTCGGTGCGGGGAAGCGGAGCGCTGCCAACCACTGCGGCGAGGGACGCGCTGGGCGTCAACGCCTTCATGAATGCCGCGTTCGGCTTGCGCTTTACGCCGCTCTTCTTCTTCGGCGCAGCTTTCTTTGCGGCCTTCTTGGGAGCAGCCTTTTTCACAGTCTTCTTCGCAGCCTTTTTCGGCGCCGCCTTCTTGGCGGCCTTCTTCGCGGGTTTTTTTGCAGCGGTCTTCTTCTTTGCGGCCATCGTGATGCCTCCAGTCTAAGGTTTGATCGTATCTTGAGTGCGCTGCCTTGCCAGAAGCAAAGGCACGGCGAGCAGAGAATGCCGAGTGGTAGATGCATTGTCAATCGTTGCGTGCACGTTTTTCATAGGGGAATGCGCAAAAAACCACGGAGGTGGCGTCCGGAATGTTGTTCCGCCCCCGTCGGGTGGCGCGCAATTCCGCGGATGGCCCGGTTAATGCAAGCATCGTCGATACTCAAAATGAGCGAGAATCCCGCTTGTGCGACGCAGGCGTGAACCGGGAAATTCCATATTCCGCAGACATATCCGAATGCAACTTAGCGAACAGGACAAGGAGCGCCTCGCCTCCCGGGTAGCCATGCTCGAAGCGAAGACCGGCGCCCAGGTAGTGACTGCCCTGGTGGCCAGGTCCGACTCCTATCCGGAGGCGCCGTGGAAGGCATTTGCCCTTGGTGCAGCGACCGCCGCGCTGTTCGCGGCAGCTTGTCCGCTGGTGGCGCGCGACTGGGAAGCCGGCCAGTCGGCGCTCTACAACGCCGTTGCCATCCTCGGCAGCGGGGCGGTCCTCGCCCTGCTCACGACACTCTTCGCGCCACTGGCGCGGCTGTTCACGGACCGGCCGCGGCGCAGCGCGGAAGTCGGCCAGCATGCCCGCTCGATGTTTTTCGACCGCGGACTGGACCGCACGCGCGGCCGCATCGGCATCCTGCTGCTGGTCAGTCTGTTCGAACGCCAGGTAGTGTTGCTGGCTGACGACGGTTTCGAAGGCAGGATCGACGATGCTGATTGGCAGGAACTGACGCGGCGGGTCACGCTGCTGCTGCGCCACGACAGTGCATTCGGGGCATTGCAGGCTGCGCTGGACGGCCTCGAAGCGTTGTTACTCGCTCGTGGATTCCACGACGACGGGGCGGGCAACGAGTTGCCCAATGCCATCGTCGTACAGGGAGGCCGCCCATGAAGGCGCAATCTGCCGGCGTGCTCGTCTGGCTCGCCTGCCTGATGGCGGCACCCGCCGGCGCGCTAACCAACGTGCCTTATCTCTCCGGACGGATCGTCGACCAGGCCGGAATCCTCTCGGTGCCCGCCCGGGACCGGTTGTCCGCAATGCTCAAGGCGCACGAGGACGCCACTAGCAACCAGATCGTCGTGCTGACGGTTGCCACGCTCGGTGGCGATTCGGTGGAGGACTACGCGGTCCAGGTGTTCGAGGATTGGAAACCGGGCCAGCGCGACAAGGACAACGGCGTGCTGGTGCTGGTGGTCCCGCAGGACCGCCGCATGCGCATCGAGGTCGGCTACGGCCTGGAAGGCACGCTTACCGACGCTGCCGCCAGCCGCATCGTCCGCGACCTGATGACACCCCGCTTCCGCGAAGGAAACTACGATGTGGGCATCGAGGCGGGAGTTACTGGCGTCATCCAGATCCTCGAAGGCAGGCAGCCCAGGGATCCCGAAGACGACTGGGCCGCGCCGGCTCAGTCCGCGGCGGGATTCCATATGGAAGCGCCGGACATGCCCCTGGCCGAGCGCATCCTCATCAGCCTGTTCGTGTTCGGCATCATCGGCCTGTTCACCTTCATCGGACTCGTTACCCCCGGCGGCATGGGCTGGTTCCTGTACGTGTTCCTGATTCCATTCTGGTCCATGTTCCCGATGGCGATGTTCGGCAGCAGCGCCGCCCTGGGACTCGTCGGCGCCTACGGCCTGGGTTATCCGCTCGCCAAACTCCTCATCGCCCGCATGCCCTGGTATCGCAAGGCCCGCGAGGACATCAAGACCAAGGGATTCGCCAACATCGGCGGCATGATCATTCGACCCGGCGGCTCCAGTTCGGGAGGATTCTCCAGCGGCGGCGGATTCTCGGGGGGCGGGGGACGGTCGGGAGGCGGAGGCGCCAGCGGCAGCTGGTAGGACGCTGACGCTGAGCGAAAAGATGAAAGGGTAAAGGTGAAAGTGAAGGGCGTTGATGCAGAGCGCCGCAATCCGGCTTTTACTTTCCCCTTTTACCTTTAACCTTTTCGCTGCATTTACTGGCTGACCGCCGCCGGCGGCGGCAGCTGGTAGCCGCTTCGCGGAGGGGAAAGGTTAAAGGTGAAAGGTGAAAGTAAAGGGCGCTAACGCATGGTGCGGTAGTCCGGCTTTTACTTTCCCCTTTTACCTTTAACCTTTTCGCTGCATTTACTGGCTGACCGCCGCCGGCGGCGGCACAGCGGATTCGTGCGCGGGCGCTTCCGCCGGTTGCGTTGCGGCGGGCGCTTCCGCTGCCTGCTGCGACATCTTCTGCTTGAGGGTCTGGATACGGGAGTCCAGGTCCAGGTAGTAGCTCTTCGCCCGGGCGGAGGCCTCTGTCTGCCCGTGCTCGAGTTCCTCAACTGACCCGCGGAGCACGGCGGTCTCGCGCTGCACGCCCTGCAGATCGCGCATCAGTTTTAGCAGGCCTTCCGAACTGATAACCGAGCGGGTCTCTGCGACCTGGCCCTGCAGGGTTTGCAGCTGCTTCGTCAGGGCTGCATCGGTGTCCTGTCCGGTCTTTGCCCTGGCCGCCAGTGTGACCAGCCCGGCCTCGGCGACTGTGAGCCGGCGATTCGCTTCCAACAGGGAATTGCCCGCCTGTTCAAGCATGCGCTGCTGTGCCTGCAGGCGAGCCTCCAGATCGGCCAGCCTGCGTTTCAGGTCGGTAAAAACAGCGGCGCTGTCCGCGAGCTGGCGGCGCTGTTCCTCGCGTGCGGCGACGAGGTTGGCGAGGAAATCCCGCGAAGTGGCCTGCGCCGTATCGGCCCGGGCTTTCACATCCGTGAGTGACACCTCAAGGTCGTGGATGGAGCTTTGCGTACGTTTGAGCTCAGAGCGCATCTCGGCGATGGAGGATTCGCTACGGCCGGCGTCGGCACGCAGCGCCTGAACGGCCTGTTTCTGTTCGGCGGTCTGGACCTCGGTGTGCCGAAACTGGTCCTGGGTCGCGCAGCCGGCGGCGAGCATGCAACCCGCCGCCATCGCGAAAA
The DNA here is from genome assembly GCA_046590325.1 of Burkholderiales bacterium. Taxonomy (GTDB): domain Bacteria; phylum Pseudomonadota; class Gammaproteobacteria; order Burkholderiales; family JACQAP01; genus JACQAP01. The sequence goes on along the minus strand of JBKJUC010000227.1, from coordinate 1,024 downwards.
TCCTCGGCGACATGGGAATCAATACAGGATGTCCGCGCGGCGGTTCTTCTTGTAGCTTTCTTCGTCCTGGCCGAACGCCACCGGCTTCTCTGCGCCAAAGCTCACGGCCTTGATCCTGTTGCCGTCTACCCCGGCCAGCTCCAGTCCCCGCTTCACCGCTTCGGCCCGGCGCGCGCCGAGAGCAAGGTTGTATTCGCGGCTGCCGCGATCGTCGCAATTGCCCTGCACTTCCGCCGTGTAGTCCGTATTCGCCTTGAGGAAAGCGGCGTGCGCGATCAGCACCGAGTCGTATTCGTCGCCGATGGTGGCTTCGTTGTACTTGAAATAGATGCTGCGCTGAAGCGGCTGGCCGGCCACTGGCTGGTCGCCCGGTTGCGCGGCATCGTCAGATCCCGCCCCCTGCGAAGCGGTTACGCCCGCTGCGGGGGCCCCTGCCGACTCACTCGATGATTGTGGCGAGGCGCCGGCCTGCTGCTGGTTTTCCATTCCTGCCGGAGCGTCCAGCCCGCGCTGCTTTGCCGCCTCTTCATCCGCCATCTGCTGGGCATTCACCTGTTCGTCACGCAGCCTGTTGATCTCCGCTTCCTGGTCCGCAAGCTGTTGCTTCAAGCGGGCGGCCTCTTCATCGCCTTTGGCAACTGCCGCAGACTGGCGCGAGCCGGGCGAAGAATCCGAGCTGGTGACAGGCGCTGAACCCGATTGAGACGCCGAAGAACCCGCAGGCGTGGAATCCACCGCGCCCGCCCCGGTCTTGCCGGCCTCGGAAATCGGCACGGCGTCCTGCGTCCCCGAGCCGGTACTGCCCCTCTGCGTCGTGGAGCAGGCCGCAAACAGCAGGCAGGCCAGGATCACGGCGGGAATTTTTCCCTGCTGAATAGTGAATGGAAATTTCATGATCACGTTTCCTTTCGAGGCCGCAGCGTCTGCCCGCGACCGTGTGTCAATTTGTATCCGGATGACATGCCATGGCAATGCGTGCCGCAGCATGGGTTCATTCAACGCGAACCATCGCGCAAATGCATGC
>JBKJUC010000179.1:0-13214 GCA_046590325.1 Burkholderiales bacterium | reverse complement strand
TTCCCAGACCGTGCCGGGCTGATGGGCCAGCGGCACCTTCGACAGGCGCTCTACCTGTTCCGCCGGCGCGAGATCGCGCGCATCGTAGTCGATGGCCGTCTTGTAGATCCCGGCCTTGCCCAGAGCGTCCTTGACCGGCGCGTTCTGGGTGATCTCGCCATAGGCCAGACCCGCGGTATGGCGCATCAGGTCCTGCACGGTCATCTCCCGGTCGGCCGGAAGCTGCGTGTAGATGATTTTCGCGAACTCGGCGTCGGTTTTCGCCGCGCTCACGGTCATGGTCTTGAAAGGCGGCAGGTATTTCGATACCGGATCGGTGAGCTGGATGCGGCCTTCCTCGACCAGCATCATCGCCGCGACGGACACCAGCGGCTTGCTCATCGAATAGATGCGGAACAGGCTGTCCTTCGCCATCGGCTTGCCGGCCGCCTTGTCCTGCAATCCGACCGCATCCGCGTAAACCAGCTTGCCCTTGCGCGCGACCAGCACGACCGCGCCCGGGAACTTGCCCTGGTCGATTTCCTTTTTGAAAGCCGCACTGATGCGATCGAGCTTCTGCGCGGACATGCCGACCGATGCCGCAGGTGCCGCCGGAAGGCCTTGCGCTGCGGCTGTCGGCAGGAGGGTTCCGGCGGAGCAGAGCGCCGCGACGAGCGCGAACGCAAACAGGCGAGCGCCCATCCGGGGCGCGGAAGTTCTGGAAGCCATGGAGTTCCTCCGGGTTCTTGTTTTTCGACCGATGCCGCAACTTAAGGCGCGCATGCGGGACTGTCAATTGCGCGGCGCATCGGCGCCGCCGGATTGCGGATAAAAAAACGCCCGTTCGTTTCCGAACGGGCGTTTCAACCTTACTACTGTACTGTTACTGCGCCCCCGCTGTTCCGGGGGCCGATTCCGGTCAGGCCTTTTTCAACTGGTCGCCCAGCGGCAGGTTGCGGATGCGCTTCCCGGTTGCCGCGAAGACTGCGTTGATGTAAGCCGGTGCGAACGGCGGAACGCCGGGCTCGCCGACACCGCTGGACGGATCGTTGATGGTTGCAGGCACGATGTGCGTGCGGACATCCATGGCGCCCTGGCCGATGCGCAGCACCGGGTAATCATGGAAGTTGTTCTGCACCACGCGGCCCTTCTTGAAGGTGATGTGCGACATTTGCGCCAGGCTCAGGCCCATGACTGCTGCGCCTTCGATCTGGGAACGCACACGCTCGGGATTGACCACGAAGCCGCAGTCGATCGCCGTATCCACGCGCGGTACCGTCACGTTGCCGTCCGCATCCACCGCCACTTCAACCACCGTCGCCACGTAGCTCAGAAAGCTGCGCTGGACGGCGATGCCGAGGCCATGGCCCTTGGGCAGTTGACGTCCCCAGCCGGCTTCCTTGGCTGCCAGCTCGACGACGCGGCGGGTGCGTGCCGTGTCGACCGGGTATGTATCCCAGGGGTCGCCGTAGTTCCACAGCTCGCTGGTCACGGTCTTGCGCGGATCGACGATGCGCGCAGGCCCGATCAATTCGAGCAGGAAGTCCTTCGGGTCCTTGCCCAGTTCGGCAGCCAGTTCCGCGACCATGGACTGCATGGCAAACGCGTGCGGAATGTTGTTCACCGAACGGAACCAGCCAATGCGGGTCTTGGCGACCGCTTCGCCGGTTTCCAGGCGCAGGTTCGGCACGTTGAACGGCGTGTCGATCAGGCCGAGGCCGAGCTCCAGGGAGCTTTCACGCTTTGGATCCGGCATGAAGTTGGACATCAGGGACGGCGAGACGCTGCGATGGCGCCAGGCAACGACCTTGCCGTCCTTGTCCAGGCCGGCGGTGACATGCTGGTAGGAAACGCTGTGGTAGAAGGAGTGGTGGATGTCGTCTTCACGGGTCCACACCACCTTCACCGGCGTACCGCCCATTTCCTTGGACAGGATGGCCGCTTCCAGCGCGAAGTCGCACTTCGACTTGCGGCCGAAACCGCCGCCCAGCAGGGTGACGTGCACGGTTACATCTTCTTCCTTCATGCCCAGCGTGCTGGCCACGTCGCTGCGAGTGCCGCCGGGGCTTTGCACACAGGCCCAGACGTCGGCCTTGCCGCCCTTGATCTGGACGGTGGCAGCCGGCGGTTCCATCGGCGAATGCGCGCCGTGCGGAATGTAGTACTCGCGCTCGATCACCTTGGCGGCGCCGGCGAGAGCCTTGTCGACATCACCCTCGTTGCGTTCGACCTTGCCCGGCTTGCGCGCGGTCGCCTGCATTTGCGCCTTGTAGGCATCCGAATCGTAGTCGGCATTCGGTCCGTCGTTCCAGGTGACCTTCAGCGCTTCGCGGCCCTTCAACGCAGCCCAGGTGCTGTTGGCCACAACCGCCACACCACCCAGCGGCGCGAACTTGGCCGGCATCGGGGTCGACTTGATCTTCACGACCTTGATGACGCCCGGCACCTTCATCGCAGCGGCTTCGTCGTAAGTCTTGACGGTGCCGAGTACGACGGGGGGGCGCGCGACCACGGCGTACTTCATGCCCGGAATCCGGATGTCTTGGCCGTAGTTCGCCTTGCCCATCGTGATGTCGCGCAGGTCGGTGATCTGCACCTCGCCCTTGCCGATGTAACGGAAGTCCGCCGGATCCTTGAGTTCTATGTCGCGGATGTTGGGGGTCTTCAGCTTGGCAGCGACGGCCGCCAGTTCACCGTAGCCCAGTTTCCGGCCCGTGGGCGTATGGATGACCTGGTGATTCTGCGCACGGCATTCGGTGCTGGAAACGCCCCAGGTGACCGCTGCCGCCTGTTCCAGCATGTGCCTCGCGGCGGCGCCGCAAGCGCGCATCGGCTGGGTGAAGTGGCGGATGCTGCGCGAGCCGTCGGTGTCCTGATTGCCGTATTTCTGCTCGTTGCCTTCGGCCTGGGCGATCTTGACCTTCGACCAATCGGCTTCCATTTCATCCGCGACGACCATGGGCAGGCTGGTGCGCGAGCCCGTTCCCATTTCCGAGCGGTGCGTGACGATGGTCACAATGCCGTCCGATCCTATGGAAACGAAAACGTGCGGATCCCAAACCACGCCGCCCGGCATGCCGCCGGCGCCGGTCTTGTACTCGGCAGCCATCAGGCTGGAAGGAACGAACTGGGCCGCAAGCACGAGACCGCCGGTGCCGACCATGCCCTTGAGCATATTGCGGCGGCTGACGTTCTTGATGAGGGCCTGACTGTTCTGGATCTTCATCTCAGGCCTCCTGTGCGGCGGACTTGACTGCCGCAAAAATGCGTTGATAACAGCCGCAACGGCAGATGTTTCCCTGCATTGCTGCGAGGATCTCATCGTCCGAAGGGTTCTTGTTCGTCGCGAGCAGGCCGGCGGCGTTCATGATCTGGCCGCACTGGCAGTAACCGCACTGGGGCACGTTGGCCGCGCGCCAGGCTTTCTGCACCGGGTGATTGCCATCGGGAGACAAGCCCTCAATGGTGGTCACGGCCTGGCCGGACACGTCCTTCATGACCGTCACGCAGGACCGCACAGCCTTGCCGTCGATGTGTACCGTACAGGCGCCGCACAGGCCCGAACCGCAGCCAAACTTGGTCCCCGTGAGACCGAGTTCGTCGCGCAGGTACCACATCAACGGCATCTGCGAGTCCCCCTCGTAATTCTTGTCCTGCTGATTTACCTTGAGCTTCATTGGATGCATCCTCCTAACGAACTTTGAATATATTTTTTTAACCTAAAGGGCTGGCAGCGCATGGAATTGACAATGCCGAGCCGCGCCCAGACTCTACTCCTATGACCGCGAAGGTGTATAGCACGGGACGTGTTCCGGATTCTTCCGGCGGACACCGCGGGCCGATAAAAAAATGCGGCGGTGCGGCAAAAATTCTGATGCACGGAACGCTGTGCCCTTGCCTGGCGCAAACCGCGCTGCAGCGTGAACCTGCCGCCACGGGGAACTGCACGAAAGCAAAGAAAAAATACCGTGTAGCGTCGGCCCGCCCGATTGTTTCAATCCGTGACACTCCGCTGCATGCGAACGGGCTTCAGGCAGCCAGGAACCGCTCGATTTTCGGGCGCAGGTCCTCGGGGATTGGCATTGCGCGGCCGGCGTCCAGGTCCATGAAGACGATGGTCTGGCGGATGGTCAGGTGCTCGTCTCCGCCCTTCTCTTTCCTTCCGCTGTAGGCCAGTTGCACCGAGGCGTTGCCAAGTTTCACCACCCGCAGTTCGAAGCGCAGCGTGTCGCCGATGCGCAAAGTCTTCGCGAATTCGCACTGGATCGATACGGTGGGCGTGCCGATGCGCCGTTCGCGGATCAGGACCGGCAGCCCCTGGCCGAGTCCCTGCGCGAGCCAGTCTTCCATGGTCGCGTGGGCCAGGTCGAAAAAGCGCGGGAAATAGACGATCCCGGCGGGATCGCAATGGGAGAAACGGATCAGCTGCTCGTGGACGAAAGTCTGGTTCATGGTTGGATCATGCGGAATCGGTTCGGGCTCCTGCGCCATCGTGCGCGGTCCACTATTATCCGGTTTCTGCCACACACCGGCCGGACCAGAAGAAAATGAAAATCGCTTCCATTGAAACCATCGTCCTGCGCATCCCCTACACCTGCGGCGGTACGACCGACACCGAAGTCTGGGGCGGCAAGGCCTGGCAGACCGCCGACGCGCTGCTGGTGAAGGTGATGACCGACGACGGCGTGACAGGTTGGGGCGAGGCCTTCGGCTACAACGTGATCCCGGCGACCAGGGCGGCCATCGACCAGATTCTGGCGCCGATGTGCATCGGGCGGGATGCGTCGTCCATTGAGGCCCTGTCTCTGGAACTGCAGCAGAAGCTGCACATCTTCGGTCGCGGCGGACCGGTCATTTACGGTCTGTCGGGTATCGACATCGCTCTCTGGGACATCGCCGGCAAGGTGGCGGGACAACCGGTGCATCGGCTGCTGGGCGGCTGCCGTGCGCCGAAACTCGATTGCTATGCCAGCCTGATCCGGTACACGGATCCAAAGACCGTGGCGAAGAACGTCGAGCGCGCGGTTGGCCAGGGGTTCCGGCACGTCAAGCTGCACGAAATAGAGGTCGCGCCGACGCAGGCCGCGCGGGATGCCGGGGGCGAGGACATGGGCCTGATGCTGGACGTGAACTGCCCGTGGTCGGTGCGCGAAGCGCTCGACATGGCGCAAAGGCTGCGGCCCGTGAACCTGCGCTGGCTGGAGGAACCGGTCTGGCCGCCAGAGAACCTCGCGGGCCTGGCGCAGGTTCGTGCGAAGGGCGGCATCCCGGTGGCAGCCGGCGAGAATGCGGCGACCCTCGTGCAATACCAGCAGTTGCTGGAAGCGGGCGCGGTGGATTTTCTGCAGCCGAGCCCGATCAAGATGGGCGGCATCACCGAGCTGCGCAAGGTATTCGCCCTGGCCGCCGCGCAGAACGCCACGGTCATGCCCCACAGCTTCTATGACGGCCCCGGATTCCTCGCGGGCGTGCACGTCAATGCGGCGGTCGGGCAGGGATCGCTGGTGGAGTGGCGCTACTTCGATCTGGAAGCGAAGCTCTACAGCAGTGCCGGCGTGCCGGCGAACGGCGCCATCACTGTGCCGCAGGGACCTGGACTCGGCATGGATCCGGATCCCGAGGTCATCGAGCGCTATCGCGCTGACTAACCCTTAACCGCAAAGGCGCGAAGGCGCAAAGGAAACGCAAAGGAGAACTAACGACAAGTAAGGGAATGGGCCGGATGTCGGCGCGGCGGTCGCGGCAGCATTTGCGATTTGCCAGTCGTGACACTTCATAATATGTTGCCTTCCTTTGCGGGCTTTTCTTTGCGCCTTCGTGCCTTTGCGGTTGGGGGTTTTCAGCTGACGACAGCGGTGAGCATGCTGATCGAGCCATGCACGACGCCGTCCACGGGAATCGTGACCACGGACTTGTCGTCCTGCAGGCCGAGGATGTAAAGCAGCGGCAGGTAGTGCTCCGACGTGGGCACGGCGAGCTGCGCGTCCTTGCCCATCTTCTGGTAATCGATCAGCGGCGCGTGCTCGCGTTTTTCCAGATGGCCACGAACGAACTGGTTGAAGCGGGTGGCCCAGTCGTAGGCCTTGTTGGCGCCGCGCCAGTCCATGATGCCCAGGTTGTGAACCACATTGCCGCTGCCGATGATCAGCACGCCTTCGTCGCGCAGCGGTGCCAGGCGCTTCGCGAGATCGTAGTGAAATTGCGGCGGCTGGCCGCCATCCATGCTCAGTTGCACCACCGGCACGCTGGCGTCGGGGAAGACGTGGGCCAAAACCGACCAGGTGCCGTGGTCCAGTCCCCAGCTCTGGTCGAGCTTGACGTCGACCGGTGCCAGCAGGCCGCGCACTTTCTCTGCGAGGGCCGGGTCACCCGCGGCGGGATAAAGAAACTCGAACAGTTCGCGCGGGAACCCGCCGAAATCGTGGATTGTCCGCGGCGTGTCCATGGCGGTTACCGCTGTGCCACTTGTCAGCCAGTGCGCCGAGATTGCCAGGATGGCCCTGGGCCGGGGCAACGATTTGCCGATGCCGGCCCAGGCTTCCGTATAGCGATTCTGCTCCAGCGTGTTCATCGGACTGCCGTGCCCGAAGAACACTGCCGGCATCCGTACTGTTTGCGTTGCCACTGCGCTCTCCCGCCGGGTCTCCGGCCTTCACTTTACAAATGGTGCCTCAAGTCAGCCGTTTCAAGCCGGTAGAATGCGTGCGCAACACGAGGCCGAATGAGCTTACCCCCGCCCGACCTGGTTTTCTGGATCTATCTCGTTGCCGTCACCGCAATAGCGGTGGTATTGCACTGGACGCGCCGGATGCCGCGTTTCTTCAGCCTGCTGTCGATGCCGGGCACCATCGGGCACGAGCTGCTGCACTTCCTCATCGGAACCCTGACCCTGGCCAAGCCGGTCAAGGCCTCGTTGCTGCCGAAGTTCCATCGCGACGGGTCGACGACGCTGGGCTACGTCATGTTCGCCAACATCCGCTGGTACAACGCGCTGTTCGTCGGCTTTGCTCCGCTCCTGGCGCTGCCGTTTGCGCTATGGCTGGTCTGGTACCGCGCCGCCCAGATTCCGCCGTGGTCGTGGCCCGAACTGCTCTGGGGCTACATCGCCGCAAACCTCGCTTACTCGTGTCTGCCCTCGCGCGCCGATGTCGATATCGTCCTTTCGAAGCCCTTCGGGCTCGCGGCATGGCTTGCCCTGGGAGCGGCGATCGCCTGGTGGGGGTTGCGCGGTTGATAACTTGGCGCATGGACCATTCTTTGCGTAAAGGAGTGCGAGAAGATCGTGCAGCGCCGCGCGTAGGGCGGCCATGCAAAATTTTCAAAATGGGTACGGCGCCCTTGATGTCCGCAATGCCGGTAAGTTTGACATGCCTCGCGGGTCAGGCCGCGGTGGCACGGAGCGGCGGGTGGTAGCGGTCGGCGAAGTAAAACAATGAATTCAAGTGCAATGCATCTTGCGTTATAAGATTTATCAAGATCATTTCAACGGGGGGGTTGAATTGAACACCACTGACAGGTCGGCTGGAAAACGCATGGAAGTCCTGCGTCTTGCGCGGGGCGTTCTGTGCGGCATGGCTTTCGCATTCCTGGTGCAGCCTGTCGCGGCGGCGAGCGCGGACGAAGCGGCACAAAGTGACGCCGTGCGCGCGTTCGCGGCCGCCTACGCCCAGATCAAGGCGCGTTACGCGGACACCCTCGACGAAAAGAAACTGGTCGCCAATGCCATCAAGGGCATGGTCGGCGGCCTCGATCCCTTCTCCCATTACCTCGACTCCGCCGACTACGAAGGCGTGCGCCAGGACGCTGACGGTGCCTTCGGCGGCCTGGGCATGGAAGTCAGCATGGAACCGAACGCCGTGAAAGTGATCTCGGCGTTCGAGGATTCGCCAGCGTGGCGCGCCGGTTTGCAGCCCGGCGACCTGATAACCAGATTCGGCGACACCAGCGTCGCGGGCCTGACACTGGATCAAGCGGTGCAGAAAGCGCGCGGGGAGCCGGACACGAGCGTGGCACTTACCGTCCTGCGCAGCGGCGAAACACAGCCGCGGGTGGTGACCCTTAAACGCGCGCTGATTCAGGCGCGCAGCGTACGCTCCGCGGCCATCGATCCGGCCTACGTCTACCTGCAGATCACGCATTTCAACAAGAACACCGCCGAGCGCTTGCTGGCTGCGCTTGCGCACGCCTATGAAAAAACCGGCCAGCTCAACGGGGTGGTGCTCGACCTGCGGGACAATCCCGGCGGCGTGCTGGGCGCGGCGGTTGCGGTGTCCTCCCTGTTCCTGCAGAAGGATGCGCTGGTGGTCTATACCGAAAGTGCGTCACAGGAGTCGCGCATGCGCCTCATGGCGAAGGATGTCCGCGGACCGAACGGCGAGGATTATTCCAGGATACTCGGCTCGGCGCTCAAGACCGTCCCCCTGGTCGTGCTGGTGAATGGCGGTTCTGCGTCGGCCTCCGAGATCGTCGCCGGGGCCCTGCAAAGCTACAAGCGCGCGACCATCGTCGGCGTACGCACCTTCGGCAAGGGCACGGTGCAGGTTGTGCTGCCGCTCACGGACGGCGCAGCGATGAAACTTACCACGGCCTACTACTACACTCCGGATGGCCGCCGCATCCAGGGCAGCGGCGTCGCTCCGGATATTGCGGTGGATGCGTTGGCTGTGGGAGCCATTACTGCGCCGTTGAATGATGCGCAGGCCCTGAACAACCATGCCTGCACGCCGGCTGCCGCAGCGCAAGAAGCGAAAAGCGATTCGGTTCCGGCCGCGTCACGCACCGATGATTGCCAGCTGGAGCGCGCGTTCGAAATCCTGCGGCGCCAGCCGGTGCTGGTGCGCAGCTGAGGAAAGCAGTAGTTAGTGTCGGGTCGCGAGTGTAGGGCAAAAAAATCAGACAACGTGGAACCCAATTGATCGAAGCCCGCGTCCAATCACTCGTCACTCGTCACTCGTCACTCGTCACTCGTCACTCGTCACTCGTCACTCGTCACTCCGCGCAACGCGTCGCCGACTGGCGACAAAAATTCAATGAACTCCCCCTGAGTCCATCGTACTAACCTGTACGCAGGCACCACGCTGCGTGATTGCGGCGTTGTCGCGCCCTTCCGGGTTCGCTGACGCGTCGTCGAAAATTCGTTTCACAAAACACGGCAAATGGAGGTTCATATGAGCAAGCTTCTAACCATGCTCGGCGCTTTTGCGCTGGCAATCTCGATCGGTGGCATCGCCGCGGCGGCGGACGACACGAACACAAATCAGCAAAGCCAGCCGCCGCAGACACAACAAGCGCCGGCTACCGTGGCACAGCGCGAGCTGGAGTATTTCGCCGCTGTGAAGGAGTGCGAGCGCGTCGCCAAGGATGACGAAAAGCAAAAACAAAAATGCTTTGACGCAGCCAGGAACAAGCACGGGCAGATGTAAAGTTGCAGTAGCGGTCGCGTTGCTACCGGTGACTGCAGTCATGGTTGTTCAGAACCCCGGGCCGAATCAGGAGGCGTCATGAAAGTGGTGCTGACAGCCGGCTTAGCGGTGATGTTGTTAAACGGAGCGGTGTTTGCCGGGCAATCGAACCTGAAGGGGCGGGACACCCAGTTGGTAGAGCCTGCACCGTTGTTGCTGGTACAGAGGCGCTCGTCGCCCGATACCAGCACGCCCGGTTCCACGGCACCGGGCAATACCGTCAAAACCAGGCCTGCGTACCGTTCGCCACAGGAGCAGTACTACGCGGCCGAGTTGCGGCGATGCGAGACCATCGGCGAGCCTGCGGAAAGACTCGCCTGCAAGAACACCCTGCGCGGCAAATTCGGCGAAATGTAGGGACGGCAGCCCGGGTCGCTTTCCGGCGATGCCGAGGCAGGGGATGCGCCCGTAGTTTTTCTCCTGCCGGCGCGACCGGGTTTACTTGGGGCAGGGAAAGACTTCGCGCAATGCGTCCTCGATGAGAAGGGCGGCGGGCATTTTCAGTTTTTCCGGGTGAGACTGCAGGTACTGGACGAAGCCGCGGGCTATCTGACCCCGACTGGTGGTGTCGGGTATGCACAGGTGGCCGTATATCTCCTCCAACTTCTCGTCCCGGTGATGGAAGGCATGATAGGTTTCAGCGACGTAATGTCCGGCAGTAAAGCCGTCGATGAAGCCGACGCAAATGCCACGGTTGAAATCCTTGACCGGATCGGTATTCAGAGACTCCTTGCAGTGATCCAGGATCTCCTCTCCGGTGAAGCCGCCCCGATACCAGCCGGCCGCCGTTTCTACGGCGGGCGCTGCGAACATCAGCAGACCCAGAAGGGCCGGTACCACGGTTTTCATTCGCGTTCCTCGGAACGACAGGCGGCGGGGGGTGCAGGGCCTCCCTCCCGCTGAAACCACTATACCCTAACGGCCCGATCCGATTACCGCGTGGGCGGCAATTGCCGCCGTGCCGGCTACCGGGCCTGCTGCTCCAGGCGGTGGCGCACCCAGCTGGTTTGATCCCCATCTCCAGTTGGGTCCGGATCATCGCCCGCTCTTTAATACGCAACTGACTTCAGCTTTTTCCCATGCAATATTCTCTCCCACAAATGTTGCACTTGGTTTTTGAGTGCGCACTGCGTAAGCAGCCGCATTTTTGTCAGCCAAGGAGCTGCGGCCCGCCCTTTCCCTGCTGGATCAGCGGAACATAGTTGTCCAGTTCGGCGATCACGGCTGTGTCCGTGAGGTCGATGGTCCTGCCGCGTTCGGCCGCCAGATAGCTGGCCATCACCAGGCGCTGGATCTCCAGTCCGTATTCCCAGGACAGCATGGCGTTGCGCCCCGCGCTGAAAGCATCAAGCATGTCCTGGTTTTCGTCCGTATAGCCGTAGAGGTCCGCTTCGTTGTATTGCACCGCGAGCAGTCCCCGGCTGGCGGTGGCTTTCTCGAGCGCGCTTTCCTGGTCGGCGATGGCTTCGGCCGCCACGTCGCCGATGAAGACAGTCAGCGGCGAAACGAGGGTGTTGATCTCGAATGCATAGCCCGGGCCCATCCCGTCCATGAACAGGCGCAGGCCCTGTTTCTCGAACATCCACGAATCGGTGAACTGCGACTTCACGGTCTGGCCAGTTTCAGGATTGCGGTAGGTGATCATTCCGGTGGCGAAATCCTCGGCGGGAGTTTTCGAATAGTCGACGCCGCGATCCTTGAGCAGCTTTTCGCGCCATTTTTTCTGGCCCCACTTGAGTAGTCCGAGATCGGCGCTGACCGACAGCGGCTTCAGGAACAGCAGGTCCTTGTCGGGAGGCGTGAGTACATAACGGCCGACCGCGATGCTGTGGCAGCCCATGTCGAGCAGCACGCCGCCGCCCTGGCGCGTCGGATCCCAGAACCACGGTTCGTGCGGGCCGCCGTGCTCCTCGGCGGAACGTGTCAGCGTCAACGGGCCCATCGACTGCGTCACCGGGCGCAATTGCTCGCGCTGGGTGCGGATCGCCTTCATGAAAATCTGGTTCTCGAAATACGCAGTCAGCAATTTTGCCTCGCGTGCCAGTTCGACCATGCGCCGGGCTTCCTTCATGTTGCGGGCCAGCGGCTTGTCGACAATCACGCCCTTTACCCGGGCGCCGGCCTTGACCGCGGCCGCAACTTCCTCCATCACTTCGAGCCGGCAATAGTTGGGAACGTAGAGGGCGAGGACGTCGACGTGCTGCGCGAGTTCGGCAATGCTGCCGTAGATCTTAGCTTCGCCCAACTGGTGCGAGCCGCAGAATTCCGCCAGCGCTTCTGCGCCGCGGCGTTTGAGGATGCCGGCCACTTCCAGTCCGCGCACCTGATGGATCGCCAAAGCCTGGAAGCGGGCGATGAATCCCGCGCCGATGAATCCCAGCTTCATGTCTTTCTCCCCCGGATGGTTATCTTTTTTCCGGCGCCCACCCGCTACGCCGGCAGTGGGGCCGCGAACCTATGCTAACTCCCTGTCCACCGGAGGCAAAGCGCTTTTGTCGCGTGTACCCGATACCGTGAGGAGACTTGTTTCCGTCTGAAACAAGGCGGTTTTGTACTAGATCGAACCGTCTCCGCCGCGCTATCCTTCAACAGTGACAAACCATGATGCCGCCGCTTGCCGCAATGAACCGGCTGGCGTGAATTCAGAATACTGGCTGCAGTTCTTGATCGGGAGATGCGTGTGAAGTGGATTGTGTGGCCGCTTGCGCTGGTCGCGCTGGTGACGATGTCCGCAGCCCGTGCAGCGGATGAGAAAGATGAAGATTCGCTCAAGCGGGATGCGGTAATCCGGCTCGTCGAATCGCATGATGTTTCCCTTTCCGTGAACATCGGCCGCGTCTACGTCAAGCAGGCCGCCCTGACCGCGGCCCGCGACATGCTGTACGAAAAAGGCAGGGCCGCCGGGCTGAATTCAAAGACCTGGAATCTCGACCATCCGGAATGGAAGGCCGCGGAACGCAAGCTGACCGAAGGCACCGACGAATTGATCCAGCGCCGGGTGGCCGGCGGCATGTGGGTGCAGGAGGCCTGGTCAGAGGAAGTGGCGACCACCCTAAACGGCGAGGAAGCGGACGAGGTCGCAGTCCATTTCCGCACCGAAGGCGGCGGGTTGCAGCGGCGCGTGATCGAATGGTTCGTCGGGGAGCTGACGCTGCAGACCTATACGTTCACCGACCGGCTCAAGTACGGTGTGCCGGGCTCCGAGCAGGAAATGGAAGACCTGCGCAAGACGACTTACGAGGCGCGCAGCCATTTCCCACCGATCTACGACCTGACCAACTATCCCGACGCGGTGAAGTTCGCGAGCCGCGGACCCGGCGTCGAGTACTTCAAGATGATGGTGCTGCAGGGCGTGCATGCCGTGCATGTGCACCTGGAAGCCGTCGCGAACGATGCGCGAAATACCATCCGCTCGCGGGCCGCGCTGGCGGACCCGCATGTGGAAAAGGCGAAAAGGCAGTGATCACTGCACTTTGCCGTTTTCGTCGACCCATTTGTACATATCGGCGAAGAGCGCGGAAGGCAGAAGGACTAATGCCGCAAGCACGCCAGCCAAGACGTGATGAAGAGTCATGGCGCACTCATGAACCGAACCCGTCGGCGACGCCGACGTCCAGCAGTTGCGGGCCGCCGCTGGCAATGCACTCCCGAAGCGCCGGGCCGATGTTCTTCGGATCGGTGATGCGCCGGGCCGGCACGCCGAGCGATTGCGCCAGCGCGACAAAGTCGATTTCGGGGTCGCGCATGTCCATGCCGATGAATTTTTCGGTCTTG
>JBKJUC010000190.1:0-3859 GCA_046590325.1 Burkholderiales bacterium | reverse complement strand
ACTGACGCTCAGCGGCAGGGCGAATGGCAGCGTCATGATCACCGAAAAAATGCCGGCCAGCAGGATCGAAGGAATGAGATCCAGGGTGGCATGGTGTTTCCGAAGCAATACCACGTTGCAGGCGAAAGCGACGGGGATGCACAGCGCAATCAGGTTGCCCGTGCCGCCGCCGCCGGACAACGAGTCGTAGAACATCACGATGACGCCTCCCAGGGCCGCGATCATCGCCAACCACGTGCGCGGCGCCACCGCTTCCTTCAGGAAAATCCTCGCTGCCAGCGCAGCGACGAAAGGCGAGATGCTCCCCAGCACCAGCGTGTTCGCGACCGTGGTGCGCGACAGCGCGAGAATGAAAGAGATGAACATCAGCGCGAACATCGCGCCCGAAAACACGCCAGGCCAGCCCATTGCCCGGATGCGCTGGAACAGTTGGCCGCCGTGCTGGAACAGGAGCACGATCAAAAGGAACACGGCCATGAACAACGAACGCCAGAACGTGATCTTCCAGCCGTCGCTCACCTCCATGTTCCGCACCAGCACGCCGGCACTGGCCCAGCACATGCAGGCGCCTACCAGCAGGACTACGCCCTTGCGGTGCTGCGCTTTGGCGATAGGCATTACCCCTTCACCGCAAAGGCGCGAAGGCGCGAAGAAAAACGCGCAAAGGAGAGCGAAAAATAAACAGGATTCAGGAAAAGGATAGTCACTGTTGTTCCAAAGTAACCCGCGGTAGGTGTTGCATCGCCGATTTTCAAACCCATCCGTTCTAGTTCTTCCTCTTCTTCTTTGCGTTCCCTTTGCGCCTTCGCGCCTTTGCGGTTTGGGGTCAGGAAAGCGCCCCAGGGGCTGGAACACCGAGTTTCGCGATCCAGGGCTCAAGCGAGGGCAGGATGCTCGGGTAGAGTTCGATGCCTTCCTTCAATTGCTTTTCGCGGCGGCGCAGGCCGGATTCACCGGGCAGGCGTACGCGGTCGAAACCCGGACGCGGCGGCGTGGTGCGGCAGGCATTCGCAATGTATTCCGTCTGGCGGGTGAAATCCTCAATGCCGCCGAACAGCGCCGGATCGAACACCTGCACGCAGACGTTTGCCGCCCAGCCTTCGACGGGGTCCGCGCGGCCGTGTCCCGACAGGCCCTGCGTCAGTGCCTCGACCAGCAGCCCGAGCGCGTATCCCTTGTGGCCATGGTCGAGGCCACCGATCGGCAGCAACCCGCCTTTAGGTTCATTGAACAAGACCGCAGGATCGTCGGAAGGATTGCCATTGCCGTCGAGCACCCATGGTCCCGGCAACTTGCGGCCTTCCTTGTTCAGGCGGCCGGTCAGTCCGTGCGTGGTGATCGACATTGACACGTCGATCATCACCGGATCGCCCTTCGTCGGCCAGGCGGCTGCGATCGGGTTAGGCGTATGCGTCCCCGTTCCCTTGCCCCCATGCGGAACCACGCCACCGGTTTCCGGACCGGACGAGATCACCATCACCATCATGCCCTGGTCGGTGACGCGCTTGAGGTAGGCCGCGAGGCAGGCGATGTGATGGCTGCGCCGGATCACCACCGTGCAGGTGCCAAATTTCTTCGCGCGCTCTGCCGCCAGGTCGATGGCACGCGCGGTCAGCCAGACGCCGGGGAGGCGCATGCCGTCCCAGGTGACCGCCGCCGGGAAGTCCGCGATCACTTTGGGCATGCCCGATTTCGTCATGCCGCCCTTCTCGAGATCGTTCAGGTAAGGCGCGAGCAGTTGCAGGCCGTGGGTGCTGTGCCCGAGCAGGTCGCCCTCGACCAGGATCTCGGCGACGATTTTCGATTTATCGGATTCAAGCCCTGCCTTGTCGAGCAGGCCGGTGGCGAAGCGCACGAGGTCTTCGGCTTTATATTTTTTCTCAGACATGGGTCAACACCCAACACAGAGGCACAGAGGACACAGAGAACACAGAGGAGATATTGGATATTGGTGGATTGGGTTGGGCCAGATGGTCAGCCACTTGCGGTCAATTTGCTGGCGTGCGTCATTCAATCCAGAACAACCGAATCCAATCCCCTATGTTCTTGCTCTTCCTCCGTGCTCTCTGTGTCCTCTGTGCCTCTGTGTTGGGTGTAGTTAGTAGTTAAGAGGTAGTAACCGTTACATCATTATTATCTGGCGGACGGTGTGGCCGGAGGCGAGGCGGTCGAAGCCGACATTGATCTCTTCCAGCTTGATATGGTCGCTCATCAGCTTGTTCACCGGCAGCATGCCGCGGCGGTAGAGGTCGATGTAGCGGGGAATGTCGCGGGCCGGTACGCAGGAGCCCATGTAGCTGCCCTTGATGGTGCGTTCTTCCGCAACCATGTTGACGTGCTGCAGCGGCCAGCGGTGATCGGGATGCGGCAGGCCGGCTGAAACCGTGGTGCCGCCGCGGCGGGTGATGCGATAGGCGAGTTCCATGGCCTGGATGGAGCCGGCCATTTCCAGCGCGAAGTGCACGCCGCCGCCGGTCATATCCTTGACCTTCTGGATGGCGTCCGGGTCTTTCGCATTGACCGTATCGGTTGCGCCGAGCTCCCTGGCCAGCTTCAGCTTGTCGTCGTGCAGGTCGATGGCAACGATCTGCTGGGCACCGGCCACGATGGAGCCGAGCAGCGAGTTCAGTCCGACGCCGCCCAGTCCCAGCACCGCGACCTTGGCGCCCGGGAATACCTGTGCGGTATTGAATACGGTGCCGACACCGGTAAGTACGGCGCAGCCGAACAGCGCGGCCTCGTCGAAGGGCAGGTCCTTGTCGATTTTCACCACGGAGCCGCGATTCACCACGCAGTACTCGGCAAAGGCGGAAACGCCGACGTGGTGATAAACCTCCTTGTCATGCTGATGCAGGCGCATGCCGGCATTGAGCAGCTTGCCGGAACCATTGGCCTGCTGGCCCGGCTCGCAGCGGCCCGGATGGCCTTCCACGCAGGCGATGCACTGGCCGCAACTCGGCGCGAACACCAGTGCGACATGGTCACCCACCTTCAGGTCGTTTATCCCGGGACCCACTTCCTGCACGATGCCCGATGCTTCGTGGCCCAGGATCATCGGCATCGGCCGCGGGCGGTCGCCGTTGACCGACGACAGGTCCGAATGGCACAGGCTCGCCGCCTTGATCTGGATCAGCACTTCGCGCTCGCCCGGCTTGTCGAGATCGACTTCCTCGATGACCAGCGGCTTGCTGTCGGCGTACGGTTGCGGCAGGCCCATCTGCCGGATTACGGCGGCTTTCATTTTCATTCCGAAATCTCCTGAAAAACGTTTGCCACAGAGGGCACAGAGGAAAAACAAGCGAGACCAGACGATATATGTGTGGAGAGTGTCAATAGTCAGAACTACAGTAACCCGACGCTATTGATCTCACTTACAAAGATCTCTCCAAATTCCGGTTCGTTTTTCTTTCCTCTGTGCCCTAAAAGGGTACTCCGACGGGCTTTACCCGTAGGGTATCTGTGCCCTCTGTGGCTAAGATTCAGATCAGTAGGTAGCGCGGCCGCCGGAAAGGTCGAAAGCCGCACCGGTGGTGAAGGAGCAGTCTTCGGTGCAGGCCCAGGCGACGGTCGCAGCGATTTCTTCGACCAGGCCGAAGCGGCCCATCGGGATTTTCGACAGCATGTAGTCGATGTGGCTTTGCGCGACCTGATCGAAGATCGGCGTCTTCACCGCGGCTGGTGTCACGCAGTTCACGGTGATGTTGTTCTTGGCCAGTTCCTTGCCCAGGGATTTGGTCAGGCCGATCACGGCTGCTTTCGACGAGCTGTAGGCCGAAGCATTGGGATTGCCTTCCTTGCCGGCGACCGAGGCGATGTTGACGATGCGCCCGTAGTTGTTCTTGACCATGTGCGCGGCCAC
>JBKJUC010000060.1:0-27254 GCA_046590325.1 Burkholderiales bacterium | reverse complement strand
GACCTGGTCTTCGGCAAATTGTCCCCAAACCGTATGTCCTTGGGCTTCGCAATCGGCCCGATCTCCTTGCCCACCCAATCGCGCAATTCCTGTGACAACCGCTTCGCATCTTCCCCGACAGGCCGCGCACCCTTCATCACCACGAAGGCAACGATGGCCTCGCCAGTTAGAGTGTCCGGACGGCCGACGACGGCGGCTTCCGCGACCAGTTTGGTATTCGCTACCAATGCGGATTCGATTTCCATCGTCCCCAAACGGTGGCCGGATACGTTGAGCACGTCGTCGATGCGGCCCATGATCCAGAAATAGCCATCCATGTCGCGGCTCGCGCCGTCGCCCGCGAGGTAGTACTTGCCCTTGAAATCGTCCGGGTAGTAACTCTTCTTGTAACGCTCCGGATCGCCCCAGATGTTGCGGATCATTGAGGGCCAGGGCTTTTTGATGACGAGGATGCCGCCTTTGCCTTTTTCGACATCGTGACCGGTCTCATCGACGATGGCCGCTTCGATGCCGGGCAAGGGCATGGTGCAGGAGCCGGGCTTCAACGTTGTTACGCCGGGCAAGGGAGTGATCATGTGCCCGCCGGTTTCCGTCTGCCACCAGGTATCGACGATGGGACAGCGGCCCTGGCCGACCGTGTTGTAGTACCACATCCAGGCTTCGGGATTGATCGGTTCTCCTACGCTGCCGAGCAGCCGCAGGCTGGAGAGGTCGTATTTCTTCGGCAGGTCCGCGCCGGCCTTGATCAGGGAACGGATTGCAGTGGGGGCCGTGTAAAAGACTGTTACGTGGTGATCCTGGATCAGTTTCCAGAAGCGCCCCGCGTCGGGGTAGGTCGGCACACCTTCGAATACCACTTCGGTTCCGCCGACGGCCAGCGGGCCATAGGCGATGTAGCTGTGGCCGGTCACCCAGCCCACGTCCGCCGTGCACCAGAACACATCCGACGCCTTGCTGTCGAAGGTCCATTTCATGCTGAGCACGGCCTGCAGCAGATAACCACCACTGGAGTGCTGCACGCCTTTCGGCTTGCCGGTGGAGCCCGAGGTGTAGAGGATGAACAGCGGATGTTCCGCACTGACCCACACCGGCTCGCAGACATCGGGCTGGTTCTGCACCAGTTCATGCCACCAGCGGTCGATCGATGCGTTGAACTTGACCGCGCTGCCGGTGCGCTTGTAGACGATGACGTTGCGAATGGCCTCGCAGCCGCCCATCGCCAGGGCGTCGTCGACCGCCGGCTTCAGCGGAATCTCCTTGCCGCCGCGCATCTGCCCGTCGGCCGTGATGACCGCCACCGCGCCCGCGTCGATGATGCGCTCCTGCAGGCTTTTCGCGGAGAAGCCACCGAACACGACCGAATGCGTAGCCCCGATGCGAGCGCAGGCCTGCATGGCGATGACCGCTTCGATGGACATCGGCATATAAATGATCACCCGGTCGCCGGTCTTGATGCCCAGCGACTTGAGGCCGTTGGCGAACTGGCAGACGCGGTGATAAAGCTGCTTGTAGGTGATCTTCGTCACTGTGCCGTCATCCGCCTCGAAAATGATGGCGACCTTGTTCGGCTGGGTGTTCAGGTGCCGGTCGAGGCAGTTGAAGGAGACATTCAGCTCGCCGTCCTCGAACCACTTGAAGAAGGGGGCCTTGCTCTGGTCGAGGACTTTGGTGAACGGCTTCTGCCAGATGAGGTTCTCACGTGCCATCCGGGCCCAGAACCCCTCATAGTCGCGCTCGGCTTCGGCACACAGGGCCTGGTAGGCCGCGGGACCGGAAATGTTCGCCTGCTTCACAAAGGCTTCCGGTGGCGGGAACAGGCGGTTTTCGTGCATAACCGATTCGATCGTGCTCATTTCTTCCTCCCCGTCGCGCTGTTTGCCGGCGTTGGCTATCTGCCTTGCGCCCGATTATAGCCAGAACTGCAATCGGCAGACTGTGGACATCGATGCAAACGGGGGCGTAGTGTAAAATCCGCGCTCTAATTTTTTCCGAATCCCCCCGATTCTCACCGCCGCCATGAACTCACCGTTGCTATGAACAGCAATACCTCCACCGTCACCCGCTCCCAAACCATCCTGGGCGGCTTCATTTTCTGGAGCCGCTGGTTGCAGGCGCCGCTCTATCTGGGCCTGATCATCGCCCAGTCGGTCTACGTCTATCACTTCATGATGGAACTCTCCCACCTGGTGATGGACGTGAAGACAATGTCCGAAACGGACATCATGCTGCTGGTCCTCGGCCTGATCGATGTGGTCATGATCGCCAACCTGCTGATCATGGTCATCGTTGGCGGCTACGAGACGTTCGTGTCGCGCCTGAATCTGAAGGGCCATCGGGATGAGCCGGAGTGGCTGTCGCACGTCAACGCCGGCGTGCTCAAGGTCAAGCTGGCCACCGCGCTCATCGGCATCTCGTCGATCCACCTGCTTAAGACCTTCATAAATGCCCAGCAACTGCCGGAGCCCATCATCAAGTGGCAGGTGATCATCCATCTCACCTTCGTGGTCTCGGCCCTGGCCATGGCGTATACTGACCGCTTGACCAGCATGCCGCGCCCCGCGCACTAGTTTCCCCAATGGTCACGATCCACCAGCAGGACCTGATCGACAGCGTAGCCGACGCGCTCCAGTACATCTCGTACTACCACCCGATGGACTACATCCGGTCTCTGGCGCGCGCCTACGAACTGGAGCAGTCTGCCGCTGCGCGCGATGCCATCGCCCAGATCCTCACCAATTCGCGCATGTGCGCGGAAGGCAAGCGCCCGATCTGCCAGGACACGGGAATCGTGGTCGCGTTCGTGCGCATCGGCATGAGCGTGAACTGGCAGGGCGCGACCATGAGCGTGTCCGACATGATCAACGAGGGTGTGCGCCGCGCCTACCTGAATCCGGACAACAAGCTGCGCGCCTCGATTCTGGCCGACCCGGCCGGCGGCCGCAAGAACACCCGCGACAACACGCCCGCGGTCATCCACATGGAAGTCGTGCCGGGCGCGGGCATCGACGTGCGTATCGCCGCCAAGGGCGGCGGTTCGGAGAACAAATCGAAATTCGTCATGCTGAATCCCTCGGACAGCATCGTCGACTGGGTCATGAAGACGGTGCCTACCATGGGCGCGGGCTGGTGTCCGCCTGGCATGCTCGGCATCGGCATCGGCGGCAGCGCAGAAAAGGCCATGGTGCTGGCCAAGGAAGCACTGATGGAACCGATCGACATGCACGAGCTCAAACTGCGGGGCCCGAAGAACCGCATCGAGGAATTGCGAATTGAACTCTGCGACAAGGTCAATGCGCTGGGCATCGGCGCTCAGGGGCTGGGCGGACTGACCACGGTGCTGGACGTGAAAATTCTCGACTATCCGACCCACGCGGCATCGCTGCCGGTGGCGATGATCCCGAATTGCGCTGCAACCCGACACGTGCATTTTTCCCTGGACGGCAGCGGCCCAGCGAAGCTGGAAGTGCCGGACCTGAAGGAATGGCCAGATGTGCAATGGGTGCCATCGCCGTCGTCGCGGCGCGTGGACCTGACGAAGGTGACTCGCGAAGAGGTTGCGAGCTGGAAGCCGGGCGAAACCCTGCTGTTGAATGGCAAGATACTGACCGGTCGGGATGCCGCCCACAAGCGCATCCAGGACCTGCTGGCCAAAGGAGAAGGCCTGCCGGCAGGTGTGGATTTCACCAACCGGTTCATCTACTACGTCGGCCCGGTGGATCCGGTCCGCAATGAAGTGGTGGGGCCCGCAGGACCGACGACCGCGACCCGCATGGACAAATTTACCGAGATGATGCTGTCGAAGACCGGCCTGATCGGCATGATCGGCAAGGCGGAACGTGGTCCGGCAGCGATCGAGGCCATTCGCAAGCACAAGGCCGTTTATTTGATGGCGGTCGGTGGCGCGGCCTACCTGGTGTCGCAGGCGATCAAATCCTCCAGAGTCGTGGCCTTTGCCGACCTGGGCATGGAAGCCATCTACGAATTCGACGTGAAAGACATGCCTGTCACCGTGGCGGTCGATGCCAGCGGGACTTCCGTGCACCAGACCGGTCCGCGCGAGTGGCAGGCGAAGATAGGAAAGATTCCGGTGTCGATCCAATGATCGACACCAGGCGCGAGGCACTAGGCTCTAGGCGCGAGGGTTTTGATCCCACCTCGTGCCTCGTGCCCAGTGCCTCGCGCCTTCAGTTCAATGGCGGGCCTCCCCGCATTGCATGGTAGTGAACCTGGTCAGGTCCGGAAGGAAGCAGCCACAGCTATTCTCTGCAAGTGCCGGGGGTAAGGCTCGCCACCCCTTTGACGGCGGAGGTTCCGAATTTTCCGGGACGTTCGCCTTGCGGTAGTGTCGTGAACAGACGATTGGTGATTCTGAAATAACGTGAGCGGAAAGATAACGTGACCGGAAGTGTAAAGTGACTGGAAATTTAAAGTGACTTTGGCGCTCGCCCGGAAATGGCGCCCCAGGAGTTTCGCGGAATTGGTCGGCCAGGAGCACGTGGTGCGGGCGATCAGCAACGCGCTTACGCAGAACCGCCTGCATCACGCCTATCTCCTCACCGGCACGCGCGGTGTCGGCAAGACCACCCTGGCGCGCATCATCGCCAAGGCGCTCAACTGCGAGACTGGCGTGTCCGCCACGCCCTGCGGCAAGTGCGGGGCCTGCACGGAGATCGACGCCGGCCGCTTTGTCGACCTCATCGAACTGGATGCCGCCTCGAACACCCAGGTCGACAACATGCGTGAACTGCTCGAAGGCGCGATGTACGCCCCGACCTCGGGCCGTTTCAAGGTGTACATCATCGACGAAGTCCACATGCTGTCGCGCAGCGCGTTCAATGCGATGCTCAAGACGCTGGAAGAACCTCCCTCGCACGTCAAGTTCATACTGGCCACGACCGATCCACAGAAAATCCCGGTCACCGTCCTGTCGCGGTGTCTGCAGTTCAACCTGAAGCAGATCCCGCCACCGCTAATCCGCGGCCAGATGGAAAACGTGCTGGGCAAGGAAGGCGTGGCTTTCGAGGTTCCCGCGCTGAACCTGATTGCGCGGGCGGCCGAGGGCAGCATGCGTGATGCGCTGTCGCTGCTCGACCAGGCGATTGCCCACGGCGCTGGCAAAGTCGAGGAAACCTCGGTGCGCGAGATGCTGGGCGTGGTCGATCGCACTTACTTGTTTTCTATCCTCAAGGCGCTGATCGCCGCGAACGGGCCGGCGCTGCTGGCCGAAGCCGACCGCATGGCCTCACGCAGCCTGTCTTTCGATTCGGCACTCCAGGAACTGGCAACCTTGCTGCATCGTGTGGCGCTGGCGCAGACCCTGCCGGAAGCGCTTCCGGAAGACGAACCCGAACGCGATACCCTGTTCGAGTTGGCAAAAGGATTCAGCGAAGAAGACGTGCAGTTGCTGTACCAGATCGCCATCCACGGCCGCCGCGACCTGGGCCTGGCCCCGGACGAGTTCGCCGGGTTCACCATGACCCTGATGCGCATGCTGGCCTTTCTGCCGATGGAGCCGGGTAGTGCCGCTACTGCTGGCGGCCGCGAAGCCACCAGCAGACCGGCGGTGAAAACTGCGCCAGCCGCCATTGCACCCGCCGCGGTGACGCCACCGCGCGCTGCGCCCCCTGTGGCAGCAGTTGCCGGCGCAATCGATCGTGAGCTTGCCGACTGGCGCACCCTGGTGGGCAAAATCAAGGTGGGCGGCATGGCCCGCATGCTGGCCGACAATTGCGAGTTCAGGAAACTGGAGGGCGACATTCTTGAACTGGCCGTGCCGGAAGCGCACAAGCACCTGCTGGAAAAGGCCTACACGGACAAGCTGCAGGCGGCCCTGGAGGAATTTTTCGGGCGCAGGATCCGGCTGAAAATCACACCCGGCGGGGGCGGTAAGACGCCGGCCGAAATTGAAAACCAGGAACGCCAGGTCAAGCTGGCCAAGGCGATCGAATCCATCGACACCGATCCGTTCGTGCGCGAACTGGTCGAGAATTTCGACGCGCGAGTGAACGATTCCACGATCAAACCGGTTCAGTAAAGGACATCGCCATGATGAAGGGACAGTTGTCGGGCCTCATGAAGCAGGCCCAGCAGATGCAGGAAAATCTGAAGAAGGCGCAGGAAGAGATCGCCATGATGGAAGTGGAAGGGCAGGCGGGCGCGGGCATGGTCAAGGTGCTGATGACCGGCCGCCACGACGTCAAGCGCGTCAACATCGATCCCAGCCTGATGGGCGACGACAAGGACATGCTGGAAGACCTGATTGCCGCCGCCATGAACGATGCCGTGCGCCGGGTCGAGACCATGACCCAGGAAAAGATGGGCTCGCTGACGTCCGGATTCGGCTTGCCGCCGGGAATGAAACTGCCGTTCTGATGAACGGCAGTTCGTGATTGGTAATTGGTGATTGGTCAAGGACTAAACTGCTTTTAACCCCTAATTTTCTAGTTACCAATTACCAGTCACCAATCACAAGTGAAAACGCCCTCCAGTCTCGAAGAACTGATCGAAGCCTTGCGCTGCCTCCCCGGGGTCGGCCCGAAGTCGGCGCAGCGCATGGCCTTCCATCTGTTGCAGAGGGATCATCCGGGCGCGAAGCGCCTGGGGAATGCGCTGGAGCAGGCGGTTTCTCTGGTCCTCCACTGCGAACGTTGCAATAACTTCACCGAACAAGCAGTCTGTGAACTGTGCCGTTCGTCGCGCCGGGACCATGCCCTGTTGTGCGTGGTCGAAACGCCCGCGGACCTGTTGATGATGGAACAGGCGCAGGTTTATAACGGCCACTACTTCGTCCTGATGGGCCGGCTTTCGCCCCTGGACGGAATCGGCCCGAAGGACATCCATCTCGACCGACTGGTCAAGCGCGCGCTGGATGGAACGGTCAGGGAAACCATCCTTGCGACCAATTTCACGGTCGAGGGTGAAGCTACGGCCCATTACATCGGCGAGTTGTTGACGCCGCGAGGAATCAAAGTGACGCGCATTGCCAGGGGACTACCAGTGGGAGGGGAATTGGAACACGTGGACAGTGGCACGCTGGCACAGGCGGTAATCGAACGGAGACCAGCTTAGTGTCCGCCGCGCCCGAACCGGTCAAGCAGCGCCGCGCCTCGTCCAGGCGCACACCGAAAAGCACGCCGGCTGTGGCGAAGGGTCAGGGCCGGAAATCCGGCGCCGGTGGCAGGCGGCCGCCAAAGCCTCCGGCGGCACTGCCACCCGCAGCACCCGACCGTTCGCAGAAGCTGCAGAAAGTGCTGGCGCAGGCGGGCCTGGGCTCGCGACGGGCCATGGAGGAAATCATCAAGACCGGCAAGGTCAAGGTCAACGGCGCGGTTGCAACGCTGGGATCGCGCGTGACGACCGAGGACCAGATCCAGGTCGGCCGCCGCCAGATCAAGTTCCAGGTCACGACGCGCCTGCCGCGCGTCATCCTTTATCACAAGCCGGAAGGCGAGATCGTCAGCCGTGACGATCCGGCGGGCCGCCGCAGCGTGTTCGAGAAGCTGCCGGTGATCCGCAGCGCCAAATGGCTGGCCATCGGCCGTCTCGATTTCAATACCGGCGGGCTGCTGATCTTCACCACCTCCGGCGAACTCGCGAACCGCCTGATGCACCCCCGCTTCGAAGTCGAGCGCGAGTATGCGGTGCGGTTGTTCGGGGCATTGAGTCCGGCACAGGTCGCGGAACTCAAGAAGGGCGTACGGCTGTCGGATGGCGACGCGAAGTTCGATCAACTCGACGAACAGGGTGGCGAGGGCCGCAACCGCTGGTATCGCGTCATTCTCAAGGAAGGCCGCAACCGGGTGGTGCGCCGCATGTTCGAAGCCCTGGGCATCCAGGTGAGCCGGCTGATGCGCGTGCGCTTCGGGATCGTCGACCTGCCGCCGCGCCTGAAGCGGGGCGAGTGGGTCGAACTCAAGGAAGCGGACATCAAGATGCTGCTGGACTGGGTGGGCAGCCCGGCGCTGGAAGACGACGAACCTGGCGAACCCGCTCCTACTCGTTCAACTCCGCGGCGTTCAACTCCGCGGCGTTCAACAGGAACACAAAACCGTCACCGCCCGAAGTCTCGAGCCAGGTGAACGGCAGGCCCGGATAGGCCCGCTCCAGCGCTTCGCGGTTGTGGCCGATCTCGACCACCAGGACGCCTGTCTTCGCCAGCCTTGAACCCGCTTCCGCCAGGATGCGGCGCACGATATCCAGCCCGTCCTCACCCGCAGCCAGCGCGGCTTCGGGCTCTGCCCTGAATTCTGCGGGCAACCGCGCCATCGATTCCGCATTCACGTAAGGCGGGTTGGAGATGATGACCTGATAAGGTCCCCGCAGGCCGGCAAACAAGTCTCCCTTGTGCAAATGGACGCGCTTCCCGAGCGCATAGTCGGCGACGTTCCTTTTCGCGACTTCAATGGTATCGGCTGACAGCTCGGTCGCATCCACTTCCGCATCCGGAAACGCGAGGGCCAGCAACACGGCAAGGCATCCTGAGCCGGTGCACAGGTCCAGCGCGCGACTTACCGTGCCATCGCCCAGCCAGGGCTCCAATCCCTGTGGCAGCACTTCCGCGATGTAGGACCGCGGCACGATCGCCCGCTGGTCGACATAGAAGCGGAACTCCCCTAGCCAGGCTTCGTTGGTCAGATAGGCGGCGGGAATGCGCTCATCGATTCTCCTTTGCAGCACTTTCGCAACCGCCTGGGCTTCCTGGGGAGTCAGCGCGGCATCGAGGAAAGGCTCGAGCCGGTCCAGCGGCAGGTGCAGCGTGTGGAGGATGAGATAAGCGGCTTCATCATAGGCGTTGGTGCTGCCCTGGCCGTAGGCGAGTCCGGCGGCGCTGAACTGGCTGACGGCGAAACGCAGCCAGTCGCGCAGCGTGCGCAGGTGCCCGGCGGCCTCAGCGAACATCCAGCAGCAGGTCCGCGAGTGCCCGCTGGTAAATGCGCGACAGCGCATCCAGATCAGCCAGCGCGATGTGTTCGTTCAGTTTGTGGATCGAAGCGTTGATCGGACCGAGTTCGACCAGTTCCGGGCAGATCTGGGCAATGAAGCGGCCGTCGGACGTGCCGCCGCTGGTGGACAACTCCGGGCGATAGCCGAGCTCACCCTCGACGGCACGGCTCAGGCAATCCACCAGCCTGCCGCGGGGCGTGATGAAAGGATTTCCGGACAGCCACCAGTCGAGCTTGTAGTCGAACCCGTACCGGTCGAGGATCGTATGGACCCGATGCTTGAGCGATTCGACGCTGCTGACGCTGGAAAAGCGGAAATTGAAGGACACCTTCAAGTCGCCCGGGATCACATTGTTGGCGCCAGTCCCGGCGTGAATATTGGAAATCTGCCAGGTCGTGGGCGGAAAGTATTCATTGCCCTCGTCCCATTCCGCCGCCGCGAGTTTGGCCAGGGCTGGCGCGAACAAATGGATGGGATTGCGCGCGAGCTGGGGATAGGCGATGTGGCCTTGCACCCCGCGCACCAGCAGTTCGCCGGAAAGCGATCCGCGGCGGCCATTTTTCATGGTGTCGCCGAGGCGATTGACCGAAGATGGTTCGCCGACGAGACAATAGTCGAGTACTTCGCCGCGCGCCTTCAGTTTTTCGACCACTTTGACGGTGCCGTCCGTGGCGATGCCTTCCTCGTCGGAGGTGATGAGCAGGGCGATGGAGCCGGGATGATCGGGATGTTCAGTGACGAACCGCTCCGTAGCGGTGACAAACGCGGCAATCGACGATTTCATGTCGGCCGCGCCGCGACCGTAGAGTACGCCGTCGCGCACTTCGGGCTTGAACGGGTCCGAGTGCCATTGGTCGAGCGGTCCGGTCGGAACCACGTCGGTATGGCCGGCGAAGCAGACCAGCGGTGCCGTAGTGCCGCGTCGTATCCAGAGATTATCGACATCGCCGAAGCGCATCGGTTCTGCCTTGAAACCGACGTGGATCAGGCGCTGCCGCACAACTTCCTGGCAGCCCGCATCGTTGGGCGTGACCGAACTGCGCGAAATCAGTTCACGCGCCAGATCGAAGGTTGCTGCGGACACAGTTGCGGAATCCGGCATCAGCACGGACCGCCAGATTGCGGGCTCACTTCTTGTCGGTATCCATGTTCAGCTTGATTTCGCTCAGCGAATAGCCGGCACCGGGCTTGATCGAAATGCGGCTGGTGGGACTTTCGCCAATCTTGCCGGAGGCTTTCTGCTCGTAGTTGTTGATCAACCAGGACAGGTTGGTTGCGGAATCCGAGTTCTTCAGGGCCTCGTCCTTGGACACCGTTCCCGCCATGAACAGCTCGAACAGGGCCTGTTCGAAGGTCTTCGACCCGGGGGAAAGGCTTTGCTCCATCGCGTCCTTGATCTGGTCGATTTCGCCCTTCTTGATGAGTTCGGCGACATGTTTGGTGTTGAGCATCACTTCAACCGCCGCCACCAGCGTGCCGTCGTTGGCCTTCACCAGGCGCTGGGAAATGATCGCCTTCAGGCTGATGGCCAGGTCCGAGAGCAGCGAGGTGCGTGCCTCATAAGGGAAAAAGTTGATGATGCGGTTCAGCGCGTGGTAGCTGTTGTTCGCGTGCAGGGTCGAGATGCAGAGGTGACCGGTCTGGGCATAGAGCAGGGCGTGCTGCAGTGTCTGGCGGTCGCGTATTTCGCCGATCATCATCATGTCGGGGGCTTCGCGCATCGCGTTGACCAGCGCATTCTCGTAGGATCGGGTATCGGTGCCGACTTCGCGCTGGTTGATCACGCACTTGTCGTTGCGGAACACGAACTCCATCGGATCCTCGATGGTCAGGATGTGGCCGGCCTTGAGCGCATTGCGGTGCTCGATCATCGCCGCCAGGGTGGTCGACTTGCCCGATCCGGTGGAGCCCACCACGACGACGAAGCCGCGCTTCTCCATGACCAGTTCCTTGAGTATGGCGGGCAGCTTGAGTTTGTCGATGCCCGGCGTGCCGCTCTTGAGGAAGCGCACCACCATGGCGACGTTGCCGCGCTGGCGGAAAATGTTCACGCGGAAACGGCCGGTGTCCGGGACCACGTAGGAGAAGTTCATCTCCATGGTTTCCTCGAACTCGCGCACCTGCTTGTCGGTCATGATCTCGTAGGCGATCTTGCGAGCAGCCTCGGGATCGATCATCTGC
The DNA here is from genome assembly GCA_046590325.1 of Burkholderiales bacterium. Lineage (GTDB taxonomy): Bacteria > Pseudomonadota > Gammaproteobacteria > Burkholderiales > JACQAP01 > JACQAP01. The sequence continues at coordinate 16,130 of JBKJUC010000060.1, read as the reverse complement.
GCATTGACCGGCATGATGTTGCCGAGGATCTTGATGGATACCGGCGCGCCGGCGGAGATGAACAGGTCGGAAGCCTGCTTTTCCGCCATCAGCTTGAACAACGGGGTGAGGAACATGGTGGCCTCGATCGATTAGACGGTCATGCCGATCCGCACGGCACGATCTGCGGGCTCCGGAAACTAGATGCCACGGAGGAGCTCATTGATGCTGGTCTTGGCGCGGGTCTTGGCGTCGACCTGCTTGACGATGACCGCGCAGTAAAGGCTGTACTTTCCGTCCGCCGAGGGCAGGTTGCCGGACACCACGACCGAGCCGGGTGGAATCCGCCCATAACTCGTTTCGCCGGTCTCCCGGTTGAAGATCTTCGTGCTCTGGCCGATGTACACGCCCATCGAGATCACCGAGCCTTCGCCGACGATGACGCCCTCGACGACTTCCGAGCGGGCGCCGACGAAACAGTTGTCTTCGATCACGGTGGGGTTCGCTTGTACGGGTTCCAGCACGCCGCCGATCCCCACGCCGCCCGAGAGGTGCACATTCTTGCCGATCTGGGCGCAGGAACCCACCGTCGCCCAGGTGTCGACCATTGTGCCTTCGTCCACGTAAGCGCCGATGTTTACGAACGAGGGCATGAGCACTACGTTCTTCGCGATGAAGGATCCGCGGCGCGCCACTGCGTTGGGAACGACCCGGAATCCGCCCGCGCGAAAATCCGCGTCGCCGTAGTCGGCGAACTTCGCGGGGACCTTGTCGAAATAGTTAGTGTAGCCGTCGCGGATGACTTGGTTGTCCTCCAGCCGGAACGAGAGGAGCACGGCTTTCTTGAGCCACTGGTGCGTGATCCAGTCCGATCCCGATTTTTCCGCCACGCGCAGCCGACCGGCATCCAGACCGCTGATGGCTTCGGCAACAGCTTCCTTGAGTGCGGGCTCGGCGTTCTTCGGAGAGATATTGGCGCGGTTATCGAACGCTTTCTCGATGACCGACTGCAGATCCGTCATTCTTGTTTTTCCCTTGTAAAAGTTGAGCGTAAAACTGTTTCAGCCTCTGCGCCGCTTCCACGCATTCCTCAACGGGAGCCACCAGCGCAATGCGTACGAAGTCCCTGCCCGGATTCACGCCACGCACTTCCCTGGCCAGGTAACTGCCCGGTACGACAGACACATTATATTGTTCGAACAAGCGTTTAGCGAATTCAGTGTCGTCAATGGGCGTACGCAGCCAGAGATAGAAGGCCGCGTCGGGCAGGGATACGTCGATGACTTCCGCCAGAATCGACACCACCTTGTCGAACTTCTCCCGGTAAAGCCTGCGGTTGTCGCGGACGTGTTCCTCGTCCTGCCAGGCTTTGGCGCTGGCGGCCTGGATCGCGGTGCCCATGGCGCTGCCATGGTAGGTGCGGTACAGCAGGAATTTCTTCAGGATCTCCGCATCGCCGGCAACGAATCCCGAGCGCATCCCCGGCACGTTTGAACGCTTCGACAGGCTGCCGAAACTTACCAGCCGCGGATAGCCGACGCGGCCCAGGCGATGCGCCGCCGCCAGCCCGCTCAGCGGCGGCTGTTGCTCGTCGAAATAAATCTCCGAATAGCATTCATCGGACGCAATGATGAAATTGTGGCGATCGGACAGGTCGAACAACTGCTCCCATTCCGCCATCGGCATCACGGCGCCCGTGGGATTCGCCGGCGAACACACATAGACGAGCTGGGTGCGCTGCCATACCGATTCCGGCAATTGCTGGAAATCCATGGCGAAGCGCTTTTCCGGCAGCGTGTTCAGGAACTGCGGCTCGGCGCCTGCGAGCAGGGCGGCCCCTTCGTAGATCTGGTAGAACGGGTTGGGCGCTACCACGACGGGCTTGCCGGCCGATGCGTCCACCACGGATTGCGCGAATGCGAAAAGGGCCTCGCGGCTGCCGAGCACCGGCAGCACCTGCTTTGCCGGATCCACCGGCGGCACCCTATGCCGGCGTTCGATCCATCCGGCAATCGCGGCACGCAGCGCTTCGCTGCCCAGAGTTGCCGGATAGCTCGACAATCCGCCAAGGTTTTCGGTCAGAGCGTCGAGAATGAATTGCGGGGTGGCGTGCTTGGGTTCGCCGATGGACAGACTGATCGGGCGCAGGTCGCCGTTGGCCCTGGCACCGGCAAGCAGTGCCGCCAGCTTCTGGAACGGATAGGGTTGAAGCTTTTCCAGGTTCGGATTCATTCGGATCTTCGTTGTCTGCCTGTGTCGCGCCTGCCGGCCAAAACCGCAGGAATTATAAAGGGGGATCGCAGGCGCAAAAGTACAAATTGCCGGCGGCAAATCCGCTGTCCAGAAAGAATCCGCGAGCCTTTCAGCGAACGCTCGCGGCGGGCTCGAAATCTTCCAGCGCGACGCGTGGCGCCGGCTTCCAGCCTTTCTTGCGATGCTCGGCCATCACGGTGGTGAAAATGCCGCCGCGAACGTAGAAGCGCGCTGTGAGGCGCATGAAACGCGGCCGGATTGCGGTGGCCAGGTCGTCGAGAATTCTGTTGGTCACCGCCTCATGGAATGCGCCCTGGTCGCGGTAGGACCAGATGTAGAGCTTCAGGCTCTTCAGTTCGATGCATTTCGCGTCCGGAATATAGTCGAGCAGCAAAGTGGCGAAATCGGGCTGTCCGGTTTTCGGGCAAAGACAGGTGAACTCCGGAATCTCCATATGAATCAGGTAATCCCGGGACGAATTAGGGTTGGGAAAGGTTTCCAGCTTCGATGAGGGCTTACTCGGCATTTCTCGGGGGGCGATTAGGTTGTTAAAATACGAGCGGAAAAAAGTGCGCCTGGTCCTCAACTTTGGGCCCCAGGCGCTTGTTTTATGGATATCCGCTGAAATTATAAGCCTTTATAAAGTCCCGAATAGTGCGCCTCACCCACATCAAGCTCGCCGGCTTCAAGTCCTTTGTTGACCCCACACACATCCCCGTGCCCGGCCAACTGGTTGGGGTCGTGGGTCCCAACGGTTGCGGCAAGTCCAATGTAATCGACGCCGTGCGCTGGGTGCTCGGCGAGTCGTCCGCGAAGCAGTTGCGCGGCGAAAACATGCAGGACGTGATTTTCAACGGCTCCGGCGAGCGCAAGCCGGTCGGCCGCGCCAGCGTCGAACTCATTTTCGACAACAGCCTCGGCAAGCTCACCGGACCCTGGGCGCAATACTCCGAGATCTCGGTCAAGCGCGTGCTCGAGCGCGAAGGGGAGTCGTCCTACTTCCTCAACAACATGCACGTGCGCCGGCGGGACGTCTCCGACATCTTCCTCGGCACCGGGCTGGGTGGGCGCGGCTACGCGATCATCGAGCAGGGCATGATCTCGCGCATCATCGAAGCGCGTCCCGAGGATCTGAGAAACTTCCTGGAAGAAGCGGCCGGCGTGTCGAAATACCGCGAGCGCCGCCGCGAAACCGAACTGCGCCTGGAAGACACCCGCGAGAACCTGTTGCGCGTGGAGGACATTCGCCTGGAACTTGGCAAGCAGCTCGAGCACCTGGAGTCGCAGGCCGAGAAGGCCGCCCGCTATCGCGAGTTCGAAGCGGGGCTCAAGCGCACCCAGCAGCTGCTGTGGCTGCTGCGCAAGCGCGACGCCGGCATCCAGCACACACGGATCGCCCGCGATATCGAGGCCACCGTGATCGAACTGGAAGCGGAAACCGCGCGGCTCCGGGACACGGAAAAACGAGTTGAAGACCTGCGCACCGGGCATTTCAGCGCGTCGGATGCGGCGCATGCGGCGCAAGGTGTGCTCTACGAGGTCAACGCCGAGATCGCCCGCATCGAGCAGCAGATCCAGCACCTGAGAGACAGTCGTAACCGTGCGGAGCAGCAACTGGCGTCGGTCCGGGCCCAGGAAATGGAGCAACGCCAGCGCAGCCAGTCGCAGCAGGGCGCGCGCAGCGAGAACGAACGGTCGCTGGTACTGGCCCAGGAACAGCTCGCCGCCCTGGAAGGCGAATTGAAGGCGGCCAAGGATGCTTTACCGGCAGCCGAAGAGGCGCATCGCGAGGCGCAGGGCCGGCTCGCGCAGGCACGCCAGACCCTCACCCAGGCCGAACAGCAGCTTCAGCTGGAGGCGGCGCGCAAGGGTCACACCGAAAAGCTGCTGCAGCAGTTCACGGTCCGGCGCGCCCGCCTTGAAGAAGAACGGGACGGCCTGGAAGTGCCGAACCTCAGCGAGCTGGTGCGCCTGGAGAAAGAAATCGACGAACTGACTTACCAGCTCGCCGCACAGCGGGAGGCGCTCGAGGCCTGCGAAGGGGATCTTCCCGGCCTGGAAGAGGCCCTGCGCGGGGCGGAGCAGGAAGCCGAACAAACCCAACAACGTCTCAACCAGCTTGATGCGCGCCTTACCGCGCTGCAGTCACTGCAGGACCAGGTCAGCCGCGCGGGCGACCTCGAACCCTGGCTGGACAGCCATGAGCTGCGCAGGACCCCGCACCTATGGCAGGGCCTGCGCGTCAGGGAAGGCTGGGAAGACGCGCTGGAGGCTGTGTTGCGGGAGCGCCTCAACAGTATCGGACTGGAAGACCTGTCCCAGATCGACCACTGGCTGTCCGCCGCGCCCCCAGGAAAAGTATCTTTTCACCAGTTGGGGGGCACGGCGGCGGCTTTCACGCCCGCCGCCCAGGGACTGGAGCGCCTGGCGGACTACATCACCTGCACGGATGGGAGGCTCTCCACTGTACTGGCGGACTGGCTGGCCGGTGTTTATGTGTTGCCGGATGCACACCAAGGCCTGGATCTCGCCCGCAATCTGGCACCAGGCACGCTGTTGGTGACCGCGCAGGGACACATGTTTACGGCAAGCAGCATGAGCTTCCACGCCGCTGATTCGGAAGTTCACGGCATCCTCTCGCGCCAGCGCGAAATCGAGGCGCTGTTCGCCGAGCGCAACGGGGTGGACGAAAGCGTTGCCTCATTGCGGGACAAAGTGGTTTCGCGCAAATCGGGGTATGACGACCGACGCGCCGAGGCCGAAAGGCTGCGGCGCGTGGTCGGCGAACTGCAGGAAAACCATCACCAGATGAAGATCGACCACGTGCGGCTGTCCCAGCAAGCGGAACGGCTCAAGGCCCGCGGGGAACAGATCGTGGCAGAACTGGCGGAAATCGACGCCGAGCTCGATCGCGAATCCGCTCAGCAAGGCCAGGCCAACCGGGAAATCGCGGCTCTAGCGACCGGTATGGATGGACTGAACGCGGGTGTCGAGGTCGCACGGGTCGCCTTCGACGAAGTCGAATCGGCGTTGCAGGGTGGCCGGGAGGCGGTGCGTCAGCTCGAACGCCAGCATCAGGAATCGCAATTCCAGACAAAAACTATAGCCAATAGAATTATTGATATAGATTCGTCAGTTGAAGTTATTTCTCAGATACTTCAGCGCCTTGCAATCGACGCCGGAAACCTTTCAGCGGAAATCGCCAAGGCGGACGAAACGGCGTTCCAGGAACAGTTGCAGACCCAGCTCGGTCTTCGTGCCCAGCGCGAGGAAGCCCTGAAGCACGCCAGAAACGAACTGGAAGGTGCCGACGCAAAGTTGCGGGAAACTGAACAGGAGCGTCTGGCTTCGGAGCAGAAGCTGGCGCCAATGCGTGAACGCATTGGCGAGTTGCGGCTCAAGGAGCAGGAGGCACGCCTGTCGGAAGAAAGTTACGCATTGCAGCTTAACGAGGCTGGCGCCGACGAGCCGGCGCTGCTTCCATTGCTGGAAGACGGGGTGAGGGCGAGCAAGCTTCAGGCCGAGATCAACCGCCTCAACGAAGACATTGCCAGCCTGGGTGCCGTCAACCTGGCGGCGCTGGAAGAACTGGCGAGCTCGCGCGAACGCAAGCAGTATCTGGATTCGCAATCCCAGGACCTGACGGAGGCTGTGGAAACCCTGGAAACCGCCATCCGCAAGATAGACCGGGAAACCCGTGAACGGCTGCAGGCGACGTTCGACACGGTAAACAAACACTTCGGCGAAATGTTCCCGGCCCTGTTCGGCGGCGGGGACGCAAAGCTACTGATGACCGGAGAAGAGATTCTCGACGCCGGCGTGCAGGTGATCGCCCGCCCCCCCGGCAAGCGCAATTCGTCCATTCACCTGTTGTCCGGGGGTGAAAAGGCGCTGACGGCCCTATCGCTGGTATTCTCGATGTTCCAGCTCAATCCGGCGCCATTCTGCCTGCTCGACGAAGTGGATGCGCCGCTCGACGACAGCAATACCGAGCGCTTCTGCAACCTGGTCAGGAAAATGGCCGGCAATACCCAGTTCATGTTCATCACCCACAACAAGATCACGATGGAAATGGCCAATCAGCTCATCGGCGTTACCATGCAGGAGCAGGGTGTGTCGCGGGTCGTGGCCGTGGACGTCGAGGAAGCCCTGCGCATGCGCGAGGAAGCGGCCGCCTGATGCTGCCTGGCCGACTGCGCGAGGGCACCGGACCATGAGCGACCTGCAGATCGGCCTGGGCATGCTGGGCGTTCTCGTCGTGGCGTCGGTGTTCGCTTTCAACTGGTGGCAGGAGCGGCAGTTTCGCCGTGGCGCGGAGGAGTCCTTCGTCAGCCGCCATGACGACATCCTGCTGGATCAGCAGGCGTCTGCCACGCCGCCGACGCCAGCGCGCCCTACACAAGCCGACGAACACGAACAGAGGATTGAGCCCCGCATGGAGCCGCAGCTTGAAGCGGCGTCCCAGGAGCCTCGCGCACGGCCGGTTGCCCTCGACGCGGTTGCCCTCGACACGGCGCTGCCCCAACCCGAAGTGGACTACATCGTGGAAATGCGCGCCGGCGAATTCGTCGTGGTCGAACACCTGACGAAGCTACAGCAGCAACTCGTCGACCTCGGCAGGCGAATCGTGTACAGCGGGTTCGACTACCAGACCAAGACATGGGGCCCGCTGACACCCGATGCGGCGCGCTACACCGCGGTGAGGGCGGCGATCCAGCTGGTGGACCGGTCCGGGCCGGTGACTCAGGAACAATTGCAGATGTTCGGCGAAGCCATGCGCGAGTCAGCGCATCAGATGTCGGCCATTGCCGATCTGCCCGAATTTGCACCAGCATTGCAACAGGCCGCGAAGCTTGATGAATTTTGTGCCGAGGTGGACGTCGTGGTGGGTATCAACGTCATTGCCCGTACCGGGCAGATGTTCCATGGCACCAAGATCCGCGCGCTCGCCGAAGCCGCCGGTTTCCGTTTGGGGCCGGACGGCGTTTTCCATTTTGCCGACGAACATGGCGGCAGCCTGTTCGCGCTCGACAACCAGGAATCCGATCCCTTCCTGATCGACAAGATCCGCTCCATGATTACGCCGGGCGTTACATTCCTGCTGGACGTGCCCAGGGTAGGCAACGGCCTCAAGGCTTTTGACCGCATGGTCGCGATCAGCCGCAGCATGGCCGATTCGCTGGACGGCATGCTTGCCGACGACAATCGGGTGCTGCTCAACGACACCGGCCTGGACAAGATACGCAACCAGTTGCGCGCGATCTACGCCGCCATGGAACACCGCGGCATCCAACCGGGCAGCCCGCTCGCGCTAAGACTGTTCTCCTGATGGCCGTTCCTGCCGCGATCACCGCCCGTGCCCAGCGGCTGCGGCGCGAACTCGAACTCGCAAACCATAACTACTACGCCAGGGACGTGCCGACCATTCCGGATGCGGAGTACGACCGGCTGTTCCGCGATCTGCAGGACCTCGAGCAGCAGTATCCCGGTCTGGCCACACCGGATTCGCCCACGCAGCGCGTCGGTGCGGCCCCATTGCCGGCATTCTCGGCGGTTGCGCATGTCACGCCGATGCTGTCCCTGAACAACGCATTCGAGACTGGTGAGGTCGAGGCCTTCGACCGGCGGGTGCGCGAGGGACTGGAAAGCGATTTGGAGCAGGAGTATGCCGTGGAACCCAAATTCGACGGCTTGGCCATAACCCTGACCTATGAGAACGGTATCTTTTCCATGGGGGCGACCCGGGGTGATGGATTCACCGGCGAGGACGTCACCCTGAACCTGCGCACCGTGCGGGCGATTCCGTTGCGGCTGGAAGCCAAACGCCTTCCCTCGTTTCTGGAGGTGCGGGGTGAAGTCCTGATGCTCAAACGTGATTTTGACGCCCTGAATAGCATCCAGCGCGACAAAGGAGAGAAGGAATTTTCGAATCCCCGCAACGCCGCGGCAGGAGCGTTGCGCCAGCTCGATTCCCGGATCACCGCCGGCCGTCGCCTCACCTTCTTTGCCTATGGGATCGGCAAAGCCGAAGGCGCCGATGTGCCGCGCGACCGGCATAGCGGGCAACTCGACTATCTCGAGTCCCTGCGTTTTCCTGTTGCCGGTGAGCGCGACGTAGTGACAGGCGTCGCCGGACTGCTTGGCTATTACGGCCGCATTGGAAGCCTCCGGGCCTCGCTGCCGTTTGAGATCGACGGCGTGGTCTACAAGGTTAACGATCTGGCCAGCCAGGTGCATCTGGGATTCGTCTCGCGCGCGCCGCGTTTCGCCGTGGCCCATAAATATCCTGCCCAGGAGGAAATTACACAGGTGCTGGACATCGGCGTTCAGGTCGGCCGTACCGGCGCGCTGACCCCTGTTGCGCGGCTTGCACCGGTGTTCGTCGGCGGCGTGACCGTTACCAACGCGACGCTGCACAACGAGGACGAGGTCCGGCGCAAGGACGTCCACGTCGGTGACTACGTGGTCGTGCGCCGCGCAGGCGATGTCATCCCGGAAGTCGTCAGCGTTGTTATGGAACGCCGGCCCGGGGATGTGAGGGCTTTCCGCATGCCGGAACAATGCCCGGTCTGCAACTCTCGGGTCGAAAGGCTGGAAGGCGAAGCGGTTACGCGTTGCACCGCCGGCCTCTTTTGTCCGGCGCAGCGCAAGCAGGCCGTGCTTCATTTTGCCGGACGCCGCGCGATGGACATCGAAGGGCTGGGAGAGAAGCTGGTCGACCAGATGATCGACCAGGAGCTGGTCACGACACTTGCGGATATTTACCGCCTTGATCTGGCGACACTCTCGAAGCTGGAACGCATGGCGGAGAAATCGGCGGCAAACCTGCTCGAAGGCATCGACAAGAGCAAGAAGACCACGCTGCCGCGATTCATATTTGCCTTGGGCATCCGCAACGTGGGAGAGGCGACAGCCAAGGACCTGGCCAGGCATTTCGGCAAGCTCGATGCGTTGATGGAGGCGGACGATACGCAATTGCAGGAAGCGCCCGACGTCGGGCCCGTGGTCGCGCAGAGCATTGCGCATTTTTTCCGCGAGCCGCGCAACCGCGATGTCATTGCCCAGATGCGCGCGGTCGGCGTAGCCTGGTCCGAGACCGCCGTCATAAGGGCCGCACCCTTGCCGCTGGCCTCCAAGACCTTCGTGGTCACCGGGACGCTGCCGAATCTCACGCGTGACGAGGCCAGAGAGCGCATCGAGGCAAAAGGCGGTAAGGTGACGGGCAGCGTGTCGAAAAAGACCGACTATGTTGTCGCCGGCGCACATCCGGGCAGCAAACTGGAGAAGGCGCGGGAACTCGGCGTCACTGTGCTGGACGAACGAGGGTTGCTAAAATTACTTCAACCCTAACCTGGGCCGGTTTACTCCGTCCGGTGCCGCAGGAGCAAATTTGAACAAGATCACCAAAGCTGTTTTTCCCGTCGCGGGACTGGGCACGCGTTTCCTGCCGGCGACAAAAGCCAGCTCCAAGGAAATGCTGCCGGTGGTGGACAAGCCGCTGATCCAGTACGCGGTCGAGGAAGCGGTCGCTGCCGGCATCACCCAGATGGTGTTTATCACCGGCCGCAACAAGCGCGCCATCGAAGACCATTTCGACAAGGCTTACGAACTCGAGGCCGAACTGGAATCGCATGGCAAGCTCGCGCTGCTGAAGCAGGCGCAGGATGTCCTGCCCAAGCATGTCAGTTGCATTTACGTGCGCCAGCAGGAAGCCCTCGGCCTGGGCCATGCCATCCTCTGCGCGCGGCCGGTGGTCGGAAATGAACCTTTCGCCGTCATCCTGGCCGACGATCTGATAGACAGCAATCCGCCCGTCATGAAACAGATGGTCGACGTTTATGCCAGCGAACGCTGCTCGCTGCTCGCGGTGCAGAACGTTCCGCGTGAAGAGACCTCCAGTTACGGCATCGTCAAGACGGAACCTGGTGAACGCGGCATGCATCGCATTACCGGCATCGTGGAAAAACCCAAACCGGAAGTGGCACCATCCAGCCTGGCGGTCGTCGGGCGCTACATCCTCACGCCCGAAATATTCGGGCACCTGGAACGCGTGAAGCCCGGCACCGGGGGCGAAATCCAGTTGACGGACGGCATTGCCGCGTTGCTGGGCGAGCAACGCGCGCTTGCCTTTGAATTCCAGGGCATCCGCTACGACTGCGGCTCTAAACTGGGATATCTCAAGGCAAACGTGCTGTACGCCATGCGTCACCCGGAGATCGGCGTTGATTTTTCGATGTTCCTCGATTCGCTGAATGAACCGGCTGGAAAGCGGAGTACAGGTGGATAAGCAAGAGGCCCGTCGCGTTCTCGATTCTGCCGAACTGATTTGTCCTGAACGAAAAATCAAAGCGGAGCTCGAGCGCATGGCCGCGGAAATTACCGCGAAACTGTCCGACTCCAATCCGCTGATCCTGCCCGTCATGGGCGGCGCGGTCGTCTTTACCGGGCATCTTCTGCCGATGCTGCGTTTCCCTCTCGAGTTCGACTATCTTCACGTCAGCCGTTACAACGGCCAGACACGCGGTGCACAGGTTGAATGGAAGGTGGCGCCACGCTCCGACCTTCGCGGGCGCACGGTGCTGGTGCTCGATGACATCCTCGACGAGGGCAATACCCTGGCGGCGATCCGTGAGCGCCTGCTTGGAGAGGGGGTTGGCCACTTCTACAGTGCCGTTTTCGCGGACAAGGAAATCGGCCGCCCCAAACCCATCAGCGCAGATTTTGTCGGCGTGCGGGTGCCGGACCGCTATGTATTCGGGTTCGGCATGGATGTGAACGAGTACTGGCGCAATCTGCCAGCGATCTACGCCCTGAAGTCCTGAAGGAATCCATGCTTGCAATCATCGGCGGTACCGGCCTGACGCAGCTCGCGAATCTGGAATTGACGCATCGGCAGGTGGTGCGCACGCCCTATGGCGAAGCTTCCGGGCCGCTGACGTTTGGAAAACTGAACGGTCGCGACGTCATCTTCCTGGCCCGGCACGGATACGGCCATACCATTCCTCCGCACGCGGTGAACTACCAGGCCAATGTCTGGGCACTGCAGGCGCAGGGGGCGAGCAAGGTGGTTTCAGTTGCCTCGGTGGGGGGCATACGCCCGGATCTGGTACCGGGATCTCTGGTGGTTCCAAAACAGATCCTCGACTACACCTATGGCCGCAAGCACACTTATTTTGACGGCCCCGATGAGCCGGTCACGCATGTCGATTTCACCCATCCTTATTGCGAAATCCTGCGCCGCAGGCTGGTCGAGGTCGCCGGCAAAAGCGGGCAGCCCATCGTGGACGGCGGGGTCTACGCTACGACGCAGGGCCCGCGTCTGGAATCGGCGGCGGAAATCGACAGGCTGGAGCGGGACGGCGCCGACATGGTCGGCATGACGGGCATGCCCGAAGCAGGCCTCGCCCGGGAACTCGGCATGCGTTACGCGGCCGTCGCGGTCGTGGTCAACCATGCGGCCGGCCGGGGTGAAAGCAGCGAAGGCATTCACCTAGATCAGATCAACGCCGTCCTGAAATCTTCGATGGTCAAAGTCCGGGCGCTGCTGGGAAAGCTGGTGGAGCAGGATGATTAGACCGGTGTTGCGCATGGGCGACCCGCGTCTGATCGAACGCTCGGCCCCGGTAACAGAGTTCGACACACCGCATCTTCATGCCCTGATCCAGGACATGGACGATACGATGCGCGCGAAGAACGGCGCCGGCATCGCGGCACCCCAGATCGGCGCGCTGCTCCAGGTGGTGATTTTCGGCATCGGCTTCAATCCGCGATATCCAGACGCGGAACAGGTGCCTTACACGGTCCTGGTCAATCCGGTGCTCGACTCGGTTGGGGAGGAAATGGAGGAGGGATGGGAAGGCTGCCTCTCGGTGCCGGGCATGCGCGGCATCGTGCCCCGCCATGTGCAACTGCGTTATCGCGGATTCGATCAGTTCGGCAATCCGATAGACCGCACGGTTTCGGGATTCCACGCCCGCGTGGTCCAGCATGAAACCGACCACCTGCAGGGTATCCTTTACCCGATGCGAATTCGCGACCTGCGCAATTTTGGCTTTAACGAGGAATTATTTCCCGGCCAGGAAATCAACGACGACTGACGCCGTCTTTACTGCGGCTGCAGCTCGTGTACAAGCTCCGCTTCCAGTTGCACGACTTTCTTGGTGTCCGTCAGCGCCTCGCCGGTGACCAGGAATGTATCCTCGGCGCGTTCCCCCAGTGTATTGATCTTGGCGTTGTACAGGCTAATGCCATGCGCGTCGAGCACGCGGGCTATGCGGTATAAAAGTCCCGGACGGTCGCCCGCGACCACGCTCAGGTAGTAGAAGGCGCCTTTCTCGTCCGGCCGGATATGCACTTCCGGCGTCATGGTCACGTACTTGACCTGGCGCGACGGCCGGCCTTTCGAGGGCAGCGGGAGCACCGCATGCGCCCGCAGCTGTGACGAAAGCTCGTGCTCGATGTAGCTCATCAGGTCACGATAATGCGATGTCTCCTTTGCAGGATCCATCACCTGGAAACTGTCCAGTGCATAGCCATGCCGCGTCGTATAGATCTTGGCTTCGACGATGTTGAAGCTGATGCTCTGGAAGAAACCGCAAATGCGCGCGAACAGAGATTTCTCGTCGTGGCTGTAGATCATCACCTGCAGGCCTTCGCCGAGAGGTGAAAGACGTGCTTTCACCACGGGCTCTCCGGTATTCACCCTCGCATACAACAGGCGCGAGTGCCAGACGATCTCCTGCTCGTCATGGCGCAGGAAGTAGGAATCGTCCAGCTTGCTCCAGAGTTCGCGGTGCGCATCGGTGGGAATCGCATAGGCGCGCAGCTTCGCGAGCGCGCGCTCCTGCCGTGCCTGCAGCGTGTTTTCACCCGGCGCCTCGGCCGGGTTGAGCAGTCTGCGCGTGGCGCGGAACAGATCCTCCAGCAGCTTCGCTTTCCAGGCATTCCAGACTTTCGGGCTGGTGCCACGAATGTCCGCAACGGTAAGCAGATACAGCGCGACAAGATGGCGATCGTCTTTCATCCTGTCGGCGAAGGCCCGAATCACATCGGCATCCGACAGATCCTGTTTTTGCGCAGTCGCGGACATGATCAGATGATGTTCGACCAGCCAGGTGACCAGGTCGGCATCCGCCGAGGACAGGCCGTGATCCCTGGCAAACTTCCTCGCATCGGCCATGCCCAGCTTTGAGTGGTCACCGCCGCGGCCTTTCGCGATGTCGTGGAACAGGCCGGCAACGTAGAGCACGTCCGGCGCCCGCTCAAATTCGGCGAAAAGGCGGCTGCACAAGGGATATTCGTGCGCCATTTCAGGCATCGCGAAGCGCCGCAGATTGCGCACCACCATGAGTATGTGTTCGTCCACGGTGTAGACATGGAAAAGATCGTGTTGCATGCGTCCGACGATACGGCCGAAAGAGGGCAGGTAGCGGCCGAGCACCCCGTACTGGTTCATGCGCCTGAGGGTGTGTGTGAGGCCCGACGGCCGGCGCAACATTTCCATGAAGCGTGCCCGGTTCTGCGGATCCCGGCGAAACGCCGGATCGATGAGATCGCGCGCATGCCATAGCGCGCGCATGGTCGGTACCGCGAAACCCTTCAACTCGGGATGATCCTGCAGCAGCAGGAAAGCTTCGAAAATCGCGGCAGGCTGGCGCCGGAACAGTCCGAACGAGGCCTCGAGCAATTCGTGCCGCACCCGGAATCTTTCGTTGATGACCTTCGGCTCAGCATCCGTGGGCGGAAAAATGCGAACCCGCAGGTTCTGCAGGATGATGGAATTGAGCAGCTGGACAGCCTTTGCGGTGGTGTAAAAACGCTGCATCACCTGCTCGCTTGCCCGCCGCGCAGCCGTGTCCGCAAGCCCGTACTGCTGCGCAAGGGCAGACTGGAAATCAAACAACAGGCGGTCTTCACGGCGCGATGCCAGGTAGTGAAGCCGTTCGCGCAATTCCGCCAGCACGGTTTCATGGCGCTTCAACTGCCGGGCTTCTTCCCGCGTCAGGATTTTGTGGCGCGTGAGGTCGCTCCATCGGTGGCCGAGTCCGGCCGCACGGCTGATCCAGAGGATGTTCTGCAGGTCTCGCAATCCGCCGGGGCTTTCCTTGACGTTGGGTTCGAGGTTGTAGGCTGTATTGTTGAAGCGGGTGTGGCGCTGCTGTTGCTCGAGGAGTTTCGCCTCGACGAAAAGGGCGACGTCGAGACTGCCTTCGATAGTCTTGCGAAAACGGCTGAACAATCTGCGGTTGCCGGCGACCGGGCGCGACTCGAGCAGCGTGGTCTGCACTGTAATGTCGCGCCGGGATTCTTCATCGCACTCGGCGATGTTGCGCACGCTGTGCCCGATCTCCAGTCCGATGTCCCATAGCACGCCGACCAGTTCCTCGACGCGGGCGCGCATGGCGTCGTCGACACGGTCCGGAAGCAGGATGAGCACGTCGACATCGGAATAAGGGTAGAGCATGTTGCGGCCATAGCCGCCGACCGCAACGAGGGCGAGCCTGGCGGACTGGCCCGTTTCGGCCCAGATCGCCTTGAGCGTCCGGTCGACCAGGGCGCTCTGGCGCTCGAGGGCCTTGCGCACATCCGCGGCCTGAAGAAATTCGGTCTTGAGTTCTTCGCGCCCGTCGGCAAGCTGCTTGCGCCAGGCAGCGACCTTTGAAGACATCAGGCCGGCCTTCTCGCTTTGCTGGACAGCGACGCTCGACATTCGGCGCGGATGATCAGGAAGAGACAACGGGAGGTGTCGGTGCTCCGTTCGACATTGTCAGCACCTCGAAGCCGCGATCGGTAACCAGCACCGTATGTTCCCATTGCGCAGACAAGGAATGGTCCTTGGTGACTACCGTCCAGCCATCGCCCAGCTGGCGGATGCCGGCCTTGCCGGCATTGATCATCGGCTCCACCGTGAAGATCATGCCGGCCTGCAGCTTGAGCCCGGTGCCGGAACGGCCATAGTGCAGGACCTGGGGCTCCTCGTGGAACCTGCGGCCGATGCCGTGCCCGCAGAATTCCCGCACGATAGAAAACCCATGCTCCTCTGCATGCGACTGGATGACTTCGCCGATATCGCCCAGATACGCCCCCGGACGGACTGCGCCGATGCCGCGCCACATGCATTCGTACGTAATCTCGGACAGGCGGCGGGCCTGGATCGAAGGCTCACCTACGTAGAACATGCGGCTCGTATCGCCGTGGAATCCGTCCTTGATCACGGTGATGTCGATGTTGATGACATCGCCGGCTTTGAGCTTCTTGGAACCGGGTACGCCATGGCAGACCACATGGTTCACCGAGGTGCAGATCGACTTCGGGTAGGGCTGGTATCCGGGCGGCGCGTAGTTGAGCGGGGCCGGGATGGTCTTCTGCACGTTGACCATATAGTCATGGCAGAGCGCGTCGAGCTGGTCGGTGGTGACATTGGGCTTGACGTGCGGCGCGATGAAGTCGAGCACCTCCGCGGCCAGGCGGCCGGCGGTGCGCATTTTCTCAATCTCTTCGGGGGTCTTGATATTGACTGACATGGCTACAATAAATATGACTTCGCTGGCCTGTGCGCGGCACAATAATAATATTCGGAAATACCCCTTCCCGGCGGAATTCCGGCCCAAAATCTCTGCCAGATCTCTACTTTGGGACGCAGTTACGGCCTGTCAAGCGGGGGAAGCGGGGCGGCGGAATTGCGGCGGGCGTTTTCAGCCCGCAGGCACGTTGACCGTACAGGGGTGAATGGCTATGATACGCGCCTTTCTGTTCCCTGATAGCTCAGTTGGTAGAGCGACGGACTGTTAATCCGCAGGTCCCTGGTTCGAGCCCAGGTCGGGGAGCCAAAACCTTCAAGCAGTTGTCCCTCTTCCCCTCGCGGGCCTGAACCGCTCAATTCCCATCGACGCTGCGAC
>JBKJUC010000241.1:0-7095 GCA_046590325.1 Burkholderiales bacterium | reverse complement strand
GCGGAACTTGCGCAGGCTGCCATCGCACGCCCTGGCTGGGATCCGCGCGACTGGAGTCTTGACCAGGCCGCGCGCGTTTATCTGCTGCTGGCGCCTGGCAGCGACGGGCCGACTTTTTCCCGGCGCCTGGATCAGTTGTGCATTACCGCGGACATCGGCGAACTCGTGGCTTTCTACAGCGGGCTGCCCCTCTATCCGGACCAGCCGCGCCATGTGCTGCGCGCAGCGGAAGGGGTGCGCACCAACATGAAGGCTGTATTCCAGGCTGTGGCGCACCGCAATCCCTATCCTGCGGAACAGTTGCCGGAGGCGCCCTGGAACCAGATGGTGCTGAAAGCCCTGTTCATAGGCCTTAGCCTTGATCCGATTGTCGGCCTTGACCGCCGATCAAATCCCGAACTGGCGCGCATGCTGCGCGATTACGCACACGAACGCTGGTCGGCGGGGCGGCCCGTCAGTCCCGAGCTTTGGCGCTGCGTGGGGCCGCATGCGACCGGTGACATGCTCGCCGACCTCGGTCGGGTGCTGGAGAAGGGGACCGGACCCGAGCGCGCAGCCGCAGCATTGGCCCTGGCGAGCTCGCCCGATCCCGAGGCAACCGGGCTATTATGGGCATACCCGGATCTCTCGCTTGCCGTAACCGAAAACAAGGTGAGCTGGCAGGCGATCGCCAATCCTGCCTGAGCCCGCCGATTACTGGAGGAAGTCCATGCGATTCATCGACCCGCACATCCACATGAGTGCCCGTACCACGGACGACTATGAGCGCATGGCCGCCGCGGGCATCGTCGCGCTGATCGAACCCGCCTTCTGGCTGGGGCAGCCGCGCACGCAGATCGGCAGCTACATCGATTACCTGTCCAGCCTGGTGGGCTGGGAACGTTTCCGTGCCGCGCAGTTCGGCATCCACCACTACTGCACCATCGGCCTGAACAGCAAGGAAGCCAACAACGAGGCTCTGGCCGAGCAGGTGCTGGAAATTCTGCCGCGTTACCTGATGAAGGAAGGCGTGGTGGCGGTGGGTGAAATCGGCTACGACGACCAGACACCGGTCGAGGACAAGTACTACCGCGCGCAACTGGCGCTGGCCAAGGAGTTCGGCATGCTGGTGCAGGTCCACACGCCGCACCGGGACAAGAAGAGCGGCACCATCAAGAGCATGGAAGTGGCGGTGGAAATGGGCGTCGCGCCGAACAGCGTGGTGATCGACCATAACAACGAAGAAACCGTGAAGGACGTGCTCGACCGCGGGTTCTGGGCAGCGTTCACGATTTATCCGAATACCAAGATGGGCAACGAGCGCATGGTCGAGATCGCCCGCAAGTATGGTTCCGACCGGATTTTCATCGACTCCAGCGCTGACTGGGGCGTGTCCGATCCGCTGGCGGTTCCCAAGACCGCGCGCCTGATGCTGGACCGTGGCGTATCCGCCAAAGACGTCGAGGCTATCTGCTACGGCAATGCCCTGAAGGCCTTCGGCCAGAGCGGCCAGATGAAAGAAGAACACTGGCTCAATCCCGCAGCGGTGGATCAGCGCATGCTGTTCGAAGGCAATTCCGTATTGCGCGGGCAGACGCCGAAAGTCGGCGAGGTGCCCTCCGCCGAACAGCGCGCCGGCGAGGTTGTTTTCAAGTAAAGCGAACGAGAACCTCCTCCCGCAACCACAAGTCATAAAAAATGGAACTGGTCAGGAAAACGGGATTGCCCGACTCTGAAGCTGTCTATCAGCAGGAGTTCGCGGTGCGCTACGATTTTCCGGTGTATTTCACCGAACATCTGTTCGCCCGCGACAATCCCATTTTCAAACAGGTCGTGCTGCGCAAGGAGCCCGGCAAACGCCATCGCTTCGTGGCATTCGTGGACTCCAACGTGTCGTCGAGCTGGCCGACCCTGGTGCACGACATCATCGCGTATGCCGAGGCGCACGGGGATGCCATGGAACTCGTCGGCAAGCCCGAAATCGTATCCGGCGGCGAACACGTGAAGAACGATCCGGCCTTGCTGACCAGCCTGCAGAAGCGCCTGGTCGATCTCGGCATCGATCGCCACTCCTATGTGGTAGGCATCGGCGGCGGTGCGTTCATGGACATGATCGGCTTTGTCGCGGCAACCACCCATCGCGGCATCCGCCATATACGCGTACCCACCACGGTACTTGGGCAGAATGATTCGGGTGTGGGGGTGAAGAACGGCATCAACGCTTTCGGCGTCAAGAACCTGCTGGGCAGTTTCGCACCCCCCTTCGCGGTCCTGAACGATGCCGCGTTCCTGCGCACCCTGCATCCGCGCGACAAGATCGCCGGCATCGCTGAAGCGGTGAAAGTCTCCCTGATTCGCGACGGGCAGTTCTTCAACTGGCTGGAGGCCAGCGCCGGAGCCCTGCGCGAATGCGAGCCGGCGGCCATGGCGCGCATGATCCGGCGTTGCGCCGAACTGCACATGCACCAGATCGCCCAGGGCGGCGACCCGTTTGAGACTGGCAGCGCCCGTCCCCTGGACTACGGCCATTGGTCCGCCCACAAACTCGAGGCGCTGACCGCGCATGAAATACGGCATGGTGAGGCGGTAGCCATCGGGCTCGCGCTGGATACGCGCTATTCGGTGCAGATCGGCATGTTGCCGGCAGGCGGCGAGGATCGCGTCTACAAGTTGCTCAAGAAGCTGGGTTTCTACCTGTGGCATCCGGCCATGGAAACGCGCGACGAGCAGGGCCGGCTGCTGCTCCTGCGCGGGATCGAGGAATTTCGTGAGCACCTCGGCGGCGAGCTCACCATCACGCTGTTGCGCGACCTTGGGCAAGGCGAGGAAGTGCACCAGATGGATACCAACGAAATCCTGCACGCGATGACCTGGTTGCGCCGCAAGGAAACCGGGCAATGAAACCTCGCAGGGACGCCTTGTAATGAAGCTTGGTGCGGGCGGCGGTCACCTGACTTACTGCACCAATATCCATCCGGGCGAGAGCTGGCCGGAGATTCGCGCCAACGTTGAAAAGTTTTTTCCTGCGGTGCGCGATCGGGTAGCGCCCGGTCAGCCGTTCGGGATCGGCCTGCGCCTTTCAGGGAAGGCCTCGAAGACCCTGACGGAAGATCCGGCAGCATTGCGCGAGTTCCAGGAGTTCATGGCGCGCAACAAGCTTTACGTTTTCACCATCAACGGCTTTCCTTACGGCACATTTCACGGTACGCGCGTCAAGGAAGAAGCCTATTTGCCCGACTGGCGGGATCCGGAAAGGCTGCGCTACACCGACGAGCTGGCCGAGTTGATGGCGAAGCTGCTTCCCGAAGGCATCGACGGCAGCATCAGTACAGTACCGGGGGCGTACAAGCCGGCGATGGGTAAGGATTCCGACATCGCCCGCATTGCGGAACACATGGTTCGTCACGCGGCGCGCCTGGTCGATATCCGCAAGCGCACTGGCAAGTTCATCGCGCTGGCCATTGAGCCGGAACCGAGTTGCTACCTGGAAACCATCGAAGAATGCGTCGATTTCTTTGGCAATCACCTTTTCGGAAATGCCGCGGTGAACCTTCTGGGCGGCCTGACCGGGATGGACGCCAGGGCAGCATCGGCGGCGCTGCATGACCACCTCGGCCTGTGCCTGGACCTTTGCCACGCCGCGGTGGAGTTCGAAGATCCCGATACCTGTCTGAAACAGTTGGAGAACGCCGGTATCCGCGTGCACAAGATGCAGATCAGCGCCGGACTGCGCGTCGCGAAACTGACGCCGGGCGCAATCGAGGGCCTGCGCCAATTCAACGATCCGGTCTATTTGCATCAGGTGGTGGAGCAAGGCCCCGGCGGCGTGCGCCGCTTCACCGACCTGCCCGAGGCACTCGCCACGGTCAATGGCAATGCCGGCGGCCGGGAATGGCGTGTGCATTTTCACGTGCCGATCTTCCTCGACGAGTTGGGTGAATTTTCCTCGACCAGCTTTTTCATCCGCAAGGTGCTCGAACGGCACCGCAGGCAGCCTGTGTCCGCCCATCTTGAAGTGGAGACCTATACCTGGAACGTGCTGCCGCCTCATCTGCAGGCGGGTGGCATGGAGCAGGCGATTGCTCGCGAGCTGAACTGGGTGAAGGAAGAGTTGCAGAAGTCCACTGTCGCCGCATGAACCTCTCCACCGCGCTCAGGCTCGGGCGTGTCTCCAATCTGCCGACGGTCTGGACCAATGTCTTCACCGGCATGGCGCTGGCGGCTGGCGCAGGCGCCGAGCCTCGTCTGGCCCTCCTGATCGTGTCGCTTTCGCTGTTCTACGTAGGCGGCATGTTCCTGAACGATGCCTTCGACAGCGGCTTCGATGCCAGGGCGCGGCCCGAGCGCCCGATTCCCTCCGGGCAGGTGAGCGCAGGGCAGGTGTATGCGGCGGGCTACGGCATGCTGGCGGCCGGACTGGTGCTGCTCGGCTGGATCGGCTACGGCTTCGAGCCGTTTACGCAATGGCGGCCGGTTCTGACAGGAGCGGCACTGGCCGCGGCGATCGTGTTCTACAACTGGCACCACAAGGAGAATCCGCTCGGCCCGCTGGTGATGGGCGCCTGCCGATTCCTTGTTTATCTGTGTGCAGGCTTTGCGGTCGCAAGCGTGTTGCCGGGCGACGTGTATGTCGCGGCAGCAGTGCTGCTGTGCTACCTGATCGGCCTGACCTACGCCGCCAAGAAGGAACACCTGGGCCGGCTCGATAATTTCTGGCCGCTGTTGTTTCTGGCCGCTCCCGTTATCTACGGCATCCATCTTTCCCTGTCACAGCCGGCGGCGCTCCTGCCGCTGGCGCTATTCGTCGGCTGGATGCTGTTCGCGCTGAAGCTGTTGCGCAGACGTGCCAAGGGCGATGTGCCGCGCGGCGTGGTCAGCCTCATCGCCGGCATTGCCCTGGTCGATGCAACCATCCTCGCAGGCTTCGGCAACTGGGCGCTTGCGGCCCTGTCCGTGGCGGCGTTCGTCCTTACCCTGATCCTGCAGCGCTGGGTTTCCGGCACCTGAGGCCAACTCGGGAAAGCTTCCCACTGAACTCGGGTGCGCCTCCCTGTTGCCGGACGGCCGGTCCCGGTAATTTTCCATTGCGCGTCCCGTGGACATCCAGGCGTCCGCAGGGCTGGCGTTTTATAACCTCTCGTTCAATGCCGGGCCTTCACCAGCCCGGCATTTTTTTCGCGCTACCTTGGCTGAGCCGCCGAGGCGGCTTGTCGTTTCTTTCACTTTCACCTTTTCCCTTTCCACTTTCTCCTATCAGCGGGAGGGCTTGACCCTCCCAGCGGCATCGCGGACCATGTCCGGGCCGGCTTGTGGAGTATTTCCCGGCGTGTCCGGAGAACAAATAGAGAGGGGAATCATGGTTTCGAGTCTGATACGCGTCGTTTCCGGCGCGGTGCTTGCATTGACCTTTTGCTTCGCCCATGCCGCCGGGACAGTCAAGCTGGCTTTCTTCGGTGGATTGACCGGTGCGCAGGCTCATGTCAGCGAAGAGCAGTTGAAGGCCTTCAAGGCCGCCGCAGACATTGTCAACGCCCGCGGCGGGGTCCTGGGCGGCAGGAAAATCGAGATCATCGCCTTCGACAACAAGAATACGCCTCAGGAATCGCTGATCGTCCTCAAGCAGGCCATCGACCAGGACATCCACTACGTCATGGCGACAGTTTCGAGCGTTGCCCATGCGATCAATGATGCGCTTGTAAAGCACAACGAGCGCAATCCGGAACAAATCGTGCTGTTCCTCGATTACAACGCGCTCGATCCTGCGCTCACCGAAGCCAGGTGCAGTTTCTGGCATTTCCGCTTCGAATCGCATTCCGGAATGCAGGTGAACGCACTGACGGATTACATGGCGAAGCAGAAGGTGATCAGCAAGGTGTACCTGTTCAACCAGGATTACGCTCACGGGCATGCAGTCAGCAAGTCTTCGCGGGAACTGCTGGCGGCCAAGCGCCCGGATGTCGAGATCGTGGGCGACGACCTTATCCCGCTCTCCAAGGTGAAGGATTTCGCACCCTACGTCGCCAAGATTCGCGCCTCAGGCGCCGATGCAGTTCTCACCGGGAACTGGGGGAACGACCTCTCCCTGCTGGTCAAGGCCAGCGCCGAAGCGGGCCTGAAGGCGGACTACTACACCATCCTGGGCAAGCTTCCGGGAACCTGGGTGACCGCCGGTGCCGCCGGTGCGGGACGCATGAAGACCGTCGATGCCTGGCACATCAATGCCGCGACCCCCGCGTGGGAAAAGGTTCTCGTCGATTCCAGGGCCAAATACGGCGCGTCTTCGAACATGGATTACCTGACGGCATACCGAGTCGTGGAAATGGTGTCCGCAGCCATCAACAAGGCCGGCGTGGACGATCCCCTCAAGGTCGCCTTTGGCCTGGAAGGCCTCAGGTACGCGGGACCAAGCGGCGACTCCTGGATTCGCGCAGAGGATCATCAGATCATCGCTCCCATGTACGTACTCAGTTTCGTAAAGGAGGGCCAGCCCGGCGTCAGGCATGACGTCGACGGCACGGGTTACGGTTGGAAGACGGAGACACTCATCGAAGCGAATGACAATGTGCCGCCAATGACCTGCAAGATGGAGCGGCCGCAGCCGTAGTCTTTTACCAATCACCAATCACGAGGTCCAGCCATGATCGACGAAAAAATCAAAGTACGCGTGACCGAGACCGGACAAATCCTCGAGGTTGTGGTGCTCAACAAGCGCGCCGATCACATTCAGATCGTTCTGGGGCAGGGCATCCACAACGTGAAATGCGATTTGACACCGACGCGCAACGGACTGGGCTATGCAGGCAGTGCCATGGGGCGCGAGCTGATTTACGAGCGCAGCCGCGTCCAGGTGCAGGCCGACATCGACAAGCTCAATCCGGCCCTGCGCAAGTCGCGCTGATGGACAAACCGCTGATGATCCTCGTGGCCGGGACCTATCGCTCGGGAACCAACGACGATCCCGAGCGGATTGCCGCCAATGTCCGGGCCATGTCGGATATGGCGCTGCGCCTGTTCCATGACGGCCATCTGCCGGTGCTGGGCGAGTGGTTCGCGCTGCCATTGATCGAACACGCAGGATCCAGGCGCATTGGCGACGAAATCTTCGACGGGATTTTT
>JBKJUC010000122.1:0-28714 GCA_046590325.1 Burkholderiales bacterium | reverse complement strand
TGCGTCCAACGGAATGTTCACCGGACATTCCGTTGTCGAACCAGCGGGTTCTCACCCGCCGCCTCCACCAAATAAAAAAGCCACCGCTAGGGTGGCCTTTTTATTTCATACGGGATCGCTAGAGGAAAGTTGTCGCAAAGCAGCGGGCAACGGCAGGCGGGAATGTGTCCGGCTCGCGTTGCATCCGCGATCCGGCCATCCCTCGTCCGTTGGCGAGGGACCGCAGCCGCATGAGACGCGGCTGCGTCCAACGGAATGTTCACCGGACATTCCGTTGTCGAACCAGCGGGTTCTCACCCGCCGCCTCCACCAAATAA
Organism: Burkholderiales bacterium; assembly: GCA_046590325.1. Taxonomy (GTDB): domain Bacteria; phylum Pseudomonadota; class Gammaproteobacteria; order Burkholderiales; family JACQAP01; genus JACQAP01. The sequence continues at coordinate 28,397 of JBKJUC010000122.1, read as the reverse complement.
AAAAGCCACCGCAGGGGTGGCCTTTTTATTTGGTGGAGGCGGCGGGAATCGAACCCGCGTCCGCAAGCCCTCTACAGTCAGGACTACATGCTTAGCCTGGTCATTTGAGTCTCGCCTTGCACCCGCCAACCGGCAGGCTGATGCTCAGCCAGTCGCTTCGACGGATCCACACAGTCAAGCGACCAGACCATGCAGAGAGGCTGATGTAAATGACACTGCACCCCTTGCGGGGCCTGACCCATCAGCAGGTCAGTGCAGCGTCTCGCCGGTATTAGGCGGCGAGAGAATAACGCTCGTCGTTGGCGTGTATAGAATTTCCAGATGGATTTACGAGGTAACTGGTCCTCGGCATGCCCTGTGCTGCTTCGCAACCCGCGTCGAAACCAGGTCGCCCCCATTTACCGACAGATGCCGCCTGCGCCGCGAATTTCAATGGCAGGCAGGGCCAATCTTATCAGATTGCCCGTCTTGCCCCATCAGACAGAAAATCGAGCAGTTCCATCGGCCTGTCGATGTAGCCATCCGCTCCCCATGATTCCGGCGGCTTGCCGTTGCCGAGGTAGCCATATCGCGCCACGATAACTGGCATGCCAGCGGCCTGTCCGGCCTGCACATCGCGCTCATCGTCGCCGACGTAAAGGCAACTGGTGGCCGCAACGTCTATCTTGTCCGCTGCCGCGAGCAGCGGCGCAGGATGCGGTTTCGGATGCGGCGTAGTGTCGCCGCAAATCACGACGCGCGACCGTTCGAGCAAGCCCAGCGCACGGAGCAGGGGAAAGGTGAATCGCTCTGCCTTGTTGGTGACAATTCCCCATGGCAAGTTGCGTTGCTCGATTTGCGCGAGAAGCGAGGCCACTCCGGAAAAAAGTTCGCTGCCGCGGGCCAGGTTTTTCTCGTAGATGTCCAGAAACTCGTCCCGCATGGTTTCATAACCGAAATCGTCGGGAGTCATGTTGAAACCGATTTTGAGCAACCCGCGTGCGCCTGAGGATGCATGGGAGCGTACCGCTTCGATGGGCAGTTCCGGCATGCCTCGCGCCAGGCGTTGCTGATTGAGGGCATAGCCGAGGTCGGGCGCGGTATCCGCTATGGTCCCGTCGAGGTCGAACAATACCGCCGCAGTAGCCATGATCTCGCGACTGCTGACCTCAGTTGCCGAGCGTGCCGAGCAGTTGTTCGTCCGCGAGCAGATCCTCGAGCGCCTGCGAGATGGCGGTGTTCACCAGGGCCGTGCTGTCCTTCTCGAAGGGCGGTGCCGCCCCGTCCTTGCGGGTCCTCACGTTGAACTGGCGATCGTAGATGGCGCTGGCCTTGGCCGCGTGCGCGGCGACTTCGGCGCGTAGTTCGGTTTCGAAAGTGAAGGGGGTCTTGACTGACTGCAGTTCGACTTTGCGGATCTCGATTTTTAGCGAAGGATCGGCGCCTTCGCTGAACGGGACCACGGTGAAGCCCATGCGCGACAGCGCTTCCTTGACCCGTTCGTGGATTTTCGGGCTGGGATCTTCCTCCATCGACACGTCCACCATCTTGTGATCCGGATCGCCTACTTCGCCGAGCTTTCTGGTCGGGCGTACATCCGTAACCTGGAGTGCCACGGTGGTTCCGCTGCCCACCTGCGACTCCTGGATCCTGATCTGCCGCGGATCGACGCGCAGATTTTGCGGTTTGAGCGAACATCCCTGCAAGGCAAACAGGCCCAGCAGTGCGGCCGACAACCAAAGCGTTGCTCTCATGAAGTTTTCCTCCGGAATTTACAGATGGCGGTTAAGGGGGCTGCCAGGTACGCTCAGATTGACCGTGTGCTCAGGATGTAGTTCACCGACGCATCGTCGCCCAGCGCATAGATTCGCGTCAGCGGGTTGTAGGTCATTCCAGTGATGCGGCCCGGGGTCAGGCCGGCTGTGCGACAGTAGGCCGCCAGTTCGGCGGGCTTGAGAAACTTTGCATAGTCGTGTGTTCCGCGGGGAAGGAGTCCAAGGATGTATTCGGCGCCAATGACGGCAAACAGATAGGCCTTGGCATTGCGGTTGATGGTGGAGAAGAAACCCCAGCCCCCGGGTTTCAACAGGCGCGCGCAAGCGGCTACGATGCTGGCCGGATCGGGCACGTGCTCCAACATTTCCATGCAGGTGACGATGTCGTAGTGCTGCGGTTGCTCCGATGCGAGCTTCTCGACCGCCACCTTGCGGTATTCCACCGTGAGTCCGCTTTCCAGCAAATGCAGTTGCGCGACTTTGAGCGGCCGGTCGCCCATGTCTATGCCGGTTACCTTGGCGCCGCGCGCCGCCATGGCCTCGGAAAGGATGCCGCCGCCGCAGCCCACATCCAGCACCGCCTTGCCATCGAGACCCGCCAGCCGGTCGATGTAGTCGAGCCGCAGGGGGTTGATGTCGTGCAGCGGCTTGAACTCGCTGTTGGGGTCCCACCAGCGATGCGCGAGCTGGTTGAATTTTTCGAGTTCGAGCGGATCGACGTTGCTCATGGGCGGATAAAGTTCCTGAAGGTTGTCAGGCCGATATGCGTGAACGCCATTCTTCCGCCTTTCTCAACAGTAGATTCTGATCCATGCGCAGCAGCCTGCCTTCTTCGACCAGCAGGGCGCCGCGCACCCAGACGTGGCTGACCTGCTCTCGGCCCGCGACGTACACAAGGTGCGAAACCGGGTCATAACAGGGAGACATCTCGATTGACTCGAGGTTCACCGCGCAAAGATCCGCGGATTTGCCAGGCTCGATCGACCCAATGATCTTCCCCAGGCCCAGGGCCTGGGCGGCGTTCAATGTTGCCATGCGCAGTGCGGTATGGGCAGGGACAACTTCCGCGTCCGCGGCTTCAGCCTTTGCCAGCAGGGCGGCCAGCCGCATTTCCGCCATGAGATCAAGCCGGTTGTTGCTTGCCGCCCCGTCCGTGCCAAGCCCGACATTGATGCCCGCCGAGAGCATTCGGGCAACGGGCGCAATGCCGCTGGCCAGTTTCAGGTTCGAAGTCGGGCAATGCGCGACCGAGCAGCCGTGCCGGGCTAGCAGGGCGATCTCGGTCTGGTCAAGGTGCACTGCGTGCACCGCGATGAAATCCGGTCCCAGCAGGCCGAGTTTTTCCAGCCGCATGACCGGCCGCATGCCGAACCGGGCCTCGCTCTCGCGTATCTCGTCCAGCGTCTCGTGAAGGTGCGTATTGACGGGTATCTGGAGTTGTTCGGAGAGGGTGAGGATTTGCTCGAAGCTGCGGTCGCTCACGGTGTAAGGCGCGTGAGGCGCCATGCAGAACGAAAGCAGGGGTTCGTGCTTGAGGTCGTCGCGCATCGCCAGGCCCTTGCGCAGGTAGTCCTGGGCATCGGCGGCGTAAGCAGTCGGGAACTCGATCAGGATGATGCCCACCGCCGCCCGCATTCCCGCCTCGACGGCGGCGCGGCCTGCCATTTCCGGAAAAAAATACATGTCGTTGAAGCAGGTGACGCCGCCCCGCAGCATTTCAGCGCACGCGAGCAATGTGCCGTCATAGACAAACTGGGCCGACGCGTGCTTGGCCTCCGCCGGCCAGATGTGGCCCGACAACCAGTCCATCAGGCGCAGATCGTCGGCCAGGCCGCGCATCAGCGTCATGGCCGCATGCGTATGGAAGTTGACCAGCCCCGGGATCAGCACATGGTTCGGCAGACTACGGATTGCGCCCGCCTTGCAGCGCATGCGCATTTGCCCCAAGGGCAGGATGGCGACGATCTTGTCGCCGGAGATGGCGACCGCGTGATCCTCGAGGACGCTGCCCGGCGGATTCACCGGGACGACCCAGCGGGCTTCGATCACCAGGTCAGCGGAAAAATTCTGCTCTGACGCTTGCATCCGGATTCCAAAAAAAAGCCCTGCGGCGGCAGGGCTTGGCAATGCTCGGGATTAATCCTATCAGTTGCTCTTGCTGCCGTTCGCACTCACATCGACCCTGCGGTCGGGCTGCAGGCAGGAAATCAGCGCCTTGCCTCTCGAGCCTTTGCAGTCATCCCCCGTCACGGGCTCCGATTCGCCGCGGCCTTCTGCGCGAATCTTGCTGGCGGGCACCCCACGGCTCACGAGATAAGCTTTCACGGCATTGGCGCGCCGTTCGGAGAGATTCTGGTTGTAGGCATCGCTGCCCAGCCTGTCGGCGTGTCCCGCTATAGTGATCTCGTCGTAGGTCACGCCCTTGAGACCGGCCACGAATTCGTCGAGTGACTTGCGCTGGTCGTTGCGAATGACCGCCTTGTCGAAACTGAACAGCGGCTCGGCCTCGAAACTGACGCTGACGGTGCTGGACGTGGCGGCCTGCTTTACTGGCTCGTCGGCATAGGTCGTAGGCTCGCTGATGCCGCGGTCCCTCTGGGCAAGCTGATCCGCCGGATAGCTCGCGGTGCCCGACAGGTCGGCCTGCGTGCCCAGATCCTCGACTTCTTCTGCGACTTCCGGTTCGTCGGGCTCCATGGTCGGTTCGCCGATCGTGCTTTCCCTGGCTGCGGTTTCTTCCTCGAGGGACTGTCCGGTGGCGGATTCGTCCGGTTGCGTGCCCAGATCCTCGATTTCCTCGGCGACTTCCGGTTCGTCGGGCTCCATGGTCGGTTCACCGATCGTGCTTTCCCGGGCAGCGCCGTCTTCCTCGAGGGATTCCGCGGAAACGGACTCGTCCGGCTGCGTGCCCAGATCTTCCACTTCGTCCGCCGGTGCGGCGGTGGTCACGGGCGCCGCTGTTTCCTCCAGCGGCCGGTCGATGTACTGGACTTCTTCCTTCTTCGGCTCGTATTCCGGCTGGGGGGCGGCTGCGGGTTGGGCGGCTTGGGCCGCGGCCTTGGCTGCCGCCCGCCGCTCCAGTTCTTCCTTGGTCACCACGTTGGAGGTACCGCCGACCCGTTCGTATTCAACGGTGTCCTGCGCGCCGGCTCCCGAACTGCTGCGCTCGGTCTGACTTGCGCAGCCTGCCAGAGCAGTGCCGATCAACAACATCAACAGCCGATTGGTTTTTGGTCGCATTGCTGTTCTCCTGATCGTGCTGGTCATGGGAGATTGCATTATTGCCCATTCACCAGCCGGTTAACAAATGTGGGGACGAGGCCTGTCCGGATTGTCGCATGTCTAGGACGCCAGCATTCACCATAAGGTCGGACTGCGCCGGCCGGACCTAAAATAACCCAAAAGACCTGCGCGGAAGAATGTCTCCGGGAGAAGTGCCATGATAAAATGCGCAGCTTGAATCGGGAGCCCCAACGCAGGGTTCCCGGGCCGCGATGCTCCCCCCTCAACGCTTCGAACAAAATACGAGCGGGGCGCGCAAGTTTCGATACCGTTTGCCATAAAAACACTGACTCGTCCTGATGGATCAATTCGCCAAAGAAACCCTTCCGATCAGCCTCGAAGAGGAGATGCGCAGCTCCTACCTCGAGTACGCAATGAGCGTCATCGTCGGGCGCGCCCTGCCCGATGTCTGCGATGGCCTCAAGCCAGTACACCGCCGCATCCTGTTCGCCATGCACGAAGCGAACAACGTCTGGAACCGACCTTACGTCAAATGCGCCCGAGTCGTCGGCGACGTGCTGGGCAAGTATCACCCGCACGGCGATTCCGCCACCTACGAAGCCCTGGTGCGCATGGCGCAGGATTTCTCGATGCGCTACACGCTGATCGACGGACAGGGCAACTTCGGCTCCGTCGACGGCGATTCGGCCGCGGCCTATCGCTATACCGAGTGCCGGCTGGAAAGAATCGCCTCCGAACTGCTTGCCGATATCGACAAGGAGACGGTCGACTTTGTTCCCAACTATGACGGCAAGGAGCAGGAACCCACCGTCCTGCCGGCCCGGATTCCCAATTTGCTGGTCAACGGGTCGTCCGGCATCGCCGTCGGCATGGCGACCAACGTTCCGCCGCACAACCTGGGCGAAGTGGTCGACGCTTGTCTGGCCATTCTGGAGCGGCCGGAGATCACCATCGATGAACTGATCGACATCATCCCTGGGCCGGATTTTCCGACCCGGGGCATCATCTACGGCACGGCCGGTGTCAAGGAAGGTTACAGGACCGGTCGCGGCCGCATCGTCATCCGGGCCCGCACGCACTTCGAGGACCTCGAGAAGGGCAATCGCCAGGCCATCATCGTCGATGAGCTGCCCTACCAGGTCAACAAGTCGTCGCTGCTGATAAAAATCGGCGAACTCGTCAGGGAGAAGCGCCTGGACGGTTTGTCCGAAATCCGTGACGAGTCGGATAAATCCGGCATGCGGGTGGTGCTGGAACTCAAGCGCGGCGAAGTACCCGAAGTCATCCTGAACAATCTGTACAAGGAAACACAGATGCAGGATACCTTCGGGATGAACATGGTCGCGCTGGTGGATCGCCAGCCGCGCCTGCTCAACCTGAAGGAAATCCTCGATGCCTTCCTGCGCCACCGGCGGGAAGTGGTCACCCGGCGCACGGTGTTCGAATTGCGCAAGGCGCGCGAGCGCGGGCACATCCTTGAGGGCCTGGCAGTTGCCCTCTCGAACGTCGACGAAATCATCGCCCTCATCAAGGCGGCGCCGGCTCCGTCGGAAGCCAAGCGTGAACTGATGGCGCACACCTGGCGCTCGGAGCTTGTCGAATCGATGCTGGTGCGGGCCCAGGCCGCGTCGTCGCGACCCGACGGCCTGCTGCCCGAGTATGGCCAGCAGGCGGACGGTTACCGCCTGTCGGACGTGCAGGCGCAGCGCATCCTCGAAATGCAGTTGCAGCGACTGACCGGGCTGGAGCAGGAAAGGATCGTGGCGGAGTACCGCGAGGTGATGGAAAACATTGCCGACCTGCTCGACATCCTGGCCAAGCCGGAGCGCATCACCCAGATCATCAAGGAGGAATTAAAGCAGACGCGCGATCAGTTCAACGACGAGCGCCGCAGCGAGATCGTCACCAATGCGGAAGACCTCAGCATGGAGGACCTGATCGCGCCGGAAGACGTTGTGGTCACCCTTTCGCACAGTGGTTACGTCAAGGCCCAGCCGCTGGCGGACTACCGCGCGCAGAAGCGCGGCGGGCGCGGCAAGCAGGCGACGGCGACCAAGGAAGACGATTTCATCGACAACCTTTTCATCGCGAACACGCACGACTACGTCCTCTGTTTCTCCAGCCGCGGCCAGCTTTACTGGATCAAGGTTTACAACGTGCCGCAGGGTGGGCGCGCCAGCCGCGGCAAGCCGATCGTCAACCTTTTGCCGCTGACCGAAGGCGAGAAGATCACCGCGATCCTGCCGGTCAAGGATTTCGACGAGAACAAGTTCGTGTTCATGGCGACCGCCAACGGCACCGTGAAGAAGACACCGCTGTCGGATTTTTCACGCCCGCGTCCTTCCGGGATCATCGCCGTGGACCTGGACGAAGGCGATTACCTGATCGGAGTGGCTTTGACCGAGGGCCGCCACGACATCATGCTGTTCTCGGATGCCGGAAAAGCCGTTCGCTTCGACGAACAGGACGTGCGCCCCATGGGCCGTGTCGCGCGCGGCGTGCGCGGCATGAGATTGTCGGGCGCGCAGAAGCTGATTTCGCTGCTGGTCGCCGACAATGAGAACCTGTCGGTGCTCACGGCGACCGAGAACGGGTTCGGAAAACGCACGCCGATCGTCGAATACACCCGCCATGGCCGCGGCACGCAGGGGATGATCGCGATCCAGACCAGCGCCCGCAACGGCAATGTGGTTGCAGCCACGCTGGTCGAGGAAAACGACGAGATCATGCTGATCACCACCGGTGGAGTGCTGATCCGCACCCGCGTAAAGGAAATCCGGGAAATGAGTCGGGCGACCCAAGGGGTTACCCTGATCAATCTCGGCCTTGACGAGAAGCTGGCCGGCCTGGAAAAAATCGTGGATCCCGACGATCCGGAAGGCCAGGTGCCGGGAATCGAAGGTGAGGAAAGCCCGGCCGGGAGTACGGAACCGGACGAGGAGGGGCAGGAGCCCTTGGCTGAAGAAGGCGGCGAACAGTCCGGCGACACCGCCAATCCCGATACTGACGACGGCGAACCTTCCTGATCGTTCGGCGGTTCTTGGAACAACCACAGACGGAGCAACAGCGTGGGCAGAGTTTTCAATTTCAGTCCGGGACCTGCGGTCCTGCCGCAGCCGGTCCTGGAGCAGGCGCGGGACGAGATGCTCGACTGGCGTGGCTCGGGCATGTCGGTGATGGAAATGAGCCATCGCGGCAAGGAATTCATCGCGATTGCCGCCGACGCCGAGGCCGACCTGCGGCAATTGCTGGCGATCCCGGCCGACTACAAGGTCCTGTTCCTGCAAGGCGGGGCGACGGCGCAGTTTGCGATGGTGCCGATGAACCTGCTGCACGGAAAAAAATCTGCTGACTACATCCACACCGGTGAATGGGCGAAGAAGGCGATCGGCGAAGCGAAGAAGTTCTGCAGCGTCAATGTCGCGGCAAGCTCGGAAGACCGGAGTTTCACCTACGTCCCGAAACAATCCACCTGGAAATCGGGTGCGGATGCGGCCTACGTGCACATCACTTCGAACGAGACCATCGGCGGCATCGAGTATCACTGGATACCCGACACCCGGGGCGTGCCGCTGGTCGCCGACATGTCTTCCCATATCCTGTCGCGGCCCATCGACGTTTCCCGGTACGGTGTCATTTACGCCGGCGCGCAGAAAAACATTGGTCCGGCGGGGCTGACGATCGTCATCGTTCGCGAAGACCTGCTGGGGCAGGTCATTTCCGGTACGCCGGCGATGTACGACTACAAGATCCACGCCGACAACGAGTCGATGTACAACACGCCGCCGACCTATGGCCTTTATATCGCGGGGCTGGTGTTCCAGTGGCTGAAGAAAAACGGCGGGCTGGCCGCGATGCAAAAGGTCAACAACGAGAAGGCCGGACTGATTTACGGTGTCCTCGAAAGCAGCTCGTTCTACTCAAGCCCGGTTGCAAAGGAAGACCGCTCTATCATGAATGTTCCGTTCCGGCTGAAGAGCGAAAGCCTCGACGAGGAATTCCTGAAGCAGGCCAAGTCGCGCGGCATGATCCAGTTGAAGGGGCATCGATCGGTCGGCGGCATGCGTGCATCCATCTACAACGCCATGCCCATCGAAGGTGTCAGGGCGCTGGTCGAGTTCATGCGCGATTTCGAGAAGCGCAACGGCTGACCTGAAATGGCCGATTCCGCCGTGGCTGCGTCCCTGAGCATTCTCACGCTCAATACCATTTCCCATGTGGGCCTGAAGCGCCTGCCCCCGGAACTTTACGCCGTGGGGCCGGACGTCGGTTCGCCTGACGCGATCCTGGTGCGCTCCCAGGACATGCACAAGATCGATATTCCGCAGTCCGTCAGGACGATCGGGCGCGCCGGTGCGGGTACCAACAATATTCCGGTGGCGACCATGAGCCAGCGTGGCGCGCCGGTATTCAATGCGCCGGGAGCGAACGCCAACGCCGTCAAGGAACTGGTGCTCGCAGGGATGCTGCTGGCGGCCCGTAACCTGCTGCCGGCGATCCGCTTTGCGGAAGGCGTCGAGGGCAACGACGAGCAGATCAATAAAGCCGTCGAGGATGGCAAGAAGCACTTTGCCGGCATCGAACTGCCCCACCAGACGCTGGGCGTCATCGGCCTGGGCCGGATCGGCAGCCTGATTGCCGATGCCGCCATCAAACTCGGCATGAACGTGCTCGGCTACGATCCCGAAATCACCGTGGACGCGGCATGGAGCCTGCCCTCCCAGGTGCGCAAGGCGCACAGCATCGAAGATGTGCTGCGCAGCAGCGATTTCGTCACCTTGCACGTACCCTTGGTGGATGCCACGCGCAACCTGATCGACGCCAGGCGCATCGGCCTCATGAAGAAGGGCGCGGTCCTGCTGAATTTTTCCCGCGACGGCATCGTTGCCAATGAGGCCGTGATCGAGGCCCTCTCGGCGAAACGTCTCAAGGCCTACGTTTGCGATTTTCCAAGCGCGGCCCTGAAGGGCCATCCCGGCGTGGTTGCCACGCCTCACCTGGGGGCATCCACCCGGGAGGCGGAGGATAACTGCGCGGTAATGGTGGTGGACCAGGTGCGCGACTACCTCGAAAATGGCAATGTGCGCAACGCGGTGAACTTCCCGGAAGTCGTCATGAACCGCGAATCCCCCTTCCGGCTGGGCATTGCCAATGCCAACGTGCCGAATATGGTGGGCCAGATTTCCACCGCGATGGCGCAGGCTGGACTTAACATCCACAACATGCTGAACAAGTCGAAAAAGGACATGGCCTATACCCTGGTGGACGTGGACAGCCCGGTGTCCAGGGAGGTCATTGCAAAGATTGCCGCGATCGAGGGTGTGCTCGCGGTGCGCTATCTGCCGGCGAGAACCTGAGCCATGGCCGGCGACCTTAAGCTGTTGCGCGAACGGATCGATGCCATCGACCAGGAAATCCTCAAACTTGTCAGCGAACGCGCATCGGTTGCGCACGCCATCGGCAAGCTCAAGACGGACGGAATCGTCTACCGGCCCGAGCGCGAAGCCCAGGTGTTGCGCGGCCTGACCGAGCGCAATCCGGGGCCTCTCCCGGCCAAGGCCGTGACCCGCCTGTTCACCGAAATCATTTCCGCCTGCCGCGCGCTGGAAGACGCGTTTTCCGTCGCCAGCCTCGGTCCGAAAGGCACCTTCAGCGAGGAAGCGGTGGTCAAGCATTTCGGCGGACAAGCGCCCGTGGTGCTGTGCACGTCCATCGACGAGGTATTCCGCTGCGTCGAATCGGCTACGGTCGGCTACGGCGTGGTGCCTTTGGAAAACTCGACCGAAGGCGCGGTCGGACGCACCATGGACCTGCTGGTTTCGACGTCGCTGAGGATCTGCGGCGAAGTGCTCCTGCCGGTGCGCCAGAATCTCCTGTCCAGGGCGGCATCCGCGGATGGGTTCAAGCGCGTCTATTCGCATGCGCAGAGCCTGGCCCAGTGCAACGCCTGGCTGAACCAGAACCATCCGGGTCTCGAGCGAGTGGCGGTATCGAGCAACGCCGAGGCGGCGCGCCTGGCGGGCGAAGACGCGGAATCGGCGGCGATCGCGGGACGCTCGGCGGCCGATCACTACGGCTTGAACGTGCTGGCGGCAGGCATCGAGGACGACCCAAACAACACGACGCGCTTTGCCGTCATCTCGCAGCAGGAGGTGCAGCGCTCCGGCCGCGACAAGACCTCCCTGGTGATGGCCAGCCGTAACGTGCCCGGCGCCATGCACGAACTGCTTACGCCTCTGGCCCGGCACAACGTGAGCATGTCCCGCCTGGAGTCGCGGCCATCGCGCACGGGCCTGTGGGAATACGTGTTCTTTGTCGACCTCGAGGGGCACCAGACCGATGCCAATGTGGCGCAGGCGCTCGCTGAAATGCGCAACCTGGCCGCTTTCCTGAAGGTGCTCGGTTCATACCCGGTCGCGGTGGCATGAGCAGCCTGGCCGCGAGGGTCGACGTGCTGGATGTCTGTGAGCGTGCGCCTTTCTACGTTCGCGGCATCGCTCCGTACCAGCCGGGCAAGCCCATAGCCGAACTGGCGCGCGAACTGGGTTTGCAGGAGGACGGCATCATCAAGCTGGCTTCCAACGAGAATCCGCTCGGCGCGAGTCCGAAGGCGGTCGCGGCGATGCAGGCGGCATTGCCGGAAGTGGGGCGCTATCCGGACGGCAACGGCTTCGAACTGAAGGCCGCGATTTCGCGAAAATACGCTATTGCCCAGGACCATATTGTCCTTGGCAACGGCTCCAATGACGTGCTGGAAATGGCCGCTCGCGCCTTCCTTGCACCGGGCGCCTCCGCGGTCTATTCGCAGCATGCATTTGCCGTTTATCCGCTGGCAACGCAGGCAACAGGGGCCGAAGGGATCGAAGTTCCCGCGCGTGAATTCGGGCATGACCTCGATGCCATGGCCGCGGCGATACGCGCCGATACGCGCATCGTTTTCTTGGCCAATCCCAATAATCCCACGGGAACCTGGATTGCTCCGGACGCGGTCCTGGCATTCCTGCGCAAGGTCCCGTCGAATGTCCTGGTCGTACTGGACGAAGCCTACAACGAATATCTGGAACCGGTCTTTCGCGGCGACAGCGCGCGGTGGCTGGAGGAATTCCCCAATCTGGCCATCTCGCGCACCTTCTCCAAGGCCTATGGACTTGCAGGATTGCGCGTCGGCTATGCGCTGGTGCGTCCGCAGGTTGCGGATCTTATGAACCGGGTGCGCCAGCCGTTCAATGTCAGCCACCTCGCTCAGGTGGCGGCAGTGGCGGCGTTGGCCGACCAGGAATTCGTGCAGAAGAGCTACGCACTCAACCGTGACGGCATGCGAATGCTGACGGAGGCATTCGGCCGCCTGGGATTGTCGTGGATTCCATCGCACGCCAACTTCGTCTGCGTCAGGGTCGGAGATGGCGCCGGTGTTTTCCAGCGTCTGCTCCGTCTGGGCGTGATCGTGCGTCCCATCGGCGCCTATGGCATGCCGGAGCATTTGCGTGTATCGATCGGAACACAGGCGGAGAACCAGAGGTTCCTGGCCGCTCTCGAAACCATATTGGCCGCGCATCGTTGAGCTGCCGGCCGCCTGGTTGGAATAGTCTTGAACGAATTTAACAGCGATAAGCTGGTCGTGATCGGCGTCGGCCTCATAGGCGGTTCGGTGGCGTCCGCATTGCGCCGGGCGGGCAGGGTCAAGCGCGTTGTCGGCGTTGGCCGCGGCCGCAGCAATATCGAACGCGCGCTGGAGCTCGGTGTCATCGACGAAGCGTCGGCGGACATCGGCGCGGCAGTGCGGGGCGCGGATGCCGTCCTTCTCGCAGTGCCCGTACAGCAGAATGAACGCGTCCTCGGCGCCCTGGCAGAAAGCCTGCTGCCGGGAACGCTGGTCACCGATGCCGGCAGCACGAAACAGGATTTCGTGGCAGCGGTCAGGCGGCTGCTGCCGTCGCATCTTTCCACCACGGTGCCGGGGCATCCGATCGCAGGCGCGGAACATACCGGCGTCGATGCCGCGAGTCCGAACCTGTTCGAGGGCAAGAACGTCGTCCTCGCGCCACTCCCGGAGAACAAGCCGGAGGCCGTGGACCGTGTTGAAGCGATGTGGAGGATCTGCGGTGCCCGCACCACGCGCATGTCCGCAGAGCACCACGATCGCGTTTTCTCGGCGGTGAGCCATCTTCCGCACATGCTCGCCTACTCGCTGGTGCACATGATTGCCGGCCGCGCGGATGCGCGCGAGCTGTTCGATTTCGCTGCCAGCGGCTTTCGCGATTTCACGCGGATTGCCGGCAGTTCCCCGGAAATGTGGCGCGACATCGCGCTGGCCAACAAAGAGGCGCTGGTGGCCGATCTCGAGGCTTACCAGAAGCAGGTAGCCGAGCTCACCGCGCGTCTCAAGGCAGCCGATGCCGTGGAACTGGAGCGCATATTCGAAATGGCTCGCAGTGCACGTGGCGCCTGGCTGGACAGGAACCAGAAGCGCTGATGGCCGGGTATCCCGATCATCTGGATCTGGGTCCGCTGAACCGGGCGTCGGGCACGCTGCGGCTGCCCGGCTCCAAGAGCATTTCCAACCGCACCTTGCTCCTGGCTGCGCTCGCGCAGGGCAGCACGGACATTCACGATCTGCTGGCCGCGGACGATGTCCAACGCATGCTCGATGCGCTGGGTGCATTGGGAGTCAGTGTGGAAAAGGCAGGGCCTGCGGGACATGTGCGCGTAAACGGCAATGCGGGCTCATTTCCGGTGAAACGGGCGGACCTGTTCCTCGGCAATGCCGGAACCGCGTTCCGTCCGCTCACCGCCGTGCTGGCGCTTAGCGGCGGGCACTACCGGCTTTCCGGAGTGCCCCGCATGCACGAGCGTCCGATCGGCGATCTGGTGGATGCATTGCGTGGAGTTGGCGCCGACGTGCGGTATCTCGGCAACGATGGCTATCCTCCCCTGGAAATATTTCCCGGCAACGTGCGGGGCGGCGGCAGCATCCGGGTGCGCGGTGACGTGTCGAGCCAGTTCCTGACCGCTCTCCTGATGGCTCTGCCCCTGACGGGATCCGAATCGACCATCGAGGTCGTCGGCGAGCTGATTTCAAAACCCTACGTGGATATTACGCTCAATCTGATGGCACGCTTCGGTGTCGTGGTCAGGCGTACAGGCGAGTCCTCGTTCACGATTCCCGCAGGCAGCGGTTTCGTCAGTCCCGGCGAGATGTTCGTCGAAGGTGATGCTTCCGGCGCCTCGTATTTTCTTGCCGCGGGCGCCATTGGCGGCGGTCCGCTAAGGGTCGAAGGTGTCGGCCGGCACAGCATCCAGGGCGACGTGCACTTCGCCGACGCACTCGCTGCCATGGGCGCCCGGGTCGAGATGGGGGACAACTGGATCGAGGCACGCGCACCCGAATCGAACCGGCTGCGCGCTTTCGATCTCGACCTGAACCATATACCCGATGCCGCGATGACGCTGGCAGTGGCCGCGTTGTTCGCCGACGGGCCGAGCCGGCTGCGCAATACCGCCAGCTGGCGGGTCAAGGAAACCGATCGCATCGCCGCGATGGCGAAAGAGCTGCGCAAAATTGGCGCCACGGTGGAAGAGGGCATGGATTACCTGGTCGTAACCCCCCCTCAGTCCTCAATCCTGACGCCTCATGCCGTGATCGATACTTACGACGACCACCGCATGGCCATGTGCTTTGCGCTTGCAGCCTTGGGTGGCGTGCGGGTCCGGATCAACGATCCGGGGTGCGTCGCCAAGACCTATCCCGACTATTTCGATCGTTTCCGGGCAGTGACCTGGGATTCGTCCGTCCCGGTGATTGCCATCGATGGGCCCTCGGCTTCAGGCAAGGGGACCGTGGCGCAACGCGTGGCCGAGCAACTCGGTTTTCACTATCTGGACAGCGGGGCGCTCTATCGAGTGGTTGCGCTGGCCGCGATTCGGGCGGGGACCGGACTGCAGGATGCGGAGACCCTCGGCCGGCTGGCGTCCGCGTTGCCGGTGGAGTTCCGCGAGGGCCGGATCTGGTTGAGCCAGGACGATGTGACGGATGCAATTCGCCGCGACGAGGTCTCGGCGGCGGCCTCACTGGTGGCCGCGATCCCAGCCGTGCGCCAAGGGCTCATGTTGCGCCAGCGCGCGTTCCGGCGCGCGCCGGGACTGGTGGCCGATGGCCGCGACATGGCTACCGTTGTTTTTCCTGATGCGAAGCTCAAGGTATTCCTCACGGCATCAGCCGAAGAACGAGCGCTCCGCAGATATAAACAGTTGATAGACAAAGGTTTCGATGCTAACCTTGCAGCCCTTTTGCTGGAATTGCGTCAACGCGACGAGCGCGATAGCACTCGCAGCGTGGCCCCCCTGCAAAAGAGCGCGGAAGCGCAAGTTCTTGATACTACTGGACTTTCAATAGAGGAGACAACCTCCCGGGTGATCCAGTGGTTCGAGTCGGCGCAGCCTCGAGTCCCATCCCGCTAGAACCAGCCCTGCAGCTTGGCGGCAGTACGCCGTCGGAGGGTTTGTTTTCGCTGTTGATGGATTGATCAACTAACCCGTTATATGCAACGGTTTTTTTAGAAACCCAACCTCCCCATATGAAAACCGCAATCGAAACCCCCGCCTCCAGCGCCATCGAAAATAATTTCGCTGCCATGTTCGAGGAAAGCCTCTCGCGGCAGGAAATGCGCGCAGGCGAAGTCATCACCGCCGAAGTGGTCCGCGTGGACCAGAACTTCGTGGTAGTGAATGCCGGCCTGAAGTCGGAAAGTTTCATTTCCGCGGACGAATTCAAGAACGACCGCGGCGAACTCGAAGTCAAGCCGGGCGATTACGTCACGGTTGCGATCGAAGCACTCGAAGACGGGTATGGGGAAACCCGACTGTCCCGCGAGAAGGCCAAGCGCCTTGCCGCGTGGCATGACCTCGAGAAGGCCATGGAGCAGGGCACCCTGGTGCAGGGGCTGGTCAACGGCAAAGTGAAGGGCGGCCTGACCGTCATGGTCAACGGCATTCGCGCCTTCCTCCCCGGCTCGCTGGTGGACATCCGTCCCGTCAAGGACACCAACCCCTACGAAGGCAAGCATCTCGATTTCAAGGTCATCAAGCTCGATCGCAAGCGCAACAACGTGGTGGTGTCGCGTCGCGCCGTGCTGGAGCAGACCCAGGGTGCCGAGCGCGAAGCGCTGCTGTCGAGCCTTCAGGAAGGCGCGGTCGTCAAGGGCATCGTCAAGAACATCACCGACTACGGTGCATTCGTTGATCTGGGCGGCATTGACGGCTTGCTGCACATCACGGACCTGGCCTGGCGCCGGGTCAAGCATCCCTCGGAAGTCCTCAATGTCGGTGACGAAGTCACCGCCAAGATACTCAAGTTCGACCAGGAAAAGAACCGCGTCTCCCTCGGCCTCAAGCAACTCGGCGAAGATCCCTGGGTGGGCCTGTCGCGCCGTTACCCCACCGGCACCCGCCTGTTCGGCAAGGTTTCCAACCTGACCGATTACGGCGCGTTCGTGGAGATCGAGCAGGGCATCGAAGGCCTGGTCCACGTTTCCGAAATGGACTGGACCAACAAGAACGTGCATCCGTCGCGCGTGGTGCAGCTTGGCGATGAAGTCGAAGTCATGATCCTCGAGATCGACGAAGACCGCCGCCGTATCTCCCTTGGCATGAAGCAGTGCAAGCCGAATCCCTGGGAAGAATTTTCCGCCAACTACAAGAAGGGCGACAAGGTCCGCGGCCAGATCAAGTCCATCACCGACTTTGGCATTTTCATCGGCCTGCCCGGCGGCATCGACGGCCTGGTGCACCTGTCCGACCTGTCGTGGAGCGTTGCCGGCGAGGAAGCGGTGCGCAACTACAAAAAGGGTGACGAACTCGAGGCGATGGTGGTTTCCATTGACGTCGAGCGCGAACGCATTTCCCTCGGCATCAAGCAGCTCGAAGGCGATCCGTTCACCAATTTCGTCGCCGTTCACGACAAGGGCGCCGTGATCGAAGGCCTGGTCAAGGCGATCGATCCCAAGGGTGCAGTGGTGCAATTGGATATAGACGTGGAAGGTTACCTGCGAGCTTCGGAAATCACGCGTGACCGCGTCGAAGACATACGTACTCACTTGAAGGAAGGCGATAAGGTTTCGGCGATGATCATCAATATCGACCGCAAGAACCGCAACATCAATCTTTCGATCAAGGCGAAGGATGCGGCCGACGAAACCGAAGCGCTGCAGAAGCACTCTGCAGATAGTGCCGGCAACGCGGGCACGACGAACCTGGGGGCCTTGCTCAAGGCCAAACTGGATAACAAGAATTCCGCGCAATAAATAGGAAGCGCCATGACCAAGTCGGAGCTGATTGCCAAGCTGGCGGCGCATTTTCCCCAGCTCGTTGCGAACGACGCCGAACTCGCGGTGAAGATGATCCTGGACGCCATGGCCAAAAGCCTGGCGCAGGGCCATCGCATCGAGATTCGCGGCTTTGGAAGCTTCGGTTTGAACTACCGACCTCCGAGGGTCGGGCGCAATCCGAAGTCCGGTGACAAGGTGCACGTGCCGGCCAAGTACGTCCCGCATTTCAAGGCCGGCAAGGAATTGCGCGAGCGCGTGGACTTCGTCAAGGGTCCATAAGCCGTGCCGTTGCGCTGGCCAGAAACTGCTGGCGGCACCATCGCGAGATCGTGCCGCTTTTTTTCGCCCGGTGGCGGCATCGCATGCCGGCGTGACGGGACTCGCTGATGCGCTACCTGTCCTGGGTATTGCGGATCCTGCTGTTCCTGTTCCTGTTCGGGTTTGCCCTCAAGAACACCAGTCCCGTCACGGTGCGTTTTTATCTCGGCAGCCAATGGGAATCGCCCCTGGCCCTGATCCTGCTGGTGTTTTTCGCAGCGGGAGCGGCAGTGGGCGTGGCGGCCTGCCTGGGCCATGCCTACCGGCAGCGACAGGAGGTCCTGGACCTGCGCAGGGAATTGCGCAGCAAGTCCGTCACCCCCGACGATGCAGCATAAGCAGATCATGCCGTTCCAACCGCTGACTCGAGTGGCCTACTGAATGGAATTCGAATTCTGGTGGTTGCTTGGATTTCCGCTGTTCTTCGCGCTGGGCTGGATGGCCGCGCGGGTAGACATCAAGCAACTTCTGTCCGAATCGCGCGCGCTGCCCCTGTCGTACTTCAAGGGCCTCAACTTCCTCCTCAACGAGCAAACCGACAAGGCGATCGAGGCTTTCATAGAGGTCGTAAAGGTCAATCCGCAGACGATCGAACTGCACTTCGCGCTGGGCAGCCTGTTCCGCCGACGCGGCGAGGTTGAGCGTGCCATCCGCATGCATGAAAATCTGCTCGGCCGTGCGGATCTCGCGCCCGAGCAGAAGCTGGTTGCGCTCTATGAACTGGCGCAGGACTACCTGAAGGCGGGATTGCTGGACCGCGCCGAGGAACTGTTTGGTAAGCTGCAGGGTACGCAATACGAACAGCAGGGATTCAAGTTCCTGCTGGAAATCTACGAGCAGGAGAAGGACTGGTATAAGGCGATCGAGACCTCGCGCAAGATGGATGCCGTCACCGGCGAGTCGAGCGCAAAGGACATCGCAAATTTCTACTGCGAACTCGCCCTCGGTGAAATGAGCAATTCGCGCTGGGGCGCCGCCCGGGACTTCCTGCGCGAAGCGCTGCTGGTGAACCGGCGCTGCACCCGGGCCAACATGCTTTATGGCGACATAGAGCTGGCGCAGGGAAGTACGGAAGCGGCGATCGAAGCCTGGAAAAGCATCGAGAGCCAGAATCCGGGCTATATTGCCCTGGTGGCCGAAAAGCTGCTCGCCGCCTACGGCAGCCTCAACAGGGCCGCCGAAGGGCTGCGTCTGCTGCGCGGTTATCTGGCCACCCATCCTTCACTGGACCTGCTGAACGTGATATTCCAGGGAGAGCTCGACATCAGCGGCCCGGAGGCGGCCTACCGACTGGTTCGTGACGAACTCGCGCGCAACCCCACGCTTCTCGGGCTGGACAAGCTGCTCGAGGCCCAGTTGCTGGAAGCGCCCGCAGAGCGCCGCCATGACCTGCAACTGATCAAGAATCTGGTGCACCAGCACACCCGCAGCCTGGCGCTTTATCGTTGCGATACCTGCGGCTTCAAGGCCCGGCAGTTTTACTGGCACTGTCCCGCCTGCAATGGCTGGGAGACCTATCCGCCGCGCCGGTCGGAAGAACGGGAGCCGGCATGACGGCCGTGGCGGCGCTGACAGGCCCGCTCGTCGTGGTTGCGCTCGACTTCGCAGAGGCGAAATCCGCGTTGGCCCTGGTGCAAAGACTCAGTCCGCAAGCTTGCCGTCTCAAGGTGGGCAAGGAATTGTTCACTGCGGCGGGGCCCGCTTTCGTCGAAATCCTGACGCAGCGCGGCTTCGATGTTTTCCTGGACCTGAAATTCCACGACATTCCCAACACGGTGGCGCAGGCCTGCAAGGCCGCAGCCCGGCTCGGTGTCTGGATGCTCAACGTCCATGCACTGGGGGGCAGGGCGATGCTGCAGGCGGCGCGCGAAGCCATTGAGTCCGGGGGGCATCGCCCGCACCTGATCGCGGTAACCGTGCTGACGAGCATGGCGCAAGCGGACCTGCGCGAAGTCGGTATCGACGCCACTCCGCTCGACGCGGCCATGCGGCTTGCCGGGCTTGCGCACGAAAGCGGACTCGACGGTGTGGTCTGTTCGGCGCAAGAAGCGGGGAAGATCCGTGACCTCTTCGGCAGCGGATTCCTGCGCGTCACGCCCGGCATACGCCTGGCCGGGGACGATGCCGGCGACCAGAAGCGCGTGATGACTCCGGTTCGCGCACTGCAGGCGGGCGCCAGCCACCTGGTGATCGGCCGCCCTGTCACACGCGCTGCGGAGCCGCTGCAGGTACTGGCGCGGATCAATTCGGAACTTGCTGCAATGGAGAGCGCGACTTGAAAATCACAATCATCGGCACCGGTTACGTCGGTCTCGTTTCCGGGGCGTGTTTCGCCGATCTCGGCAACGATGTGTTGTGCCTCGATCTCGACGAGAAAAAGGTCGCAATCCTGAATGCCGGGGGAATCCCGATCTACGAGCCGGGGCTCGAACAACTGGTCAAGACCAATGCGGCCGCGGGGCGGCTGCGTTTCACCACGAACGTCGAGCAAAGCGTGGCGCACGGCGCCGTCCAGTTCATCGCCGTAGGCACGCCCGCAGACCAGGATGGCTCGGCCGACATGCGCCATGTGCTCTCGGCAGCGCGCAACATCGGCCGCTACATGAATGAATATAAGGTGGTAGTCGACAAATCCACGGTGCCGGTGGGTACCGCGGAGCGGGTGCAGGCCGTCATCGAAGAGGAACTGAAGCGTCGCGGCACCAGCCTGTCTGTCGGCGTGGTATCCAATCCCGAGTTCCTCAAGGAAGGGGCCGCGGTCAACGATTTCATGCGTCCCGACCGCATCGTCGTCGGCAGTGCCGACGAACGCGCCACGCAGGTCATGCGCCAGCTTTATAACCCGCTCCTGCGCAACCACGATCGCATGCTGGTCATGGATTTGCGCTCGGCGGAACTGACCAAGTACGCCGCCAATGCCATGCTTGCCACGCGGATTTCGTTCATGAACGAACTCGCCAACCTGGCGGAAAAACTGGGTGCCAATGTCGAGGCGGTGCGCAATGGCATCGGCTCGGACCAGCGTATCGGTTATCACTTCCTTTATGCTGGCGTCGGCTACGGCGGTTCCTGTTTTCCCAAGGACATCCAGGCGCTGCAGCACACCGCCGGCGAATACGGCATGCAACTTACCATCCTCGATGCCGTGGAAAAGGTGAATCGCACCCAGAAGCAGCGAATCCTGGAAAAGGTGCGCATCCGTTTCGGTGAACACCTGGACGGGCGGACCTTCGCGATCTGGGGGCTGTCGTTCAAGCCCAATACCGACGACATGCGCGAGGCGCCGAGCCGTGTTGTCATAAGCGGCCTGTTGTCGCGTGGAGCAACCGTCAATGTCTACGATCCGGTCGCGATGGAGGAGGCCAGGCGCCTCTATGCAAAAGAATCCGGTGTCCGCTTTGCGTCGTCCACCACGGCAGCGCTGGACGGCGCGGATGCACTGATAATCGTCACCGAATGGAAGGAATTCCGCAGTCCCGATTTTGACGATATGAAGAAGCGCCTGAAGACTCCGGTGGTCTTCGACGGCCGCAACCTTTACGATCCGGCGTTGATGCGCAGTACCGGAATCGAGTATTTTTCGGTTGGCAGGCCTTGAGAGCGGTGAACGGTGAACAGTAAACGGTGAACGGTGAACGGTGAACGGCGAACAGTGAAAGGCGAACAGGTGGGCATCGTACAGTGACGAATGACCGGCAGATAAAACCGCAATCCCTGAACAAGGCGCGGGTGCTGGTGGTCGGCGACGTCATGCTCGACCGCTACTGGTTCGGCGAGGTGAACCGGATATCTCCGGAAGCGCCGGTGCCGGTCGTCAAGGTGGGGCGCACCGAGGAGCGCCTCGGAGGCGCGGCCAATGTGGCGCGCAATATCGCCGCGATCGGGGCGAAGGCCGCGCTATTGTCGGTAGTCGGGCAGGATGAGGCGGCCGATTGCATTCAGCGCCTGCTCGAAGCCGATTCGATAGCCGGGCAGTTGCATCGGGATCCCGGCCTGGCGACCACCATCAAATTGCGCGTGATCGGTCGCCAGCAGCAGTTGTTGCGCGTCGATTTCGAAACTGAGCCCGGTCACGAAGTGCTGGCCGCCAAACTCGCGGATTTCGAAGCGCGGCTGCCGGAAACCGACGCCGTCATCCTGTCGGATTATGGCAAGGGCGGCCTCAAGCACATCGAACGCATGATCGCGCTGGCGCGTGCCGCTGGCAAGCCTGTGCTCGTGGATCCCAAGGGTGACGACTATGCCCGTTATCGCGGGGCGACGCTGCTCACGCCTAACCGCGCGGAGTTTCGCGAAGTGGCCGGACGCTGGAAGGATGAGGACGACCTGACGGCGCGGGCGCAGAAATTGCGCGAGGACCTCGGCGTGCAGGCGCTGCTGGTGACGCGCAGCGAAGAGGGCATGACGCTTTACCGCAAGGGCGACCGGCTGCACGTGCCGGCGGTGGCGCGCGAAGTGTACGATGTCAGCGGCGCGGGAGACACCGTGATTGCCATGCTCGGTGTGATGCTGGCCGCCGGCGGCGATTTTTCCGACGCCGTGCATTTGGCGAACAAGGCCGCGGGCATCGTGGTTGGCAAGCTGGGCACCGCAGTCGTTCATTCCGAAGAACTGTTTTCCTGAACGGATCGACCATGTATATCGTCGTCACCGGCGCGGCCGGGTTTATCGGCTCGAACATCGTCAAAGCGCTGAACGAGCGTGGCGAGACCAGCATCCTTGCGGTTGACAATCTCAGCCGCGCCGACAAGTTCCGCAATCTCGCGGATTGCGATATCGCCGACTACCTCGACAAGGAACATTTCCGCGCCGCGCTGGATGCCGGTTCCTTCGATGGAGACCTGGCGGCGATCCTGCATCAGGGCGCCTGCTCGGACACCATGCATACCGACGGCCGCTACATGATGGAGAATAACTACCGTTACTCGGTGGACCTGCTGGCCTATTGCCAGGCCGAGTCGGTGCCCCTGATCTATGCGTCGTCCGCGGCCGTGTACGGGTCCGGGCCGGTGTTCAAGGAAGGCCGGGAGAACGAACATCCGCTGAACGTCTACGGATACTCGAAGTTCCTGTTCGACCAGGTGGTGCGCCGCCGTTGGGACGAGAATACCGCGCAGGTGGTGGGGCTGCGCTATTTCAACGTGTACGGACCGCGTGAAGAGCACAAGGAGCGCATGGCTTCCGTCGCGTTCCACTGCTTCAACCAGTATCGCGAGACCGGGAAAGTTAAACTGTTCGAAGGCAGTGGAACTTATGCGGCCGGCGAGCAGCGGCGCGATTTCATTTCCGTCGAGGATGCAGTGAAGGTCAACCTGTATTTCCTCGACAATCCGAAGAAAACCGGCATATTCAATTGCGGAACCGGTGCGTCGCAAACCTTCAACGATGTCGCGGTTGCGACGGTCAATGCCCTGCGCGCCGAAGCCGGGGAGAACCCGCTGTCACTGGCGGACCTGACCCGGCAGGGCGTCATCGAGTACGTTCCCTTTCACGCGGGCCTGAAAAGCAAGTACCAGAGTTTCACGGAGGCCGACCTGGCGGAGTTGCGCAGCACGGGTTATGACGCGCCGTTCTTCAACGTGCAGACGGGTGTCGCGCGCTATGTCGAATGGCTGATGGAGACTGACGGGCGCTGAATCCGCCGACTGACACCGCGAGTATGATGCCTGATGGATCGCAATCCCGTTAACGCTTATAAAACCCTCGATGATTTCGTGGGCGATACCCCGCTGGTGCGCCTGAAGCGCATTCCGGGCGACACCAGCAATGTCATCCTGGCAAAACTGGAGGGCAACAATCCCGCCGGTTCGGTAAAAGACAGACCCGCGCTTTCGATGATCCGGCGCGCGGAGGAGCGTGGCCAGATCAGGCCGGGCGATACGCTCATCGAGGCGACCAGCGGCAATACCGGGATAGCCCTGGCAATGGTCGCCGCTATGCGGGGCTACCGGATGATCCTGGTGATGCCCGAGCACCTCTCCGTGGAGCGGCGCCAGAGCATGGCGGCGTTCGGCGCGAAGTTCGTGCTGACCCCGAAACAGGGCGGCATGGAAAAGGCGCGGGACATCGCCTCGGAAATGCAGGCGCGGGGCGAGGGGTTGATCCTCGACCAGTTTGCCAACCCAGACAATCCGCTGTCCCACTACGAGGGCACGGCTGCGGAAATCTGGCGCGATACCAGCGGCCAGATCACGCATTTCGTCAGCAGCATGGGCACCACCGGCACCATCATGGGTTGTTCGCGCTTCTTCAAGGAGAAGAACCCGGCCATCCAGATTGTCGGCTGCCAGCCCACCGACGGATCGCAAATCCCCGGCATCCGCAAATGGCCCGAAGCCTATCTGCCGAGAATTTTCGACCGAAATCGGGTGGATCAGGTGGTGGAGATCGCGCAGGCCGACGCGGAGGAAATGGCGCGCAGGCTGGCGAAGGAGGAAGGCATCTTCGCCGGCATTTCTTCCGGCGGCGCCCTGTGGGCGGCGCTTCAGGTTTCGGCGAAAGTGAAGAATGCCACGATCGTTACCATAGCTTGCGATCGCGGCGACCGCTATCTTTCGACCGGCGTGTTCCCTTCGGAATAGCTACTGCAAAGGCAGGTTCAACGGAATTAATCAGTTTGCCGTCCAGCGCCCGGGCGCTCGCCCGAGGCGTTCAGCAAGATCGTCGTGCCGGCGGCCGAGTTCTTCCGGCAGGCGATCCTCGAGCCGGGCGAACAATTCCTGATGCAGTTCCAGCTCGTCCAGCCACGCATCGCGGTCGAGCGACATGAGCTCGCTGAAGCTCGCCTGCGGCAGGTCGAGTCCGTTCCATTCGAGATCTTCGCGCCGCGGCACCCAGCCCAGCGGGCTCTCCGCTGCGCCGGTGCGGCCCTGGCAGCGATCCACGATCCACTTGAGCACGCGCATGTTCTCGCCGTAGCCCGGCCACAGAAAGCGGCCCTTCGCATCCTTGCGGAACCAGTTGACGCAGAAGATGCGGGGCGGCTGTCTCATGGCGCTGCCCATGCGCAGCCAATGCCCGAAGTAGTCGCCCATGTGATAGCCGCAGAACGGCAGCATGGCCATCGGATCGCGCCGCACCTCGCCGATCTTCGCCGTTGCGGCGGCCGTGGTTTCCGAACCCAGCGTCGCAGCCGCGTAGACCCCGTCGCGCCACGATCTGCTTTCCGTCACCAGGGGAATCGTCTCACTGCGGCGTCCGCCGAATATGAAAGCCGAAATCGGCACGCCGTCCGGATTCTCCCAGTCCGCGTCGATCGAGGGGCATTGCGATGCGGGTACGGTGAAGCGCGCGTTCGGATGCGCGGCCTTGCGTGCGGATGCCGGCGTCCAGGGCTGGCCCTGCCAGTCGGTAAGTTGCGGCGGTGCTTCGTCGGTCATGCCTTCCCACCAGACGTCGCCGTCCGGCGTTTCGGCGACGTTGGTAAATATGCAATTGGCCCGCATCGTTGCCATTGCGTTGGGATTCGATTTTTGCGACGTGCCCGGCGCAACGCCGAAAAAGCCGTATTCGGGATTGATCGCGCGAAGCGTGCCATCCGGTCCTGGCTTGATCCAGGCAATATCGTCCCCCACGGTGGTGACTTTCCATCCCTTGAAGGCCGCTGGCGGAATCATCATCGCGAAATTGGTCTTGCCGCAGGCGCTGGGAAAGGCGGCGGCGACGTAAGTCTTTTCTCCCTTGGGCGATTCCACGCCCAGGATCAGCATGTGCTCCGCCATCCAGCCGTCCTTGCGCCCGATGCTGGAGGCGATGCGCAGGGCGAGACATTTCTTGCCCAGCAGCGCGTTGCCGCCGTAGCCGCTGCCGAAGGACCAGATTGCCTGTTCCTCCGGGAAGTGCACGATGTACTTGTGTTCCCGGTTGCAGGGCCAGGGCACGTCCTTTTGTCCGGCGGCGAGCGGCATGCCGACGGAATGCAGGCAGGGAACAAAGCCGCCCTCCGTGCCCAGCGCTTCCAGCGCGGCCCGACCCATGCGCGCCATGATGCGCATGCTGACGGCGACATACGCGGAATCGGTCAGTTGCACGCCGATAAGCGATAGCGGCGAGCCGATCGGTCCCATCGAGAAAGGCACCACGTAGAGCGTGCGGCCCGCCATGCTGCCGGCAAACAGTGCCCGCAGCTTATTCTTCATTTCGACGGGATCCATCCAGTTGTTGGTGGGTCCGGCATCGCCCTGGTTCCGGCTGCAGATGAACGTACGGTCTTCCACCCTGGCGACATCGGAAGGGTCGGAAAGGGCGAGATAGCTATCGGGTCGTTTGACCGGATTGAGGCGACGCAGCGTGCCGCCAGCCACGAGTCCGGCGCACAGCGCGTCGTATTCGGCCCGGGAGCCGTCGCACCAGTGAATGCGATGCGGGCGTGCCAGCGCCGAGACTTCGGCCACCCATTCGCGCAACCGGCGGTTTCTGACGTGAGCCGGAAACTCCTGCAGAACTGCTTCACGGCTGGCCGACGATCCCACGAGTTCTCCTCCTCGTATCATGTTCACGCTTTGACACCAGTCTAGCATCGGAAATTCCGCCCCGGTCCGCTGTCCGTGCTGCTGCGCCGCAAGCCGGCCGGACAGGGCCGCCGCTGGAAGACGGCAGCCCGTTTCCGGTATCCTGATGGGCTGCCTCCATTCAACAGGATTCCGACCGGAATCAGCCGCCTCGATGACCCCGATCCTCGTATTCGACATAGAAACCATCCCGGACGTCGAGGGTTTGCGCAAGCTCAACGACCATGCACCCGAAGCGACTGCGGCGCAGATCGCCCAGGCAGCCTTCGACCGGCGGCGCGAGCTCACCGGCAGCGACTTCCTGCCCTTGCATCTGCATCGCGTCGTCGCGATCTCCTGCGCATTGCGCGACCGCGACAGTTTCCGCGTCTGGTCGCTGGGAGAACCCGACGAGACGGAGCGTGTACTGGTGCAGCGCTTCTACGACGGCATTGAAAAGTACACGCCGCAAATCGTTTCCTGGAACGGCAGCGGCTTCGATCTGCCGGTGCTGAACTACCGCGCCCTGATTCATGGCGTGCGCGCGGCGCGCTTCTGGGATCAGGGCGAGGACGATCGCGACTTCAAGTGGAACAACTACATCAGCCGCTACCACGCGCGCCACCTTGACCTGATGGACCTGCTGGCGATGTACCAGGGGCGCGGCAATGCGCCGCTGGACCAGCTCGCACAACTGACCGGACTGCCGGGCAAGCTCGGCATGGATGGGTCGAAAGTCTGGGACGCCTATCAGGCCGGGCAAATCACCGCGATTCGCAACTATTGCGAAACCGACGTCGCCAACACCTACCTGCTGTACCAGCGCTTCCAGCTGGTGCGCGGTGCGCTCGACGAGGCGCAATACCAGCGCGAATGCGAGCTGGTGCGTGGCACCCTGTCGAAATCCCCGGACGCACACTGGCGCGAGTTTCTGGCCGGCTGGAAATCCCCGCCTGGAAATGCCGGGTGAAAATTGAAGCGGTGGGCCGCCTCGCGGAAGTCGAGTCCCTGGACCAGGAGGGACGCGGCGTCGCGCACGTCGACGGGAAAGTGGTTTTCATCGAAGGCGGGCTGACGGGCGAGCTGGTCGAGTTCACGCCCTACCGCCGCAAGGCGAGCTTCGAACTCGCTGACGCAACGCGCGTCGTGCGTGCGTCGTCCTCGCGGGTGACGCCCCGCTGCCCGCACTTCGGCGTATGCGGCGGCTGCACCATGCAGCACCTGGAGCCGCGTGCCCAGGTCGCGGCCAAGCAGCGCGTCCTCGAGGACAACCTGGCGCGCATCGGCAAAGTGCGCCCGGAAACGATGCTGGCACCGATACGCGGGCCAGACTGGGGCTATCGCTATCGCGCCCGGATTTCAACCCGGTACGTGATCAAGAAGGAAACGATGCTCGTCGGCTTCCATGAGCGCCGCAGCAGCTTCATCGCCGACATGCGCACCTGTGAAGTGCTGCCACCCCGCATTTCCGCGCTGCTGATGCCATTGCGCGAACTGCTCGGATCATTGTCGATACGGGAGCGCCTGCCGCAGATCGAACTCGCGATAGGCGACGCCGTGGACGTACTCGTGTTCCGTATCCTCGAGCCGCTCTCGGACGTCGATGGAGATGCCGTGCGCCGCTTCGCTGACAAGCACAGTGTGCAGATATTCACGCAGACGAAGGGGCCTGAAACGGCGCTGCCTTTCCATCCGCTCGACTCGCCGGCGCTGCAGTACCGCATTCCGGACTACGGCCTGGTATTTCCTTTCAAGCCCACGGACTTCACCCAGGTCAACCACGACATCAATCGCGTGCTGGTGAGGCGGGCCATGACGCTGCTCGATCCGCGGCCCGGCGAGCGCATCGGTGATTTCTTCTGCGGCCTGGGAAATTTCTCGCTGGCGATCGCGGCATGCGGCGCTGACGCGTTCGGGGTCGAGGGCAACATCGGGCTGGTCAACCGGGCCCGGGAAAACGCGAAGGCCAACGCACTGGAAGCCCGCTGCGAGTTCACCGACCGCAACCTGTTCGAGGTCACGCCGGAAGACTGGAAGGCGTTCGGCCCGTTTGATCGCGTCCTGATCGATCCGCCGCGGGACGGCGCGATGGAACTGGTCAAGGCCTTGTGCGAGTCGCCGCCGTCACGCATCGTCTATGTCTCATGCAGCCGGGCAACCCTGGCGCGTGATGCCAACGTGCTGGTGAACACCGGCGGCTACCGGCTGACCGCGGCAGGCGTGGTCAACATGTTTCCTCATACCTCCCACGTCGAATCCATTGCCGTCTT
>JBKJUC010000094.1:0-13307 GCA_046590325.1 Burkholderiales bacterium | reverse complement strand
GGCACCTGGATCGCGCACGGCAGCGGCTCCGCCGACCGCGACGTCGTGGACAAGAAGGACCATGTCTCGGTGCCGCCCGGCAGGGAAAGCTACCAGATCCGCAGAGTGTGGTTGAGCGAAGCCGAAGAAGCCGGCTATTACCTGGGTTTCGCCAACGAGGGACTGTGGCCGCTTTGCCACATCGCGCATACACGCCCGGTATTCCGCCCGCCTGACTGGGAGCATTACGTCTCCGTCAACCGCAAGTTCGCACGCGCCATCATCGAGGAAGCGAAGACCGAAGACCCAGTGGTACTGGTGCAGGACTATCACTTCGCGCTACTGCCAGCGATGATCCGCGAGCGCCTGCCGGACGCGACGATCATCACCTTCTGGCACATCCCCTGGCCCAATCCGGAAGCATTCGGCATCTGTCCGTGGGCGGAGGAGATCCTTACCGGCATGCTTGGCAGCAGCATCCTCGGCTTTCACACCCGCTTCCATTGCAATAATTTCCTCGATACCGTCGACCGCTATCTCGAGGCGCGCGTCGACCGCGAGACTAACGGCGTCACCCACCTCGGCACCCGAACTTCGGTCAAGCGCTATCCGATCTCGATAGACTGGCCGCTTGCCGGGCTTGATCAACTGCCCGCGGTGAAGGATTGCCGAAAATGGCTGCAAGAGCGCCATTCACTGGCCGCCGACGCGCGCATCGCGGTCGGCGTCGACCGGCTCGACTACACCAAGGGCATCCTCGAACGCTTCCTGGCGCTGGAACACCTGCTCGAACTGGAGGTAGGGTGGACAGGCAAGCTCACGCTGCTGCAGATCGGCGCCCCGAGCCGCTCCAGCATTCCCGAATACCGGCACTTCGTGGAAAAAGTCGAGTCCGAGGCCTTACGGATCAACGCGAGATTCGGAAGCGACGGCTACCAGCCCATCATCCTGCGCCTGGAGAACGTCGGCTCGCTCGAAGTGTACCGCTACTATCGCGGTGCGGACGTCTGCATCGTCAGCAGCCTGCACGACGGCATGAATCTGGTGGCAAAGGAATTCGTCGCCGCGCGCGACGACGAGCAGGGCGTGCTCATTCTTAGCGAGTTCACCGGTGCATCCCGCGAACTGGTGGAGGCGCTGATCATCAATCCCTACAACATGGACCAGTTCGCTGCGGCGCTTCGCATCGCCCTCATCATGCCGCCCGGCGAACAACGCGACCGGATGCGTAGCATGCGGTCGCTGATCCAGGAGTTCAATGTATACCGCTGGGCGGGACGCATGCTGCTGGACGCTTCCGTGATGCGCCGGCGCACGCGGGTCTTGCGTCACGGCGCGGACGTTTCCTTCGGCAAGCGCCTCTTGCGAGGAGCAAAGGAAGTCGCGACATGAGCGACCGGCAAACCCTGGGCGATCAGAGCCAGATGCCGCCGTTCGCGGAACGCTGGGCGCTGTTCCTCGACGTCGACGGGACATTGCTCGACATTGCGCGCCGTCCCGATGCGGTGACCGTTTCGCCGGAGTTGCACGAAGTCCTGCGGCGCGCACATCAGCTCAGCAACGGCGCGGTAGCGCTTATCAGCGGGCGCAGCCTGGCCGACCTCGATTTCCTGTTCGCACCCATTGTCTATCCGGCTGCAGGCCAGCACGGACTGGAACGCCGCGACACTGCCGGAAATGTGAGCTGCTCGATCGGCACCATGGATCGCATCAATCGGGCGGCGCAACTTCTCGCTCTGCAGGCGCGCAGGCATCAGGGCATTGTCGTCGAACACAAGGGCCTGAGCCTGGCATTGCACTACCGGAATGCGCCGGAGCTGCGCGAATGGGCCGACCTGACCATGAACGCCCTGCTCATCGACCTCGGACCGATGTTCCAGTTGGTGGAGGGGAAAATGGTCCTCGAACTTAAACCCGGGGGCCGCGACAAGGGCACGGCCATCGCCGATTTCATGTCCGAACCACCGTTCGCGGGCCGCCTGCCCGTGTTCATCGGCGACGACGTGACGGACGAGGATGGCTTTGCGGTGGTCAACATCGCCGGCGGACATTCAATCAAGGTGGGTGAAGGCAGCTCGCTTGCCCGCTGGCACCTTGACGATGCGCAAAGCGTTCGCCGGTGGCTGCAGGCCTACACCTCATTTTTGGAAACGGAGCAGTCCCATGGATGACCTGAATCTCGCGCTGATCGGCAATTGCAGCATCGGCGCACTGATCAATGCCAACGGTGAGATCGTGTGGGGGTGTTTTCCGCGCTTCGACGGCGACGCTCTGTTTTGCGCATTGCTGCAAGGCAAGCGCCAGGCCGACGATCCCGGAATCTGGGCGATCGACCTGCTCGACCAGGTACGCATCGAACAGCAATACATACCCGATACACCGATCCTGGTTACGCGCCTGTACGACCAGGATGGCGGCTGCATCGAACTGACAGACTTCGCGCCGCGATTCCAGCAGCACGGCCGCATCTTCTGCCCGATGTTGATCGTGCGCCGGGTCAAGCGCATCGCCGGCAGCCCACGCATCCGGGTTCGATTGCGGCCCGCAGCCGACTGGGGCGCCCACCGCGCGTCCGTCACTTATGGCAGCAACCATATCCGCTACATCACGCCGAAGGTGGTACTGCGCCTGACCACTGATGCATCAATCACGGCGGTGTTGCAGGAAACGCCTTTCTTCCTGGAAGAAGAAATAACACTGTTGCTCGGTCCGGACGAAACCGTTCCGGACGCCGTACGCGACCTCGGCCGCCGTTTCGAGGACGAAACCCGTGAGTACTGGCGCAACTGGGTACGCAACCTTGCCATACCCTTTGAATGGCAGGAAGCGGTGATCCGCGCCGCCATCAGCCTCAAGCAGAATGCGTTCGAAGACACCGGCGCCATCATCGCGGCAATGACCACCTCCATCCCGGAGGCGGCCGACAGCAGCCGCAACTGGGACTATCGCTACTGCTGGCTGCGCGACGCTTACTTCACAGTCAACGCCCTGAACCGGCTAAGCACGACCCAAACCATGGAGCGCTACCTCGGCTACATCATCAACGTCGCCGCCGGCGCGCCGGACGGCCGCCTGCAGCCGGTGTACCGCATAGACGGCCATCCCGCGCTGGTGGAAGAATCGGTGAGCACGCTGACGGGCTACCGCGGCATGGGCCCGGTGCGACTCGGCAACCTGGCCTACCTGCAGATACAGAACGACGTGTACGGCTCGGCGATTCTTGCGGCCGCGCATGTATTTTTCGATCGGCGCATGCATCGGCCTGGCATGGAGAATCTGTTTCGCCGGCTCGAGAACCTCGGCGAAATGGCCACGCGCGTTTACAACGAACCCGACGCGGGTCTGTGGGAACTGCGCGGCACCGCGCGCGTCCACACGTTCTCAAGCGTCATGTGCTGGGTGGCCTGCGACCGGCTGGCACGGATCGCCGTGCAGATCGGACTGCCCGACCGCGCGGCCTACTGGCGCGGCCACGCCGACCGCATGCGCAAGGAAATCCTGGAGCGGGCCTGGAATGAAAAGTACGGCGTAATCGGCGCGTCGTTCGGCGGCGAAGGCATGGACGCGAGCCTGCTGCTGTTGCCCGAACTGCATTTCCTCTCGGCCGACGATCCGCGCTTCCGCTCGACGATGGCGATGGTGGAAAAGGAACTGAAACAGGGTGACTATGTTTTCCGCTACAGCGAGAAGGACGATTTCGGGGTGCCGCAAAATGCCTTCCTCGTCTGCACGTTCTGGTACATCGATGCGCTCGCGGCGACTGGCCGCAAGGAGGAAGCCCGCGACCTGTTCAGCGCCATGATCGCCCGCCGCAACCCGCATGGGCTGCTGTCGGAACACATCGATCCGAAGACCGGGGAACTATGGGGGAACTTCGTGCAGACCTACAGCATGGTCGGGTTGATCAATTCAGCAGTGAAGCTGAGTTTGCCCTGGGAAAAAGCCTTCTAAGGCAATTTCACCGCAAAGACGCAAAGGACGCAAAGGAAGTCGAAAGACAGAAAGCAATAAGAAGGACATTGACTTAGTTGGGACGAGGTAGTCGATCAGACTTGCGGCATCTGGAATGATGCGGCTCTAACTCGGCGCATCCATCCTCTGATAGTCAATCCATCATATCTTTCCTTCGCTGTTGTTCTCCTTCGCGTACCCCTCAAGGGGGTATAGAAGTGAATCCTTTGCGCCTTTGCGGTGAAAGGATTCTCGCATTGGGGCCTATAGCCGGACGAGCCTGAACTCGTACTCGGCGGCAAAGAACGGTACGCTGGAGTGCCCGCCATCGGGTGCGGGGCCAGCCGGATGCGTTTTGAATTCCACTACCAGCGACTGCTTGACGCCGAATACCGCGTCGGAGTCCAGGTACTCGTCGCCCTCGACGAACAGGTGCGTGGCCACGCGTTCGTAGCCGGGCGCGGTGACGATCATGTGCACGTGGGCGGGTCGATACGGATGCCGGCCCATGCCGAGCAGCATCTTGCCTACTGGACCGTCGGTGGGAACCGGGTAGCTCACGGGCTTCACCGTCTTGAAGCCATACCGGCCATCCGCGCCGGTCGTGAACTTGCCACGAGCGTACTGTTCGTTGCCGTCGCCGCGCTGCACATCGTAGAAACCTTCGCCGTCGGTCTGCCAGACGTCGAGCACCGCCCGCTGGATCGGCTTGCCCGTCACGTCCAGTACGCGGCCCGATACATAGGCCGGCTCGCCGGGCGCGCCGCCGCCGATGTCAGCCCACATCGGCATGTCCTTTGCGCTGGAAACATAGAACGGCCCCAGTACCGTGGTTTCAGTGGCACCGTCGGGCTTGCGATGGTTGATCGCATCCACCAGCATCGATACACCGAGGGTGTCGGACAACAGGATGTATTCCTGCCGCCGGTGATCGCAGTGCTTGCCGGTCGAAGTCAGGAACTGGATCGCGGTAAACCACTCCTTCTCCGTCAGTTCCGTCTCGCTGATGACGGCATGCAGGTGCGTGATCAGGCTGGTCATGATCTTCTTGAAGCGCGGATCCTTCGCGCCTTCGAGCCTGGCGAGTACGGCTTCGGTCAGGGTTGCTTCATTTGCATTTTGCATGATTTCGTCCCTTTTTTTGTCCACCCACCGCCGCCCCCCCCTCTTCACCGCAAAGGCGCAAAGACGCGAAGGGGACGCAAAGGAAAGCAATCAAGAAAATTCACGATAGATGTGGAAGGATGTCGCACCGATGGCACCTTCGACGAGTAATCTCCTTCAGCGTCATTTCTCCAATTCGTTTGCGGCTCTCAAATCCAATTTCCTTGATACCCTTTGCGTGTCCTTCTTTGCGACCTTTGCGCCTTTGCGGTTCACGGCTAATCCGCCCTGGCTACTGATCCAGAGTGAGGCCGAATTCCCTGACGATGCCGCCGTTGAGGTCGAGTTCCTTCTTGATCAACGCGGCCGCTTCTTCCGGAGTGCCGGACACCGGGTCAGCGCCGGTGGATTCGTAGGTGGCGCGGACTTCCGGCTCCTGCAGGATCTCCCGGACCTCCCGGTTCAGGAGGCTGACGATTTCTCGCGGCATCCCCGCGGGTCCCAGCAGCAGCATGACCCCGTGGAATTCGAAACCCGGGTAACCGGACTCCGCGACGGTGGGTACGCCCGGCAGCGAGCGATTGCGTGCCGTGGCCGCTACGGCCAGCGCGCGCACCTTGCCCGCCTGGATCATCGGCACCGCCAGTGCGGTATAGGCAAACATGCCGGTGATCTGGCCACCGATCACGTCAGCCATCGCCTGCGTTTCCCCCTTGTAGGGCACGAACAGGAAATCGAGGTCCGCTTCGCGCCGGAACAGTTCGGCGGGAAGGTGGTTCGCGCCGCCAATGCCGCCATGCCCGATGACGACGGCACCGGGCTTGTCTTTCGCAAGCCGCACGAATTCCTTCAGGTTTGCGGCGGGCACCGAAGGATTGACCACGAGGAACGGTGCTCCGCTGCTGAATGTGGCGATGGGTGTGAAGGACCTGACCGGATCATAGGATGCGCCCTTGTAAAGAAGCGGCCCGACCGGGAAAGCCGGGGTGAACGTCGCGAGCAGCGTATAGCCGTCGGGCTTCGCACCCATCACTGCGATTGTTCCAATCGTTGTGCCGGCGCCGGGCTTGTTTTCGACGACAAAACGTTGGCCGAGGCGCGCCGACAACCGCTCCGCGAGCACGCGCGTCCTGGCGTCACCGGTGCCGCCGGCCGACGCGGGAAATATGATGCGCACGGCCTGGGTAGGGTAGGCCGTCTCCGCAGCAGGACAAATCCCCGCCGGCAGGATGGCGGCAAAGCAGGCAATCGCGGCAAATGTCCGTTTCATCATTCCCTCCCTGCCGGGGGCGCCGGCACTAGTTTGCGTCGGGCTTGCCGGGAGCGGGATTCGTCCTGCGGTCCGCAGCCTTACTGCGTCGAAAGCGCCTGGATTTTCCCACACGACGATCGCTGACCAGAACGCCAACCTGGGAAACGCGTCCATTCTTCAATTCCCGCACCACCAATTTCATGCCGCCTACCCCGACGATGTCGCCTACGACCGGGCGCCGGTGGAACTGGCGATCAATATATTCCGCAACTGAGCCGGAACGCGCGTACTCCGGGATCGCCAGGCCGTAGATCTCAGCGACATCCGCAAGAGGCGCATCGCCGCCCAGGACGAAACTCCCGAACACGCGCTGCTGTTCCGATTCTTCAATCTCGTCGGCCGGCACGAACAGATGATCGAGCTCGGCCATGTGATCTTCGGCGGTGAAAATATAAATGAGGTCCCCCGGTGCGATTTCCGTTCCGCCGACGGCCTCGACCCGTTTGCCGTCGCGAAACACCGCGACGATGCGCACGTCAGGCGGCAGCTTCAGTTCGCCGACCCTGTGCCCGACCGCATCGCTGAGCGGACTCACCCGATAACCCAGCAGCCTGAGTCCGGCCTGTCCCGGCACTTCGACGAACTCCGAATAGTAAGGCGCATGTTCCTTGGGCAGCTTGAGCTTGAGCCAGTTGGCCAGGGGCGCGACCGTCCAGCCTTGTACCAGCAGGGAGGTGAGCACGACGAAGAAGGCGATGTTGAAGTAAACCGACGATTGCGGCAGCCCGGCCAGCCAGGGAAACAGCGCCAGCACGATGGGCACCGCGCCGCGCAATCCCACCCAGGAGATGAAGAATTGTTCGTTGCGGGGAAAGGAGAACGGCAGCAGCGACAGCCACACCGCGATCGGCCGCGCGATGAATATCAGCACCGCCGCGATGAGGAATCCGTCTTTCGCCACGGGAATCAGGGCCGAGGGCGTGACCAGCAGGCCCAGCATCAGGAACAGAAGGATCTGCGAAAGCCAGGCCAGCCCGTCGTGTACGCGCATGATATTGCCGGAGGCACGCATGCGGCTGTTGCCAAGGATCACGCCAGCAAGGTAAATCGCCAGGAAGCCGCTGCCGTCGAGCACTACCGTGGTGCCGTAGATGACCATGCCGCCGGCCATCGCCAGCAACGGGTAAAGAGCGCTCGCCAGGCTGATCCGGTTGATCAGCACGACCAGGAGCTTGCCTCCCGCCACACCGATGATGCCGCCAAGGCCGAACTGCAGGACGAACTCGCCCAGGACATGCCAACCCAGAGGCCGGTCATCGCGCACAGTCTCGATCAGCATCAGCGTCAGGAACACGGCCATTGGGTCGTTGCAGCCGGATTCGATCTCCAGCGTAACGCCAACCCGTTCCTTCAGCCGCATGCCGGCCGAATGCAGCAGCGAGAACACGGCGGCCGCATCGGTCGAACCGATGATGGCGCCGATCAGCAGGCCGTGCATCAGGTCCAGCCCGAGGAAATTCGCCGCGGCGGCGCCGACGATGCAGGCCGTGACCACCACGCCGATGGTCGCCAGCGACACGGCCGGCCAGAGCCCGATGCGGAACGTATTGGTATGGGTGCGCATGCCGCCATCGAAAAGGATGACGGCCAGCGCCACCGTGCCGATCAGATAAGCGGCCTGATAGTCGCCGAACTGGATGTGGCCAGGCCCCTCCTCCCCGGCCAGCATGCCGATGCCCAGGAACACCAGCAGCAGGGGTGCGCCGGTACGCGTGGAAAGCGTGCTGGCGAGGATGCTCAGCAGCACCAGCAGCGCGCCGATCAGGACGGCATGGTTGGAAAATTCCAAGTGCGTATTCTTGTTTCGTGGCCGGAACTTGTTTCTAGCACGGACCGGCCTTTTCGCTCAAGGGGATTAGGGCCCCAAGACAACTCTCACCGCAGAGGACGCGGAGGACGCCCAGGAAACGCGAAGGTTGGATGTTGGGGGCGATGGATCGAATTCGGACCACTTGCTGCCCGGCCGGCCAACGAACACCTTTCCCCCTCTTTTCTCAGTTCTTCCTCTGCGTCCTTCGCGTCCTCTGCGGTGAGTGCTGGTCTTTAGTCAGGAAGCGCTGCCCGGCCGCCAGCGCAGCAGGCGGCGCTCGGCCAGGGTGACGGCAAAGTCGAGGGCCAGGGCGCAGGCGGTCAGCACCAGGATGCCGGCGAATACAGTGTTGATGTCGAACACCCCTTCCGCCTGCAGGATGAGGTAGCCGACCCCTCTTGCGGATCCCAGGTATTCGCCGACCACTGCACCGACGAAGGCCATGCCCACCGAGGCATGCAGGCTGGAAAACACCCAGGCGGTCGCGCTGGGCAGGTAGACATGGCGCAGCAGGTGGCGGCGGGACGCGCCGAGCATGCGCGCATTGGCAAGAATGGTCGGACTGACTTCGCGCACGCCGTTATAGACGCTGAAAAAGACGATAAAGAACACCAGGGTCACGCCGAGCAGCACCTTCGACCAGATACCCAGTCCGAACCAGACCGCGAATATAGGCGCCAGGATCACGCGGGGCATGGAATTGAGCGCC
This sequence comes from Burkholderiales bacterium, assembly GCA_046590325.1. GTDB lineage: Bacteria > Pseudomonadota > Gammaproteobacteria > Burkholderiales > JACQAP01 > JACQAP01. The sequence goes on along the minus strand of JBKJUC010000094.1, from coordinate 4,442 downwards.
GTGATGTAAGGATCGACCAGTGTCGATGCGGTGCGCGAAAGCGCCAGCCACAGACCCATGACCAGGCCGAGCAAGGTACCGATGGCAAACGCAAGCAGGGTTTCCAGCAGGGTGACGCCGAGATGCGGAAAAATCTTCCCGCTTGCAAACCAGTGGTAGATCCGTGACAGGACCACCAGCGGCTCGCCGAAGAAAAACTTCGGCAGCACCTCCGTTGCGGTCAGCACATGCCAGAGCGCAAACAGCCCGAGCAGCAGCGCGATCTGACAAACATTCAGAAGACTTCTTCTCATCTCAGACTTCGATCCTTGCCACAGAGGTCACAGAGGACACAGAGGGATTCAAGCGCTTGGGGAGCCGGGGAACAGGTGGAAATATCTGCGGGGCTGAGCTCAGTGCACCACATATGCAGAACATCGGAAGATTCTGATCTCATATTCCCCTCCAGATTTTCTCTGTGCCCTCTGTGTCCTCTGTGGCCCATCAGCACTAAACAAGAGACTGCGCATGGGCCTTCTGCACTTCGTCGCGCAGCGCATTCCAGATCAGCTTGTGGATCTCGACGAAGCGCGGCGTCATCCGGATCTCGGCAACGTCGCGCGGCCGTGGCAGGTCGATCGTGAACTCGCCCATGGGGTGGCTGGCAGGACCGGCGGACATCAGCACCACCCGGTCGGACAGCGAGATCGCCTCCTCCAGGTCGTGGGTGACGAATACAACGGACTTGCGGTCCTGCGACCACAGGTTCAGGAGCTCGTTCTCCATCAGGCTGCGGGTCTGCACGTCGAGCGCCGAGAACGGCTCGTCCATCAGAAGCAGCTTCGGATCGAGGATGAGCATCTGCGCCAGGGCAACCCGCTTGCGCATGCCGCCCGACAGCTCGTGCGGATACTTATGGACATGCGCCGATAGACCGACGCGGCGCAGCCAATCGCCGGCGCGCCGATTCGCCTCATCCCCAGCGACACCCCTGAATTCAAGCCCCACGGCGACATTGGCAAGCGCCGTCCGCCAGGGCATCAGCGCGTCGCTCTGGAACATGTAACCGGCGTGGGTGTTGATTGCTTCCAGCGCGTCACCGAATGCGACGACCCTGCCCGCCGAAGGCCGCAGCAGCCCGGCCGCAACGTTCAGAAGCGTGGATTTTCCGCAACCGGTGGGCCCGACAACGGCAACGAACTCGCCTTCACCGACCCGCAGGTCGACATCGGATATCGCGGTGTACGGCACGGCTCGGGTGAGGCGTGAGGGGAAGCGGCACGTAACTCCGCTCAGTGTCAGAGCTGACATTTCTACCTGTGCCGTGGTGAGGAAGAACAGGTCAAAGGGTAAAGGTAAAAGGTGAAAGTAAAAGCAACTGATATATCCGAGCCGGGCATTTCCACTTTTACCTTTTACCTTTTAGCTTGCGCCTTCAAGGCGTCGGCGTGATCGCGCCGCTATACTTGAACGGGTAGCGCCACTTTCCGGAATACAGCATGCCGCTCATGGTGTAGTCGATCCCGGTTTGGCTCAGGCGCCGCACATCGCCGATCTGCTGGATGACGCTGGGCAGATCGCTGATGGCCTGGACCCGGATCATGGCTTCGCCGAGGCGGGGCACCATGACCGACTGGTTGCTGACTCCGCGCGCGAATGGCTTGCCGTTGACGTCGATCCGGTACTTCATGCCGTCGGCGGGGATCTCGTAGTTGTTGGGATTCTGGATGCGCAGCGTCAGGAGCCAGGTCTGCTCAAGGACTGTCGAGGGCCCGAACTTCAGTTCCGAAATCGAAACGTCCACATGGGCCATCTTCGGTTTCGCTTTGCCGCCGGCGCAACCGGCCAGCGCGAGCACGAGTACCGCAATGATGCCGAATCGCATGTTCCCTCTCCCTTGTTCGCTATACCGCCCCCGCGTCGCGCAGCAACTCGGCGATGGCTTCCGCCATCTTCCTGTAGCCCTTCGCGTTCGGGTGGATCGGGTCGGACTTGTAGTCATTGTCGTACATCAGGCCCTTCAGCACCGAGCCTTCTAGCGGCAAGCGGTGGTCGCGGGCGATGACTTCATAGAAAGGTGCGTTGCCACTGAACAGCGCGGGCTGGGGCACCGCGATCAGCACCACCGATATTCCGCGCTCCTTTGCCAGTAGCACCATGGCACGCAGGTTGGCGTCCGCCGTTGCATGGCCGGCACCCCTCAGCATGTCATTGCCCCCCATGCAGAGCAGCAGGATGCGCGGCTTCACTTCGTCAAGCACGTCCGGCAGGCGCTCCAGGCCGCCGGCTGTCACTTCACCCGGGAACCCTGCGGCCACGACCTGCCTTCCGATCAGTTGCGAAAGCACAACGGGATAGCTTTCCGCCTCCCCCGCGCCGGTTCCATAGGTCAGGCTGTCACCGAAGGCAAGCACGACGTCCGTGGCCGCGAGCCTGGGCAGCTTCGGCACAGGGTCGCCGCAGGCGGCGAGCGCGAGGGCCAGGGCCAGTATGAGCAGCGGACGGAGATTGATCACAGGAGACATGTTGGATATCGAAGTCGTGAATACCGTGAATGTCGTGAATATCGTGAATGTCGTGGGCCAGTGGTTCAGCCCACCGTAGCGCCCTGTTTGAGGCAAGGGTTCTGGTTATTAATTGAACCTGTGTATTGCTCTTCCGGTATTCACGACATTCACGACATTCACGGAATTTACTCGCCGGCCACGGTGAGTCCCTCGACCAGTATCGATCCGCACTGGCGCGACCCGCGCGCCAGCCGGTCGTTGCCGACGGCGACGATGTTTTTGAACATGTCCCGGAGGTTGCCGGCCACGGTGATTTCATTGACCGGGTAGGCGATCTCGCCGTTCTCGATCCAGAATCCGGCGGCGCCACGGGAGTAATCCCCCGTAACCATGTTGACGCCCTGCCCCAGCAGTTCTGTCACCAGCAGGCCCTCGCCCATTTTCTTCAGCAGCGCGCGAAAGTCCTCGCCGGTCGAATCCATGACGAGATTGTGATTGCCGCCGGCATTGCCGGTGGAGCGCATGCCAAGCTTGCGCGCCGAATAGCTGCCGAGGAAATAGCCCTGCAGAACCCCGGCGTTGACGATGTCGCGCTCGCGGGTGACCACCCCTTCGTCGTCGAAACTGGCGCTCGCCAGCCCGCGCTCCAGGTACGGCAGATCGCGGATATGGATGTTGGATGAGAATACGGGCTTGCCCAGGCTGTCGAGCAGGAACGAGGACTTGCGGTACAGGCTGCCGCCGCTCACGGCGGAAACGAAATGCCCCAGCAGTCCTGATGCAATCGGTGCCTCAAACAACACCGGAACTCGCGTGGTCGCGAGTTTTCGGGATCCCACCCGGCGGGCCGCGCGGTGTCCGGCTTTCGCTCCGACCTCCGCAGCGGATTCCAGATCGTCCGCCGAACGCGCGGTTGAATACCAGTCGTCGCGTTGCATCAGCTCGTCCTTGCCGGCGATCACTGCGCAGGCAACGCTGTGTCGCGAACTGGGATACCCGGCCAGAAACCCTTCCGAATTGCCGTAGGCGAAGTGCGATTGCTGCACCGATACCGACGCACCTTCGGAATTGCTGACCAGCGGATCGGCCGCGAATGCCGCCTCTTCGCAGATGCGGGCGAGTTCGATGGCTTGCTCCACCGTGATGGGCCACGAATGGTGAAGGGCCAGGTCGGGGAATTCCGTTGCCAGCAGATCGGCATCGGCCAGTCCGGAATATTCGTCGCTCGCGGTCAGGCGGGCGATGGACAACGCGGCATCCACGGTATCCCGCAGCGCCTGCGGAGAGAAATCCGAAGTGCTGGCATGGCCGCGTTGCTTGCCGATGTAGACCGATACGCCGACGCCCTTGTCGCGATTGTATTCGATGGTCTCGATTTCGCCGCGGCGCACGGTCACATTCTGGCCAAAGCCTTCGCTGGCTTCGACCTCGGCCGCGGTGGCCCCCCGTTCGCGTGCGTGAGCGAGGACGTCGCGGGCCATCTGCCTGAGGGTGGATAACTGGTGGGTGAATTCGTTGCCGGCCACGATTTTGGGGTCCCCAATATGAAGCGGCGCGCCCGTTCGCGAAGGCACGCCGCAGAATTTTCGCTATGATACCAGTTGCAACGGCCCACACTCCCCGCTTACCCGATGGCTCCCCCATTTTCCCCAATGGAAGACGAAGTCCAGATCAGCAAGACCCAGCGCAAGCGCGAAAGCCATTCGCTGCAGGACATCGGCGAGGAACTGGTGGCCCTGAGCATGGAGCGGCTGGAACGGCTCGACCTTCCCCAGAACCTGCTCGACGCGGTGCTGGCCGCCAAGCGCATCTCCAAATTTGGCGCGCTGCGCCGGCAAATGCAGTACCTCGGCCGGCTGATGCGCGACATTGATGCCGACCCCCTCCGCGAGCGGCTTGATGGCTGGAAAGGCCAGTCGGCAGGCGAAATCGCGAAACTGCACCAGCTCGAGCGCT
>JBKJUC010000220.1:0-15913 GCA_046590325.1 Burkholderiales bacterium | reverse complement strand
TGAGTCTGCGCTTCGCGCATGTGTGGCGGCGCAACTTCCTGGTTTGGCGCAAGCTGGCGATTCCGTCGATGCTCGGCAACCTGGCCGATCCAATGCTGTACATGCTGGGCCTCGGTTACGGCCTGGGCGCCTTTGTCGGCGAAGTGGGTGGTGTTCCCTATATTATTTTTCTTGCCGCCGGCACGGTCTGCTACAGCACCATGAATACGGCCACCTTCGAGGCGCTGTACTCCGCGTTTTCACGCATGCATGTGCAGAGGACCTGGGAGGCGATCATGAACGCGCCCCTGAACCTGGACGACATCCTTGCGGCGGAAGCGGTGTGGGCCGCGAGCAAGAGCTTCCTGTCAGGCTGCGCGATCCTGATCATCATCTGGGCGCTGGGCCTGTCGCATTCGCCGCTGACGTTGTGGATCGTGCCGCTAGCCTTCCTGATCGGTTTGACCTTCGCCTGCCTTGGCCTGGTCATGACCTCGATGGCGCCGAGCTATGATTTCTTCCTTTACTATTTCACGCTGGTGATCACGCCCATGGTATTGCTGTGCGGCGTCTTTTTCCCGACCGACCAGTTGCCCGCGCCGCTGCAGTTCCTAACTTCGGTGCTGCCCCTGACGCATGCGGTGCAACTGGCGAGGCCGCTGGTGCTGGGAGCTATCCCGGCGCAACCGCTGCTTCATGTGCTGGTGCTGCTGGCTTATGCTGTCGCCGGCTTTTATGCTGCGCTGGTGCTGACGCGCCGGCGGTTGCTTACCTGAGGAGAGGCAATGCTCTGGATCAAGGCCTTTCACATCATTTTCATGGTGACCTGGTTCGCCGGGTTGTTCTATTTGCCCCGACTGTTCGTCTATCACGCGCAGAGCGAAGACAGCGTGAGCCGGGAACGCTTCAAGGTCATGGAGCGCAAGCTGTTCTTCGGCATCATGACGCCGGGCGCCCTCCTGACCCTAGGCTTCGGCATGTGGTTGTGGCTGGGATACGGTTTCTACGGCGGTTGGCTCCACGCGAAACTTGCACTCGTCGCCGTGCTGGTGCTCTATCACGTCTATTGCGGCAAGCTGATGTTCGATTTCAGGCATGACCGCAATCGCCACGGCCATGTGTTCTACCGCTGGCTGAACGAACTGCCGGTGGTGTTGCTGGTGGCCATCGTGCTGCTGGTGGAGCTGCAACCCTTCTGATGCGCATCGGGGCGCAGCGCTGGCTGCTGTTCGCCGCACTCCTTGCGGCCACGCCACCGGCTCATGCGCAAGCTTCCGCACGCATCCTTGTCCAGAGCTCGCCGCTTGCGGGCTTCCAGTACCACGAGGGCAAAGCGCTCTGGGGACAGATGCAGGTTGGCGACGCGCTGACACTGGTGCGCGAGCCCGACAACGAGCATGATCCGCGCGCGGTTCGAGTGGAATGGCAGGGCCACAAGCTCGGTTACGTTCCTCGCAAGGAAAACGAAGCCGTCGCGCGACAACTCGACCGCGGCAACAAGCTCGAAGCCCGCATCGTGCAACTGCGCAAGCATCGCGATCCGTGGAAGCGGATTGAGTTTGAGGTTTTTCTAAGGCTCTGAACCTTGTCACCGCAAAGGCGCAAAGGATTCCTTTCTATACTCCCTTGAGGGGTACGCAAAGGAAACCAGGCAATTTAAGGAAGATGCCGGGAAGATTCGATGCTCCATTCAAATAACGTGGATTGCGGATGATTTGACGAGTTCATAATTCTTTGCATGGCTTTCTTCGCGGCCTTTGCGCCTTTGCGGTGAAAACGTTTTTGACCTATCCGAATGACTGAAAAAAACAAAGAGAAGTTTTTTGCGCCCTGCCCGAGGGGGCTGGAGCAGGTGCTGGCCGGCGAAGTTGGCGCGCTGGGCGCGACGGACATCGTTCCGGCGGAAGGTGGCGTGGGTTTCGCAGGCGCGCTGGTGACTGCTTACGCGGCGAACCTGCACAGCCGGATCGCCAGCCGCATCCTCTGGCAGGTCGGTACGGGCCGCTATCGCAACGAGGAAGACATCTACCGTGGTGTCCACGCCCTCGACTGGAATGCGTACTTCGATCCGGAGCTGACCATCCGCGTGAACGTAGCATCCGTGGGCAGTCCGCTGACGAGCCTCGAGTTCATCACGCTGAAGATCAAGGACGCAGTCTGCGACAAGTTCCGCGAACAGACCGGCAAGCGTCCAAATGTGGACACCGCCGAACCGGATGTCCGCATCCATGCTTTCCTGGAGCGCGAGCGGTTCACCCTGTATCTCGACACATCGGGCGATCCGTTGTTCAAGCGTGGGACCAAGCTGATGGCTGGCGAGGCCCCTCTGCGCGAGAACCTCGCGGCCGGAATCCTGACGCTGTGCGGCTGGACGCCGGAGCAGCCTTTGCTGGATCCGATGTGCGGCAGCGGCACCCTCCTGATCGAAGCCGCGCAGATTGCGCGTGGGATTCCACCCGGATACAAGCGCGAATTCGCATTCCAGAAGCTGAAAAATTTCGATGCAGCAGCGTGGAAGCGGCTTACCGCCGAAGCGGCGGCAGGAATCAAGGCGACCGCGCCGGCGGGCATATTCGGCGGTGACCTCTACGGCGATGCGCTCCAGCTTGCGCGAACCAACCTGGAAGCGGCGGGACTGGCCGACTCGGTCAGCCTCAAGCAGGTCAACATTCTGGAGATTGCGGCGCCGGCGGAATCAGGTGTGCTGGTGACCAATCCGCCTTACGGGGTGCGTCTCGGAGAACTGGACGAACTGGCGGCGTTCTATCCGAAGCTCGGCAACGAGCTCAAAAAGAAATTCGCCGGCTGGCGCGCCTATCTGTTCACTGCGGATATGAGAGTGCCGAAGCTGATCGGCCTGAGCCCGTCAAAGCGTACGCCGCTTTTCAACGGACCGTTGGAATGCCGGCTCTACGAGTTCAAGATGGTGAGCGGGGCGATGAGAAGGGGAAAACCAGGCACGAGGCGCTAGGCTCGAGGCACGAGAGTTACGGCTCTAGCCTCCTAGAGCCTCGTGCCCAGGGCCTCGCGCCTGTCGTCGCTAGACGATATTCAGGTGGTCCACGCTGGAGTTCAGGTCGCGGTTCTTGGCGTCCTTGCCGTGCAGCTTGATCTGCAGGCGCAGTTCGTTCATCGAATCGGCGTTGCGCATCGCATCCTCGTAGCCGATCTTGCCGGCTTCGTACAGGTCGAACAGCGCCTGGTCGAAGGTCTGCATGCCCAGCTCGCGCGACTTCTTCATGATTTCCTTGATCTCATGCACTTCGCCCTTGAAGATCAGGTCGGAGATCAGCGGCGAATTGAGCAGGATCTCGATCGCCGCCGCGCGTCCCTTGGCGTCCTTGAGCGGGATCAGGCGTTGCGAAACCAGGCCCTTGAGGTTCAGCGACAAATCCATCAGCAATTGTGCGCGTCGCTCTTCGGGGAAGAAGTTGATGATCCGGTCCAGCGCCTGGTTGGCGCTGTTGGCGTGAAGCGTACACATACAAAGATGGCCGGTTTCGGCAAAGGCAATCGCATGCTCCATGGTTTCGCGCTCGCGGACTTCGCCGATCAGGATGACGTCCGGTGCCTGGCGCAGGGTGTTCTTCAGCGCGTCTTCCCAGGTGTCGGTGTCCACGCCGACCTCGCGCTGTGTGATCAGGCAGTTCCTGTGGTCGTGCACATATTCAATCGGATCCTCGATCGTGATGATGTGGCCGTAGCTGTTTTCGTTGCGGTAGCCGATCATGGCCGCAAGCGTGGTGGATTTTCCCGAACCCGTGCCGCCCACCATAATCACCAGGCCGCGCTTGGTCATCGCGACGTCCTTCAGTACCGGGGGCAGGCCCAGGTCATCCATCTTGGGAATGGCAGTGGTGATGGTCCGCAGCACCATGCCCACCCGCTGCTGCTGCACGAAGGCGTTCACCCGGAAACGGCCGATGCCCGATGGGTTGATGGCGAAGTTACATTCCTTCTTGCTTTCGAACTCCTGCGCTTGCTTGTCGTTCATCAGTGAACGCGCCAGTTCCTGCGTGTGCTGCGGCGTCAGGCTTTGGTTCGAAACGGGGGTCATCTTGCCGTCGAGTTTGAACGCCGGCGGAAACCCAGCCGTGACGAACAGGTCGGAGGCCTTCTTGGCCACCATAGCCCGCAACAATTCGTGGATGAATTTGACTGCCTGGTCTCGTTCCATTTATTGCTCCTGGCAAAACCCCGCTGATCGCGGTTGCCTAGTTGAATGCGTCCTTGTTGGCCGCTTTTGAACGGGCCTCTTCCTTGCTGATCAGGTTGCGCTTCACCATGTCGGTCAGGTTCTGGTCCAGTGTCTGCATGCCCAGGGCTTGGCCGGTCTGGATCGCGGAATACATCTGCGCGATCTTGGCTTCGCGGATCAGGTTGCGGATGGCGGGAGTGGCGATCATGATCTCGTGCGCCGCGACGCGGCCGGTGCCGTCCTTGGTCTTGCACAGGGTCTGCGAGATAACTGCGCGCAGGGATTCCGAAAGCATCGCACGCACCATTTCCTTTTCCGCGGCGGGGAACACGTCGATCACGCGGTCAATGGTCTTGGCGGCGGAACTGGTATGCAGCGTGCCGAATACCAGGTGGCCCGTTTCCGCTGCGGTCAGCGCCAGGCGGATGGTTTCCAGGTCGCGCAATTCGCCCACCAGGATGATGTCCGGATCTTCACGCAGGGCCGATCGCAGCGCATTGTTGAACGACAGCGTGTGCGGGCCGACTTCCCGCTGGTTGATCAGGCACTTCTTCGATTCGTGCACGAACTCGATCGGGTCCTCGACAGTGAGAATGTGGCCCATCTCGTTTTCGTTGATATCGTTGACCATCGCCGCCAGGGTAGTGGACTTGCCCGAACCCGTCGGGCCTGTAACCAGCACCACGCCGCGCGGGTACTGGGCGATCTCCTTGAAGATGTTCGGCGCCTTCAGCTCTTCAAGCGTCAGCACCTTGGAAGGAATGGTCCGCATGACGGCACCGGCGCCGCGATTTTGCACGAAGGCATTGACGCGGAAGCGTGCCAGGTTGGGAATTGCGAACGAAAAATCGCACTCGAGGTTTTCTTCGTAGTGCTTGCGCTGCCCGTCGTTCATGATGTCGTACACCATGGCGTGCACGTCCTTGTGCTCCATGGGCGGCAGATTTATCCGTCTCACGTCGCCGTGCACGCGGATCATGGGCGGCAGCCCGGCCGAAAGATGCAGGTCGGAAGCCTTGTTCTTGACGACGAAAGCGAGGAGTTCTGAGATGTCCATTTATAATTCCTCGACGAGGAGGGGATCGAAAACGAAGCCGGAAGCTGGCGTCGCGGCAAATCGAAAAAACTCGCTGCGTTCGATGCTTACGGCGAAATCTGCAAGACGATTATGACAACAATAGCCTCCCGCTTGCAAGCCGTTAACGAACGCATAGCCCGTGCAACCCGGGACGCGGGGCGGATTGCGCAGGACGTCACACTGGTGGCGGTAAGCAAAACCTTCCCGCCTTCGGCGATTTCCGAGGCGTATGCCGCTGGACAGGCTGATTTTGGCGAGAACTATCTGCAGGAAGGCCTGGAAAAGGTCCTTGCGCTCGCCAGGCTGAACATCAGGTGGCATTACATTGGCCCCATCCAGAGCAATAAAACCCGTCCGATCGCCGAAAATTTCAGCTGGGTCCACGGCGTGGACCGGGAAAAAATTGCCGTTCGGCTGTCGGACGCGCGCCCGCCCGAACTGCAGCCGTTACAGATCTGCATCCAGGTCAATGTCAGTGGCGAACAAAGCAAAAGCGGCGTTCCCCCGGAACAGGTGCTGGACCTGGCCGAGGCCATATCCACGCTGCCGCGGCTGCAGCTTCGCGGTCTGATGACAATCCCGGAGCCGACCACGGACGTCGAACTGCGCCACCGGCGGTTTCGCGCGCTGAGCGCGCTCCTTGACGAAATTATCCGCGGGGGAGTCGGGCTCGACACGCTTTCCATGGGCATGTCTGACGACATGGAAGCCGCCATCGCGGAAGGCGCAACCATGGTTCGTATCGGCACGGCGATCTTTGGGGAGCGCCCGCCGCTACGTTCGACGTAAGAATGACTGCGGATTGCGCGTGGCTATACTGGCCTCCCGGGTTAAAGTAATGGAAGCTCGGGATTCCCCAACGAACCAAAGCGGAGGTTGAATATGAACAGAACGACATGGATTGCGGCGGCCAGCCTGTTGCTGTTGCTCCCGATGGCGGCGATGGCGGCCTCGAAGCGCCCGACGCTGAGCGTCAATGAAAGCGTGACCATCAACAGCAGCCCCGAATCGGTCTGGAACGTGGTCAAGGACTGGGACGGGCTGCACAAGTGGCACCCCGGCTTCGCCAATGCCGAGATCACCAAGGGCACCAACGGCAAGAAGGGCTCCACGCGCAGGCTCACGCTAAAGGATGGCGGCGCCAACTTCAACGAGGAACTGCTTTCCTACAGCGACAAGAAAAGGTCGTACAAGTACAAGATCATCGGCGACGCGCCACTGCCGCTGACCAACTATGTCTCGTCCATTCACGTCAAGAAGGGCAAGCAGGCAGGCACGGCGGTGATCACGTGGAAGGGCAAGTTCAAACGCAAAGTGGCCGATAATCCGCCGGCGGGCCAGGACGACAAGGGCGTGCACGACCTGATAGTCGGCGTCTACCAGGGCGGGCTGGGCAACGTGAAGAAAATGGTAGAAGGCAAATAACCACTTTGGGTTCGGCGGCGCGGGTGTTGCCCGCGCCGTTACGATTTTCAGGTCTCGGTATCCTTAACTGACCAATGCGCATTCTTTTCATAGGCGGCGGTAACATGGCCTCCGCGCTCATCGGCGGCATGCTGCAGCGGGGCTTTCAGGCGTCCGACCTCCGTGTCGTGGAAGTCTCGGCCGAGGCGCGCGAGCGCATGCAGAAGCAGTTCGGCGTTGCCGTTGCGGCAGGTGTCGACGCCGCCATCGGCGAGGACGTCGTGTTGCTGGCGGTCAAGCCCCAGCAGATGCGTGACGTTGCGCGCGGCCTGCAGCCGCATTTACGCGGACAACTGGTGATCAGCATTGCCGCCGGCATTCGTGTCCGCGATCTGTCGCGCTGGCTTGCCAATCATGGCCGCATCGTCCGCGCCATGCCCAATACGCCCGCATTGCTGCGTGCTGGCGTCAGCGGGCTGTATGCAACGCCGCAGGCAGGCCCTGCCGACGTGCAGTCCGCGCAGCGCATTCTTGAGGCCGTGGGCGCCGTAGTCGTGCTCGATCGGGAGGAACAACTCGATGCCGTGACCGCGGTATCAGGCAGCGGGCCAGCCTATGTGTTCTATTTCATCGAGGCGTTGCAGCAGGCGGCCGGTGAACTGGGTTTTTCGCCGGAACAGGCCCGCAGTCTGGCGCTGGAAACGTTTACCGGTGCGGCAAAGCTCGCGGCAAAAAGCACGGAGCCGATTGAGGCGTTGCGCGCTCGTGTGACTTCCAAGGCCGGCACCACGGAGGCCGCACTCACGAACATGGAAGCCGGCGAAGTCAAACGCCGCATCGTCGAGGCAGTTCACGCCGCGGCCCGGCGCTCGAAGGAACTCGGCGACGAGTTCGGGAAGGACTGAAAATGGCCGTGCACCCTTACGGGTATACCGGACTGCGTCCATAAATATCGTGAATATCGTGAATGCCGTAAAAACTCCAATGACTTCGGATTGATATTCACGCATTCACGACATTAGTTCCGACATAACCTGAAGGTTAGTCTCCACTGAAACTCCCTTCGTCGTTTTCACGGCATTTAAGGCTCAATGAACCAGGCACTGATCTTTCTTCTCGAAACTTTCGTCGGCTTGTTCGCGCTGGCCCTGCTGCTGCGTTTCTACCTGCAGGCGGCGCGGGCGCCGGCGCGTAATCCACTGTCCCATTTCCTTGGGTCGCTGACGGACTTCATCGTGCGTCCGGCGCGGCGGGTGATTCCCGGGCTGTGGGGTTACGACATGTCCACGCTGCTGTTGGCCTGGATGACGGAACTGGTGTTGGTGGCGCTGGTGTTGGGGCTCAAGGGCTATCAGATCGGTCCCGGCATCGGAAGCGCCGTCATCGGTATCTGTCTGCTGGCCGCGTTGAATCTCCTGAAACTGTTCCTGTACATCCTCATGGTTGCCGTCATCGCGCAGGCCATCCTGTCGCTGATCGGCCGTTACAACCCGGCGACGCCGATCCTGAACAGCCTGACTCGGCCGTTCCTGGGCATTTTCCAGCGACGCATCCCTCCCATCGGAAATGTGGACCTGTCGCCCCTGTTCGTGCTGGTGATCTGCCAGGTGCTCCTGATGTGGCCGGTCGAGGCGATCGAACAATCCATCAGTCGTATGCTCTGAGCGTTTCCGCATGCCCGGGTCCTGGTACCGCTATGATGCCGACCGTGACCTGTTGATCCTGAACATCCTGGTCCAACCCAACGCCAGCCATACAGAAATTTCCGGCTTCCATGACGGCTGCCTCAGGATTCGTGTCGCTGCTCCGCCGCTAGATAACAGGGCCAATGCGTTGCTCATTGATTTTCTTAAGAAAAAGTTTGAACTGCCAGGTGGCCGGGTTATGATTCAGCGTGGCAGTCACGGGCGCAAAAAAATCATCGAAATTTCCCATCCGGGCACGGCGCTCCTCGCCAGCGTGAGGCTGCTTCCGCAATCATGATCAGCAATCTCGAAGCCCAGGTCACCCAGTACCAGGAATGGCGCGACGAGTTGCGCCAGTGCATCGAGTCTTATCAGAAATGGCTCGAAAGCCACGGCCACGCCGACATTCAGCGCAGCCTTCGCATTTACGACCTGGCCGAGAGCCTGCGCAACGACCGCATGATTCTTGCGTTCCTCGCCGAGTTCTCGCGCGGCAAGACCGAGCTCATCAACGCAATGTTTTTTTCCGATTTCAAGCAGCGCCTGCTGCCCTCGGATGTCGGACGCACAACCATGTGCCCGACGGAGATTTTCTACGACGGCGCCGAAGAGCCCTACATCAAGCTGCTGCCGATCGAATCGCGTCGCGGTGACGAGAGCATCGCCGCGCTGAAGCACAAGCCCGTGGAGTGGGTAAAGATTCGCCTCAACCTCAGTTCGCAGGAAGAGATGGCCAAGGCAATGTCCAGCCTGGCTGAAGTGAAATCAGTAACTGTGGAAGAGGCGGGCGCGCTGGGTCTGCTCGACGAATCGGATTTCGTCACCACCACCGTGGTTCTGCGATTGGGTGGCAAGGTGGACATCCCCTGCTGGCGCCATGCGATGGTCAACTACCCGCATCCGCTGCTCAAAAAAGGCCTGGTCATTCTGGACACGCCCGGCCTGAACGCCTTGGGCACCGAGCCCGAGCTCACCCTCTCCATGATCCCGAGCGCGCACGCCGTGCTGTTCCTGCTGGCCATGGATACCGGCGTTACCAAGTCCGATCTGGACGTCTGGCAGAAATACGTGCAGAGCTACGTCACCCGGCGCATTGCGGTGCTCAACAAGATCGACCTGATGTGGGACGACCTCAAGACCGACGAGCAGATCCGCATCGGGGTTGAGCGCCAGGTGGACGAGACCGCGAAGATCCTGGACCTGCCGCGCGACCACGTGATCGCGCTGTCGGCGCAGAAGGGCCTCATCGCACGCATAAAGGGTGACGCCGCGTTGCTGGCGAAGAGCCACATCCTGGATCTGGAACGCCTGCTGGCGGAAGAAGTCATTCCGTCGAAGCAGCAGATTCTGCGCGCCGCGGTTTCGCGCGAGATCGGTGGAATGGTCGAGACCTCGCTGCATACCGCGACGGCAGCACTTATCGGCAACCGTAGTGAGCTGCAGGAAATGTCCAAGCTCTCCGGCAAGAACCGCGACCTGGCCAAGGTGCTTCTGGCGCGGCTGGAGCAGGACAGGGGGAACTACCTCAAGCACATGGACACCTTCAAGCATTCGTACGGCACCGTTCTCAAGCAGGGCAACGTTCTGCTCGATACGCTTTCGGAGGACCGGCTCGACGTGATGATGAACAAGAGCCTGCAGGCCATCGAAGGCAGTTGGACCACGGCCGGCCTGATGCGCAGCATGCAGGCGCTGTTCGACACTTTCTCCCGCCAGGCGGACAAGATCCTCAGCTTCGCCGGGGAGACCCGCAATTACGTTGACAGCGTCTACACCGAATTCCACAAGCTCTACGGCTTCCAGAAAATGGTCCCGCCTGCGCTCAACCTCGAGCGCCATATCCTGCGCATGCACTCCCTTCAGCAGAGTACCGAGCGCTTCTGCAAGGACCCGGTCAACGTCATGACCGAGAAACATTTCCTGGTGCGGCGTTTCTACAACGGCCTGGTATCGAACGCGCGCGGATTATTCGGCGAATTGCGCGCCGAGCTGGATTCCTGGCTCAAGTCGGCGCTGACGCCGCTATCAGTGCAGCTGATGGAGCACCAGATACTGCTGGAACGCAAAGTGGAGGGCCTGCGCAAGATCGTCGGCGACGTCAATACTCTGCAGGAACGAGTGCGCCAGCTCGAGCAGCAGCAAGTTCAGCTCGGCCGGCAAGTCGAGGAGCTCATGCACATCCGCAACGTGCTTAATCGCGAGCCTTCCGAGGTGCAGGTGGCAAAGGTCGCTTGACAGCGGTGACGCCCAGCTTAGCCGCAGTTCATAAGTGACTGGTAACTAGCGCGTGTGGTGGAGCGGAAAAGCAGGAAGGCGCACAGAAGAATGGGGCCGGGCCCGTAGAGCGCATTGTTCATGCAACCATCCGGACCCGACCTCACTACTCCCGCACCCGCGCGACGGGGACGACGCGGGGCGCGAACCACCGGTGCGGTGATTAGTTCGGAAGTACCACGGTGTCGATGACGTGGATCACGCCGTTGGACGCCATGATGTCCGTCTTGGTGACTTTGGCGTTGTTCACCATTACGTTGGCGCCCTGGACGCGAACTTTGAGCGACTGGCCCTGCACGGTCTTGACGTCACCCGGCTTGACGTCGGCTGCTTTCACTTTTCCCGCCACGACATGGTAAGTGAGGATCTGGGCAAGTTTTTCCTTGTCCTTAAGCAGCGCTTCCACGGTGCCCGGCGGCAGCTTCGCGAAAGCTTCGTCGGTGGGGGCGAACACCGTGAAAGGGCCCTCGCCCTTCAAGGTATCGACCAGGCCGGCTTCCTGCACCGCCTTCACCAGTGTCTTGAACTGCCCGGCCGAGATCGCCGTGTCAACGATATCGCCGGCGAATACCACCGACGACGCGACCGCCAAAACTGCTCCCGCTACGAATCTGGACAACTGTTTCATACTTTTTCTCCTTTGATGACGATTGTGAGTTTCTGGAATGGCGAAATGCTTGCCATCTGCATCACGCCCCTCTACGACTGAAGCGCCCATGCGGGGTTCTGGTTTTTTAGTGAAAAACCTCGAAACATTTACTGAACCGGGCGGCGTTTGCGAAGTCATTCGCCGGTCCCTGGGGTTCGAGATGGTGAATTTGATGCGTAGCGCGATTGCAGAGAGTCTTGGCGCTGCGTAAGCTTGGCGCGCTATGGAATCTGCGGATCCTGATGTCGACCTCGTGCGCCTGGCCCAGTCCGGCGATGCGAGGGCATTCGAGGCGCTCGTCGTCAAGTACCAGCGGCGCATCGCACGCCATGTCGCGCGTTACGTGCGCCGGGCAGTCGATGTCGAGGATCTGGTGCAGGACACATTCATCCGGGCTTACCGCGGACTCTCCGCCTTCCGCGGCGACAGTGCGTTCTACAGCTGGCTTTATCGCATCGCGACCAATGTCGCGATTACCGCCGTCAAACGGGAGCCGATGGTGTTGTTGGGCGACAGCGCGCCCGAGGAGCGGATCGATGCCTTCGAGCCGGGCGTTTCGGACGGAAACGACCCCGAGCGCAATGTCATGGCCCGTCAGATTGCCGATGCCGTTCAACGTGCACTGGCACGCCTGCAACCGGACCTTGCCTCGGCACTCATGCTCTACGAAGTCGAAGGAAAGTCTTACCCGGAGATTGCCCGGATGCTGGCGATTCCGCTGGGCACAGTGCGTACGCGCATCTTCCGCGCACGCGAGTTCATTGCGAAACGGCTGGAGCCGGTACTCGGTTCGCAGCGCTCAAGGAGGTGGTAGCCATGTCACTCAAGGTATCCGAATTGCTAGACGGACAGTTCGCATCTGCAGAACTGGCGTCGGTTCTAAAGGATGTTGTGTCCGACCACGGATCGCGGGACCGCTTTACGATCTATGGCCTCATTGGAGATTCCCTGCGCGGCAACAGCACCCCGGACGATGGCTTCAGCCTGCGGATATTTCAGCGGATGCGCGAGCGGGCCGTGCGCATCGACACCGACTACGATCCATTGGCTGAATAAAGCTGCACAAGGCGAGCATCCCTTCATTTGAAGGCGGTGAACTTCAGTCGGCCCGGACACGCAAGGTTGGCACCGCGGCGGTTCGAAGTCCGCCGCGTCTTTTCCCTCCGGGTTGCCTTGCGGCTTATAAGCGTCGCACCGGGATTCCCGGAATATCTGGCCAAGCGGGTCGGATCTGTCCACTGCATCGACTTTCCTGTGCGAGAAAACGCATGAAGAAGAAACCCGACTACCGCGCAATGCTCGAGATTGCTATAGACGAAGCGCGGCTCGGCCTGTCTGAAGGCGGCATCCCGATCGGAGCGGCGCTCTTCGACCAGGGCGGGAAGCTGCTCGGTCGGGGCCATAATCGCCGTGTGCAGGAGAACGATCCGTCGGTGCATGGCGAGACCGACGCTTTCCGCAAGGCGGGCCGCCAGCGCCGCTACCAGGAAACGATCATGGTCACGACCCTGGCACCCTGCTGGTACTGCAGCGGCCTCGTCGTGCAGTTCCAGATCGGCAAGGTGATCGTCGGCGAGTCGCGGACATTCCAGGGTGGGATGGACTGGCTACGCGAGCGCGGCGTGGAAGTCATCGACCTTGATTCGCAGGAATGCGTGGACCTGCTCGCGACATTCATCCAGGCCCATCCCGATGTCTGGGACGAGGACATCGGCGAGGCTTGAGCGAGAAGCGGGTTAGGCCTGCATTGACGCGTAAACAAGGCAACTTTGTCCGACTGACTCCGCATACACTGATCAAAACAGGAACACCCGATGCCGTTCACGCCGTTCCATATGGGTCCCGGGCTGTTCATCAAGGCCTTGCTGCAGGGCAGTTTCAGCCTGATGATCTTCGGCTGGACCCAGATCGTCATGGATCTCCAGCCCCTGGTCGCAATCCTCACGAAGCAGGGCGAGCTGCACGGCTTCACCCATACCTATCTTGGTGCCAGTCTGATCGCTATCATCGCGGCGCTCACCGGCAAGCCGCTATCGGAATTCTTCCTGTCGCGCGTGTTTCGCGACAAACCGCATGAGATCCGCTGGTGGATCGTGATCTTGAGCGCCTTCATCGGATCGTTCAGTCATGTCGTCCTTGACAGCATCATGCATTCCGACATGGAGCCCCTCGCGCCATTTTCGGCGACGAATTCACTTTTGGGTCTCATGTCGTCCACAGCGATCTATCAGTTTTGCGTCTACGCCGCCATGGCGGGGACTGTCCTTTACTTCGCGATCCGCTTCATAATAGCCCGACAACATAATAAGAACGGTTGACCGCCGATGTCACTGGCCAAGGACTTTTCCCTTTCCGCAGTCGTCGCAGGTTTCGTCACGGTACTGGTTGGCTTCACCAGTTCCGCGGTCATCGTCTTTCAGGCGGCGAACGCGGTAGGCGCCGGTCCGGCGGAAATCGCTTCCTGGATGTGGGCGCTCGGACTGGGGATGGGCGTGACTTGCATCGGCCTGTCGCTGCGCTACAGGGTTCCGGTAGTCACCGCCTGGTCGACGCCGGGCGCGGCGATGCTGATCACAGGCGCTGCCGGTGTCTCGCTTGGCGAAGCGACATTTGCTTTCCTGGTGTCGGCCGTCCTGATCATCGTGGCCGGGTTCTCCGGGTGGTTCGAGCGGGCCATGAATCGGATTCCGGTTTCCATCGCCTCCGGCATGCTCGCCGGGGTGCTGCTGCGCTTCGGCATGGACCTGTTCGTCGCCATGAAATCGCAGTTCCTGCTGGCCTTCGCCATGTTCTGCGTCTATCTGGCGATGCGCCGTTTCCGTCCGCGCTATGCGGTCATCGTTGCATTCGCCCTCGGTGTGGTGATCGCGGGCACGCAGGGACTACTGCAATGGGAGACGGTGCATCTGGATCTGGCGAAACCCGTGTGGATCACGCCTCATTTCTCTGTGACGGCTCTCATCGGTGTGGCTGTGCCGTTGTTCGTGGTGACCATGGCTTCGCAGAACGTTCCGGGCGTGGCGGTGATCCGCGCATCCGGTTACTCGGTTCCCATCTCGCCCCTGATCGGCTGGACCGGAGTCGCCAACCTGGTACTCGCTCCCTTCGGTGCCTTTGCCCTGAATCTCGCAGCCATCACCGCGGCGATCTGCATGGGGAGGGAGGCCCATGAGAATCCCGACCGGCGTTATGTGGCCTCCCTCGCGGCGGGCTTTTTTTACATCTTGATCGGCCTGTTCGGCGCAACAGTTGGCGCCCTGTTCGCCGCCTTTCCGCGTGAACTGGTGTTCGCAGTCGCCGGATTGGCCTTGATCGGCACCATCGGCAACGGTCTGGCAGCGGCGCTCACGAACGAGCGTGACCGCGAACCGGCATTGATCACTTTTCTCGTGACAGCCTCAGGTGTGGCATTGTTCGGCATCGGATCGGCGTTCTGGGGCCTGCTGGCCGGGATACTGGCGCTGCTGATCCTGCGCACGAATGTGAAAAGCTGAGCATGGTCTCGTTGGATCAACCCGGCCGGGAAGTCATGACGGGTAAGCCGGCTGGCGAACCTCCCGGAACCCCGCAAGTCGAACCGGTAACTCACCGGAAGGATGTTCCATGCTGTTCGAATCCACAGAGCGACGCTGGCGCTGGCTTGCACTGACCGCCGTTGTTGCAAATATCGCATTCAACTATCTTTCGCCGCGCCTGCCGATAGGCGAGGGGACGATTGCAAGCATCAGCGGGATACACGCCAGCCTGTTCACGCCGGCGGGCTACGCATTTGCCATCTGGGGCCTGATCTATCTCGCGACCCTGGTCTACGCCGTCCATCTGCTGCTTGCGTCGCAACGCAACACTTACGCGCACGACCTTCTGACAAGGCCTTTGATTCTGCTCAACCTGCTAGCGACGGCGTGGGTGACGATTTTCCGGCTTGAGTTCATCGCCCTCAGCGTCGCGGTCCTGGCCGCAATGCTGGTTGCCAGCATCATCATGTTCGTCCGCGCAACCAGTTCGGTCGCGCGACACGAGCTGAGCAAATGGACGCTGCTGCCGGCCAGCCTGTGGTTCGGCTGGCTGTCAGTGGCGTTCATCGCCAACATCTCGCTGTGGGCGGTGGCCATGGACTGGACCGATGCTATCCAGCTGGAATGGACGCTTGCCATGATTGCGGTTGCCACGCTGCTCGGCGTTGGCATCGGCTATCGCTATCGCAACGGAATCTACCCTCTGGTGATAGCCTGGGCAGCGGCCGCAATCTGGGTGGAAAGACGAACGGATGCGCAACTGATCGCCACCGCGGCGCTCGCATCCACGATCGTGATGCTCGCCTGGTCGGTCTACTGCGTGGTTCGTGCGCGCCGTGACCGTTCCGGGTTCAGGATTTTCCGCGGACCGACAGATGCGAGATAAGGAAAGGCGCGAGGCACGAGGCTCTAGGCGCGAGAGTTGAATCATTAAAGCCTCGTGCCTCGTGCCTAGAGCCTCGCGCCTGACCCTCACATGAGGACTATGTCGTACTGCTCCTGCGTGTAGATGCTCTCCACTTGCATGGAGATCGGCTTGCCAATGAATTCCTCGAGCATCGCCAGGCTTTGTGATTCCTCGTCGAGGAACATGTCGATGACCTTCTGCGATGCCAGCACCCGGTACTCGCG
>JBKJUC010000117.1:0-3174 GCA_046590325.1 Burkholderiales bacterium | reverse complement strand
CTTTTCATGATTCTGTTCTTCGTAGCCGCCCCGCAGCACCCAGTCCGGGTCCAGGTCCGGCAGCGGGATGGCATTCAGCAGATTGCGAGTGTAGTCGTGAGCCGGATTAGCGAATAGCGCCGCGCACAGCCCCGACTCCACCACCTCGCCCTGCCTCATGACAAGCACCCGGTCACATAGAACCCGCACCACCGAAAGGTCGTGGCTGATGAAAATCATCGAGCCGTCCTTCTTCAGCTCCCTGAGCAGCGTCAGGATCTGCGCCTGAGTCGAAACGTCGAGGCCCGACACGATCTCGTCGGCAATGATCAGGTCGGGCTTCAATGCGATGGCGCGCGCAATGCCGACCCGCTGGCGCTGCCCACCGGAGAGTTCGTGCGGAAAGCGGTCCGCGAACGCAGCCGGTAGCCCGACCCGTTCGAGCAGCGTGCAGGCTTCCCGCAGTCCGGCGCGCCGGTCGGCCACCCGCTCGTAAGCCATCAGCGGCTGGGCGAGGATGGTGCCGATGCGATGACGTGGATTCAGGGACGACAGCGGATCCTGGAAGATGGCCTGGAATTTCGCCCGCAGCGGCCGCAGTTCCGCCTCCAGAAGATGGGTGATGTCCCGGCCATGGAAATGCAGGGTGCCGGCCGTCGGCTCGTAGAGGCGCAGCAGCGTGCGGGCCAGGGAGGTCTTGCCGGAACCGGATTCGCCGACAATGCCCACGGATTCGCCAGCCTCTAGCACCAGATCGACGCCACGAAAAATGTCGGTCAGCGGCGGTGCCCCGAACAGCGGCTTCGCCGATCGGTCCGGCAATTGCAACGCCAACTCCCGGGCTTCGAGAAGCGCCATCAGCCAGACCTCACAAAACTGTATTCTCTACTGTTATTCATGGGCTTACCCCTGTCATCGAGCTCCGGGAGAGCAGCCGAATGCGGGTACAGGCCAACCGGCGCGAGCCGACCGCACCAGCCGGTCCCCATCCCTTGAGCATATGTTCGCCAGCGCATAGAAGGAGTCAGCCATGCAGTGTAAAAAGCGGCTTCATGCACGAAGCGCGTAGCCATCAACCGGGCGCGTCCCGCCGCTGGAAGCCTGTCTTTCTTCCCGCGGTCTAAAATTTCCGTTACGAACAATCCTGTCACGAACGGCGTTATCCTCAAGGAGATTCTTAACCATGCGTACCCTTACCTCAATTCTTGCCGCAGGACTGCTTGCCTGCTCGATGTCCGCAATCGCCGCCGACAGCAAAAACAGCGACGGCGGTGTCGATGGCCGCAACAGTGAGCGCGCCCCCACCAGTGGCGCCGCCGTCCGCGATGGCACGCCAACCGGCCAGTACGGAAATGAATGCGCCTGGGGCCTTGCCAACGACAAGCACGTCGCGACCAACTGCTCGGTGAACATGACCGGCGAAAACGGCAAGACTTATTGCTTCAGCAACGACAAGGCCATGGCCGCATTCATGAAGGACCCGGGCAAGAACGTGGGCAGAGCCGACAAGACCTACGGCCGCTCCTGAGTTCAGCGTCCGGCATCAATCGGTACGGCGCCCCTCGGCGCCGTTTTTTTCATCCGCCATGGCCGCGTACGCCAAGATCGAGCGCGCCCGCCTCCTCGGCCAGCCGCTGCGTTAGCGCCGCGGGCACCGCCTTTAACAACTCTGCAGGCCGGTCGAAACGCGGGGTCGCCGCGAACAGCGCACGCGTGTATTCATGCGCCGGCCGCCCGAACAGTTGCGCGGCGGGAGCGGCCTCCAGAACCCGCCCCCCATGCATGACGGCGACGTGGTCGCAGAGCTTGGCGACCACGCCCAGATCGTGGGTGATGAACAGGATCGCGGTGCCGCAACTGCCTTGCAGTTGCCGGATCAGGCGCAGGATCTGCTTCTGCACCGTGACATCCAGCGCGGTCGTCGGCTCGTCGGCAATAATGAGCTTCGGCCGGCAGGCGAACGCGATTGCGATCAGCACCCGCTGGCGCTGGCCGCCGGACAGTTCGTGCGGGTAGGCCCGCAACACGCGCTCCGGCTCGCGCAAGTGCACGTCGGTCAGCAGCTCGAGCGCCCGCGCTTTCGCCGCAGCACGGTCGAGACCGAGATGCATGCGCAGCACGTCGGTGACCTGCGGCGCGATGCGCGCCACCGGATTGAGGGCGGTCATCGGATTCTGCGGAATGAAGGCGATCTCCCGGCCGAGAATATGGCGGCGTTCGTCCTCCGGCAGCCGGGTGATATCGCGGCCGTCGAATACGACTGCGCCGTGCGTCACCCGCGCGTTCGCCGGCGCAATGCCGAGGACGGTGCGGCCGACCATGGACTTCCCGGCCCCGGATTCGCCTACGAGACCGACGATGCTGCCGGCCTCCACCTGCAGGGACACCCGCCGCAGCAGCCGGATACGCCCATCGAGCGTCAGGTCGAGGTCGCGGATGTCGAGCAACGAACTCATCGGGCTTTTACCGGGTCGATCGCGACGCGCAATCCATCGCCCAGCGCATTCAGCCCGAGTACGGCGAGGATGATGCAGGCCATCGGCAGCGCCATCAGCCACCAGGCCTGATTCACATAGAGACGCCCCTCCTGGATGATGCCGCCCCAGGTCGGGACGCCCGAGGAAACAGACAGGCCGACAAAGGACAGGATCGCCTCGACCACGATGGCAATGCCCATCTCCAGCGTGAACAGGGTGAGCAGCAGCGGGGCCACATTGGGCAGGATCTCGCTGGCGACAATGTGTGCCGGCTTCAGGCCGATGGTCAGTGCGGACGCGACGTAGTCCTGGCTCTTCTGCACCATGGTCTCCGCGCGCACAACACGGCAGAAGCGCGTCCAGTCGATGATGATGATGGCGATGACCACGGTATGCAGGCCGGCGCCCAGCACTGCGGCCAGCACGATGCACAGCAGCACCGACGGAAAACTCATCCAGATGTCTACCAGCCGCGAAATCGCCGAGTCGATGCGACCGCCGAAGTAACCCGCCGCCAGACCCAGCGCCGTGCCGAGAATTCCAGCACACAAAGCGGCGACGAAAGCGACGATCAGCGCAGGCCGCGCGCTGTAGATGAGCCGCGACAGGGTATCGCGACCCGGGCTGTCGGTACCCAGGGCATGCGACACATCGCCGCCCGACCATACTGGCAACTGGAAGGCATTGAGCAGATCCTGTTCGAGTGGATCGTGCGGCG
>JBKJUC010000022.1:0-11243 GCA_046590325.1 Burkholderiales bacterium | reverse complement strand
GGGCAAGCAATACGTCGCAGTCGTGTCCGGCTGGGGCAGCCACGTATCGGGCAACTACGGCCCGCTGTTTGGCCACCCGTTCACCGACATGCCGACCGATGCCGGTCAGCTGATCGTGTTCAGCCTGTAAGCCAACTGCACCAGTAATGCGTTATTGGCGGGCGGGGGAGAGATCCCTCGCCCGTTTCATTGTCAGAACCAGACGTTGCGGAGCCATTCGATGAAGGTTGTGATCAACTACAGTTTCCTGACGGTCCTGGCCCTGGTTGGAGGCCTTTCAACGACTACGAAAGCGGACGTGACCGACGAGGTCGCCGCGCCGCTCAACGAGAAGTACGGCATGAACATCAAGAAAATCTTTGCCACCAAATGTAGCTGGTGCCACCAGGGCTACGGGATGAAGCGTGCCGATGGTCCCAAGCTGGCAGGCACAACCCTGTCGCAGGATCAGGTGGCCAAGCAGATCCGCATCGGCAAATCGCCGATGCCGGGTTTCAAGTCACAACTGAAGGAAGAGGAAATCCAGGCCCTCGCCGAATACATCAGGGGTCTGCCGGCTGACTGACGGTGGATGGATTGGGCTGGACGGGTCCGACGCGGTCCGGGCAGAGAAAAAGGGCGACCATGCCGCCCTTATTTATCGTGGTTGCCGGACGCCCTAGTCCACCCGCTGCAATTCCATGCGTGCGCCGAATCCGGCGAACTTGCCGTTGCCGCGCAACCGCCTGCCCTCCTTTTCCAGCTGAAGGCCGACGGTCAGCGCCGAACCATTGGCGCCGGTCGCGCTGAACTTCAGCACCTTGCCATCGTAATCCTGCTTCGCTAGTGGGACGGGGTGCGCGCCGAACTCATCCAGGTTCGTCAGCGCGACCTTTCCGGAACCGTCGGCGGCGATTTCCAGGGTCGCAATGCCGCTGCTCATGCCGATGTACCACGGCCCCTTCCAGGATCCGGCCAGCGCGCCGGGATTGGCCACGGCTGGCACGGCCACCGCGACTGCTAGCATCGCCAACCCTGCAATCAGTGTATTTTTCATGTTCCTCCTTCAGGACGGTTGCATTCTAACCAATGAATGTCTTCGAGGACATTCGTGCCCGCGCCCTGCCGCAGCGTCCTTATATAATGCGGTCTCCAACCATCACCCGACTCCTCGTGATGAACTTCTGCAGTGCCTGCGGCGCCCGCGTCGAAATCACGGTGCCGCCCGGCGACACCCTGCCCCGCTACGTCTGCACGGGCTGCGAGACCATCCACTACGAGAATCCCAAAATGGTGGTGGGGTGCATTCCCGAATGGGAGAACCGCATTCTCCTTTGCCGTCGGGCCATCGAACCCCGCTACGGCCTGTGGACTGTGCCAGCGGGATTCATGGAAAACGGCGAAACCACGGCGCAGGGTGCGATACGCGAAACGCTCGAAGAAGCCAACGCCCGGGTCGAAATCCTCGGCCTGTATGCCCTGTTCAACATTCCACACATCAATCAGGTCTACATGCTGTTCCGCGCCCGCCTTCTCGACCTGGATTTCTATGCCGGCGCCGAATCCCTCGAAACCCGGCTACTCGGCGAGACTGAGATTCCCTGGGACCAGATCGCATTCGCCACGGTGCGGCGCACGCTCAATCTGTATTTCAGCGACCGGCGCAGCGGCGAATACCGCTTCCACATCGGGACCATCGAGCCGCAGCCGAATTCCGCGTCTGTTGACAGGGAGGCTACCGCAGAAGGCATCCAGGACAAAAAATAGGCCGTCGCGCGGGAACGCCACCCGTCTCTCACGGCGCTCGCAGCGCGTCGACGATGTTCAGGCGGGCCGCCCGCATTGCCGGCAGGAAACCGCCAATCAATCCCATGAACAGCGCAAAGGCCAGCGACTTGGCGACGATCGCCGGATTGAGCGTGAAGCTGAACGCCAACTCCGCGAAGGATTGCCAGTTCATGGTCGAGATGGTCAGGAGTTGCATGAACGACGCGAAGAACAGCCCGATGGCTCCGCCGACCAGTCCGAGGAGCAGGGATTCGGCCAGGAACACCGTGAGGATGCTGCGGCTGCGGAAGCCAAGGGCGCGAAGGGTCCCGATTTCCGCGGTGCGGTTCGCAACAGAGGCGTACATGGTGATCATGGCGCCGATGGTTGCGCCGATGGAAAAAATCACCGATAGCGTCAATCCGAGGTAGCCAATGAAATTGGCCAGGACTTCCGACTGCTCTGCGTAAAAAACCGATTCACGCTTGGCCTCCACGGTCAGGCGCGGATCGCCCTCGAGACGGGCCTTCAGCGAATCAAACTGCGACATGTCGTTGAGCTGCAGGATGATCGAGGAATAGACCGGCCTTCGGAACGACTGCATCAGTTGCTCTGCATCGCCCCAGATTTCCGAATCGAAACCGGTCTTGCCCGCGTCGAAGACACCGACCACGGTCCAGTCGCGCATTGCAAACCGCAGGTGATCGCCGAGACTTGCACCCTCGAAACGGTCGGCGATGCTGCTTCCGACAACGATCTCCGCGGAACCCGGTTTGAACATTCTGCCTTGCGCGATCCGAACCTGCGGCCGCAACGCATTTCCCTTGCCGCCGATGCCGCGGATCACCACATTTGTAGGACTGTCAGCGCCCCGTTTAGGCAGGGTTATCAGCACCACCGTTTCCTTCGACAGCATAGGCTGCGCGTCGGCGCCAAGAGCAATCTCCGGCTGGCTCTCTACGACACCGGCCTGCGTTCGATCGACGCCGCTCTGCACTTCGGTACCTGAAGACCGTCGCGTCACCACTACATTGTCCGGCGAGCCCGTCTCGACCAGGGTTTTCCGGAGTCCTTCCTGCAACATCAGCACGGTAGCAAATACGAACACCACAAGCGCCATGCCACCAGCGGTCAGCATCGTTGTCAGCCGGCGGGCCAGGAGGTTCTTCGCGGTGTAGGAGAAAGGAATCGCCATCGAATCATCCGATATTGCGAAGCCCGTCGACGATGCGCACGCGGGCGGCGCGATAGCCAGGAAGCAGTGCCGCGATTGTGCCCACCACAATCGCGGCGACGGCCTGCATCGCAAACGTTTCCCGGGACACGTCGAATACGGGGAATAGCGTTCCCACTTTCGCCGCGAACCAGTGGGCGACAGGGGGTGTCGCGAGCATGCCGAGACCCGCCCCAACCATTGCAATGGCAAGAGATTCGCCGAAAATCAGGATGACCACGCTCAAAGGCCCGAATCCCAAGGCTTTCATCGTGGCATATTCGGGCATGCGTTCTCGCGCAGTCATCGCCATGGTATTAGCCATAACGGCCATGATGATGAAAATGACCAGGAACGACACGATGCGGATCGCCACGACTATGGCTTCAGTCATCGCCACGAAGCCAAGCTGAAAGGCCTTTTCCGTCTCGGTAAGAGTCTCCGCCAGGGAATTCGCGAACGTACGGTCAATTTCGGCGGCTACACGCGCAACCTGGTCCGTGTCGCGGACGCCGACGACAAGCACGCCTACGGTGTTCGCGCGCCTGGGAACCGTCTTTTTCAGCGTCTCGTTAAGATAATCCCAGCGGAAGAAGAACTGGGACGTATCGGTCTTTGCTTCCTTGCCGTCATAGATGGCCCGTACGACAAATTCCCAGTTCCCCGGATAAATCGTTCCCCGGAGCGGCACCACATCGCCAATGCTGAGTCCGTAAGTATCAGCCAGCTTGCGTCCGACCACGCAACCTTTGCGGTCAAGCACGAGCGCCTTCATCTGCTCTGGCGGGATCAGGTATTCCGGATAAAGGTCGAAATAGCTGTCGATGTCGACGGCAAACTGTGGAAAGAAATTTCTTTCCGAGACGTAGACGCCGCCAAACCAGTTGGCGTGCGTGACGCGGCTGACACCCTCGAGTTGGCGGATTTTCTCCTGGTAGGTGATTGGCAACGGGAAAACCAGCGATATCGAGTTGCGGGTGATCAGGCGGGTGCTGGAAGCACTCTCGGCGCCGGCGTACCACGCCTCGATCACCGTGCGCAGCAGGCCAAAGGCCAGGATCGCAACGAATATTCCCAGCACGGTCAATCCCGTTCGCAGCTTATGACGCAGGGCGTTGCGCAGAATCAGCTTCGCGAAGTACATCTCTAGCCCTTCACCGCAAAGACGCAAAGGCGCAAAGGAAACGCGAAGAAAGTCAAAACCCGGATTGAATCAAGGGAAATCAAGTCGCAAAACCGAGCATCGTCGAAAATTCCAGGATCAAACAACTCGCCGTTCTCCAGTCACGGTTTCCTTTGCGTTTCCTTTGCGCCTTCGCGCACCCCTCAAGGGGGTACTGAAGTGAGCCTTTGCGGTTAGCGGGATTGAACATTCGCGTCGTCACCGCCGATCAGTTCGCCTTTGTCCAGATGGCGGACAAGATGCGCCTTTTCCGCTGCGCGCTGGTCGTGGGTAACCATCACAATGGTCTTGCCAAGCTCCACATTCAGACGCTCGAGAAGCGCGAGCACGTCAGCCGCTGACACGCGGTCGAGGTCTCCTGTTGGCTCATCGGCAACGATCAGCACGGGATCGGTGATGATCGCGCGGGAGATCGCAACCCGCTGCTGCTGGCCGCCGGACAGCTCCGAGGGATAGTGCTCCGCGCGATCCGTCAACCCGACCATCGACAGCGCGAGTTCCACCCGCTCACGCCGCTCCCGTCGCGACAGCCGGGTCAGCAGCAGCGGCAACTCCACATTCTCAAATGCGGTCAGCACTGGCATCAGGTTGTAGAACTGAAAAATAAAGCCGATGCTCGCGGCGCGCCAATCCGCCAGATCGGCTTCAGTGAGAACGGAGAGGTCCTGTCCGGCGACGCAGATCTGCCCGCTGTCCGCCTTGTCGATTCCGGCTATAAGGTTCAGCAGCGTGCTCTTGCCGGATCCTGAAGGGCCCATCAGCGCGACGAACTCTCCCTGCGCAATATCGAAGCTGATGCCATTTAGCACGGGCACCACGTATCCGCCTCGCCGGTACGATTTGACGACGTCGCGAACCTCCACGATTGCGGGCGCAAGGTTCATTTGCCCGCCGCCTTGACGCTTGCGCCATCCTTCATTTTGTCCCCTGGACGCAGCACAACCTTGTCGCCAGGCTGCGTCGCGCCGAGGATCTCGACAAGGTCTCCCAGCTTTGCGCCGGCCTGAACGGGAACTTCCACCACCTTGTCCCCTTTCACCACGAAAATTACGCTGCGGCCGTTACGCCCGACAACCGCTGCGGAATTCACGGCGGGGCGGGGCTTGCGATCCGCCTCGGCGACTTCCTGCGACAGGAACGAAACTTTGGCACTCATTTCAGGCAGTACGCGTGCATCGGGCTCGGTAAACCGTATCTTGGTCATCACCGTGGCCTTGGCACGATCCACGGTGGGCACCGTACGTGCAACCACACCGCGGAACCGCTGGTCTGGCAATGCATCGAGCTGGATTTCCACGGGCTGGCCGGGCTTGACCTTGAAAAAACTGGACTCTGAGACATCTGCCTCGACTTCCAGGGTAGTCATGTCCGCGATCGAGACCACGGCCCCCTTGGAATCGAGCGCGGAAGAAAACGGGGTGATCACATCGCCGATATTTGCGCTCTTGGTCAGCACCACGCCGTCGAACGGCGCACGGATCAGCGTCTGGTCCACCGCCACGTTGGCGCCGCGCAGGGCCGCCTGCGCCGCTGTGATGGCCGCTTCAAGACTGGAAATGGACGCCTTTGACTTGTCCAGCCTCGCCATTGCAATGTCATTCGATGACTGCGAGACAAAACCCTGCTTGAGCAAATCCCGCGAACGCTTGACCGCGTTCTCCGCATCGCGCAATTCGGCGAGCCCCTGCTCCAGATTTGCTCTGGCGACCATCACATTGGCGGCGGACTGCTCGCGCGCTGCCCTGACGTCCAGGTCTTCCAGACGCGCGATCACTTCGTCCTTTTTAACGCGGCTGCCCTCCTCCACGCCAAGCCAGACCAACCGGCCGGTCGCCTTGCTCGCCACCGCCGCTTTGCGCTGTGCGACCACATAGCCCGTCGCGTTCAGCACGGTGTAGCCCTGCGAGGGATAGGCCATGGTCACCGCAGCGGTTTCCACTTCGACCGGCGCGTTCGACCAGCGCAGATAGGCCAGTGCAGCCACGGCAACCATAACCACTGCGACGATGGCAGGAACCATCAAGCGTCGCAGACGCCCTCGTCCCCGCGACGCGGAAAAGGCCATGCCCGAGCGATCGATCTTCAGTTTGGAAAGGTCCGGCGCTGTCATTCAGCTGCTCCAGGAAAAATTGTAAATTATGCAGGGAAACTTGGCGTGAGACCCCGGCTGGCGGCACGAGTGCGATCGCCCGGAATAAAAAAGCAGCGCAATGCGCTGCTTCTTTATTCCGGATGGGTAATGTGAGCTGCGCTGGCTACCAGCCTGCGTCCTTTTCAGCGGTGGAAGAAATCTTGTGGATCGATAGATCCGCCCCCATGAATTCCTGCTCCGCATCCAGGCGAAGGCCAACAAGCCATTTGAGCGTACCGTAGACGATCAGCGCCCCGATGACGGCGATTGCAATTCCCAACAGCGTACCGGCGACTTGAGCCATGAAACTCACACCGCCAAGTCCGCCAAAGGCCTGCAGCCCGAAGATTCCGGCAGCTATCCCACCCCAGGCGCCGCACAGGCCATGCAAAGGCCAGACTCCCAGCACATCATCTATTTTCCAGCGATTCTGCGTGACGGTGAACATCACGACGAACAACACACCGGCGATCAGGCCCGTCACGAGTCCGCCAATGGGATGCATAAGGTCGGATCCCGCGCAGATCGCCACCAGTCCCGCCAGCGGTCCGTTGTGCACGAATCCGGGATCGTTGCGTCCGGCAACCAGTGCGCCAATCGTGCCTCCGGCCATCGCCATCAATGAATTGACAGCTACCAGGCCGCTGATCTTGTCGATGGTCTGCGCAGACATTACATTGAAACCGAACCAGCCGGCCGTCAGTATCCATGCGCCCAATGCAAGAAACGGGATGCTGGACGGAGGATGCGCGGCAATACCCCCGTCCTTGCTGTAGCGGCCGCGGCGTGCGCCGAGCAGCAGCACTGCGATGAGGCCGACCCAGCCGCCCACGGCATGGACGACGATGGAACCGGCGAAGTCATGAAACGGGGCGCCAAAGCTGGCTTCGATCCACTTCTGTATGCCGTAGTTGCCGTTCCAGGCAATACCCTCGAAGAATGGATAGAGGAATCCCACCAGCAGGAAGGTGGCGGCGACTTGCGGATTGAACCTCGCACGCTCGGCGATTCCACCGGAAACGATGGCGGGAATCGCGGCTGCGAACGTCAACAGGAAAAAGAACTTCACCAGTTGATAACCGCTGTCACTCGCGAGCTTTTCGGCCCCGCCAAAAAAATCCACGCCATAGGCCAGCGAGTAGCCAATGAAGAAATAGGCCACCGTGGATACGGAGAAATCCGCGAGGATTTTGACCAGTGCGTTAACCTGGTTTTTGCGCCGGACCGTGCCCAGTTCAAGAAATGCAAAACCCGCATGCATCGCCAGCACCATGATCGCGCCTAGCAGGATGAACAAGACATCGTTGCTGGTTTTCAGGGCTTCCATTGATTCCCTCCCATTTTCTTGTAATAAAAAATTTTGGATCAAAACGCAAACATCACGCCAGATCCATAACCATTTGAATAATAATACTTGTCTGAACCTTATTCTTCTCTAAATCAGTTTATATGCTGCATATTAGTGCCATGTCCCCGGTTTACGCCTTACATTAGTGCAATCGATCGTGGCACGACTGCGGGTCCACCTGCCCTGACGGTCGACTTGGAGCCGCTGGTGCAGCGGTTTATAGTGGAACGCCCGCCGGGAACTCCTCGCCGGGTTTCGATTGGCACCTGTTTCGGATTGCAGGAGGCCTGGTGGCCAAACTCATTGCCGACAAACGCATGCCCTCAACGACGCTAAAGAAAGCAGACCCGATTAAACCGCAGGCCGAGCAAAAGCTGACGATCGATCAGCTCGTCCATGAACTCGTCGCCGACCAGCTGGTACCGCAGGAGACGGTCGACAAACTGCTGACGCTGCGGCGCAACTTCCGGGTGAGCGAGGTTCATCCCTTGATCATCCTGGCCGACCAGAAGTGGAAGGATCCGCGCAATCCGAAGAAATTCCTCAATCTGGAAGCCCTGACCGAGTGGCTCGCCGGCAAAGTCGGCCTGCCTTACATGCACATCGATCCGTTCAAGATCGATTTCGCCTCCGTCACAAAAGTCATGTCGAGTGCCTATGCCGGGCGCTACAAGGTCCTTCCGGTTGGCGTGACGTCGACCGAAGCCACCATCGCGACCTGCGAGCCCTACGTACGCGAATGGGAGGGCGAGTTATCGCGGATCCTGCGCAAGGAAATCAAGCGCGTCGTCGCAAACCCGACCGATATCAACACCTACCTCGTCGAGTTTTACAATCTGGCGCGATCGGTCAAAGGTGCGAGCCAGCAGCACGGGGCTCCGCTCTCGGAGATCACCAATTTCGAGCAGCTCGTACAGCTAGGCAGCAGCGGAAAGCTCGATGCCAACGACCAGCACATCGTGAGACTGGTCGACTGGCTGCTGCAGTACGCGTTCGACCAGCGCGCCAGCGACATTCATGTCGAACCGAGGCGCGACGTTGCCAACGTGCGCTTTCGCATCGACGGCGTGCTGCATCAGGTGTACCAGATTCCCACTCCGGTCGTGGTCGCGATGACCAGCCGGATCAAGATCCTCGGCCGGATGGACGTTGTGGAGAAACGGCGCCCGCAGGATGGCCGCATCAAAACCCGGACCGCTGACGGCGATGAGGTCGAACTGCGCCTGTCGACGATGCCCACCGCCTTCGGCGAAAAGCTCGTGATGCGCATCTTCAACCCGGACGTTCTGGTCAAGAACTTCAAGGAACTGGGATTCTCGGACGATGATCGCGAACGCTGGCAACAGGTGGCGACGCGTTCGCACGGCATCGTGCTAGTCACCGGCCCTACGGGCTCCGGCAAGACCACCACGCTGTACTCCACGCTCAAGCAGGTCGCCCAGCCCGAAGTTAACGTCTGCACGGTCGAGGACCCCATCGAAATGGTGGAACCGGCGTTTAACCAGATGCAGGTGCAGCCGGCCATCGGTCTGGATTTCGCGTCCGGAATCCGCACGCTCATGCGGCAGGATCCGGATGTCATCATGGTGGGCGAGATCCGCGACATGGAAACGGCGGAAATGGCGATCCAGGCCTCACTCACCGGTCACCTGGTGTTTTCCAGCCTGCACACCAATGATGCGCCGTCGGCCCTGACCCGTTTGCTCGACATCGGCGTGCCGCCTTATCTTCTGCATACGACCATCCTCGCGGTCATGGCGCAGCGCCTGGTGCGGACACTCTGCCCACAGTGCCGCGAACCTGGCGTCATCGACGACGACACCTGGAACATGCTCATTGCGCCCTGGCAGGCAGAGAAGCCGCAGCAGGTCTACTATGCCAAGGGATGCTTGGAGTGCCGCATGACCGGATACTCGGGACGCATCGGCATCTATGAGATCCTGTCCATGACCGAGGGCCAGCGCCCCCTGATCACCGCCGAGACTGATACCACACTGATACGCGAACAAGCCTATCGCGACGGCATGAAGCCGTTGCGCGTCGCCGGCGCGCAAAAAGTCGCTGCGGGCATCACCACCGTGGATGAAGTCCTCAAGGTGGCGCCCCCGATCAGCGGCGATCGCAGAAAAAAATAATCCCCTCCCTTCAATCGGGGAGTTGAAAGAATCGGACGCCGTCAGCCGATAAGAAGTCACGCCTTGCCAGCCGCCAACCACCCGATGTGATTCCCATGAAAGACACCCTGAAGCCAGGCCTCACCCACACCTTCCAGTTCAGGATCCCGGAAACGAAGACCGTCCCGCACCTGTATCCGGAATCGCGGATGTTCCAGGAAATGCCCGCCGTGCTTGCCACCGGCTACATGGTCGGCCTGCTGGAATGGGCCTGCGTCGAGGCCATCCTCCCGCATCTGGACTGGCCGGCGGAGCAAACGCTGGGCACCCATGTGAATTTCTCGCATGAGGCCGCAACCCCTCCCGGCCTGACCGTCACAGTCACGGTCCGCGTCACGGCCGTGGCGGGTCGCAAACTCAGCTTCGCGGTGGAGGCGCACGACGGTATGGACCGCATCTCCTCCGGCACGCATGAACGATCCGTCATCGACGCCGCACGCTTCAACGCCAAAGTGTCCGACAAGGCAGCGCGTGCCGCCTCGGCTACTTCCTCGCGCTGACCCGCAGGCTTGCGGCGAACACCCAGGGCGACCTGAAATCCAAACCGCTGCCCGCCGACGAATTCACCGGAAGCTCCTGGGCACCTAGCGCACCAGTACCTTCATGCCCTGCTCGAGGCCGGCGATGGTCAGTGGGTACATGCGGTCGCCCATGAGGTTGCGCACCATGCCGATTGACTCGTGGTAGCCCCAGCGGTCTTCCGGCGTGGGGTTGAGCCAGATCGCCCGGTGATACACGTCGAGCATGCGCTTGATCCAGACCGCGCCCGCCTCTTCGTTGTGGTGCTCCACGCTGCCGCCGGGATAGCCGATCTCGTAGGGACTCATGGTGGCGTCGCCAACGAAAATCAGCTTGTAGTCGTGCGGGTACTTGTGCAGCACGTCGAGGGTGGAAAAGCGTTCTGAGTTTCGTCGGCGATTGTCGCGCCAGACCGACTCGTAGAGGAAATTGTGGAAATAAAAATACTCCAGGTGCTTGAACTCGGTGCGCGCCGCGGAGAACATTTCCTCGCACACACGTATGTAATCGTCCATCGAACCGCCGATGTCGAAAAACAGCAGCACCTTCACCGCGTTATGCCGTTCAGGCACCATCCTGATGTCGAGATAGCCGGCATTCTTCGCGGTGGATCGGATGGTTCCGTCGAGGTCTAGCTCGTCGGCGGCGCCTTCCCTGGCAAATTTCCGCAACCGTTTCAGCGCCACCTTGATGTTGCGGGTGCCCAGCTCCACCGAATCGTCCAGATTGCGGTATTCACGTTTGTCCCAGACCTTGACCGCACGCCGGTTGCGCGAACCGTCCTGGCCGATGCGCACACCTTCCGGGTTGTAGCCATTCGCACCGAATGGCGAAGTGCCACCGGTGCCGATCCATTTTGAGCCGCCTTCGTGACGCCCTTTCTGTTCTTCGAGGCGCTTGCGCAGGGTTTCCATCAGCTTTTCCCAGCC
>JBKJUC010000245.1:0-19375 GCA_046590325.1 Burkholderiales bacterium | reverse complement strand
GGCCCGCGAACTCGCCAGGCAGCTGACGGCACATGGATGCCAGCGCATTGAGGGCATCGGGGCCCAGACGTTCTGGGCCAGCGGACGGATCGGAGAGATGGAGCAGGTCCTTCCGCGTTTGTGGCCGGTGCATGCGCGGGTGATGCCACTGCCTCATACCGCCGGCGGCCTTGCCGACGCGAGCAGTTCAGCCTGAGCGACGCACCGCCCGGATGATGCGCAGGACCACCGGAAGCAGCACGCCGCTGCGATAAGCCAGGCGCAGCAGCCGCCTCGGGCCGATCGCCATCAAGCCGGCGGCGGCTGCACCAACCAGCAAAGGCTGCGACTTGATATAGCGTCCGGCGCGCCGCAGCGAGTCGGCCATGCCTAACGACTGGCGCAGCACCACCGAGTCCGCGGCGATCCTGCCTCGCTGCTCCGCAGCGAGGGCTACCAGCATGCGCCGGCGGCTGATGATCTCGCGGATGCGGGCGCTCATTTGCCGAGCCGCTCCCTGTCCTTGGCCAGCTCGTCCAGCGTGGACTGGAACATACGCGGGCGAGCTTTCAGTTGCGACAGCACGTGGACCCAGGCACCCACCGCGAGCACGGCCACTGTACCCGCGAGGCCCGCGGCGACCAGCACCCGGTTCGAATCCCAGAACACAATGATGATTGCCACCGCCGACAGGATCACCGCCGTGAACATCAGGAACAACGCGACGATGCTCCAAACCAGGAGAGTCGCCAGCCTCGCGACCTGCTCCTCGAGTTCGGTGCCGAGCAGTTCAAGCCGGGTATGAGCGAGCCCGACAAGCGTGACCAGCAGACCCTTCAGCGAATCGAACAAGCCGCGGGGCCGCGCCGCCCGTTCGTCGTCGACATCGTGATCGATCATGCCGCGATCACTTGCGGCTCAACATCAGGCCAACCACGAGTCCAATACCCGCAGCGATGCCGATCGCAGTCCACGGATGCTCGTGCACGTATTCGTCGGCGCTCTCCGCCGCTTCGCGGCCGCGCTCGACGGCCGCCTCGCCCGCTTCGGCGAGGGCTTCCCGGGCCGCGCGGATCGAATCCTCCGCGCGCGCCCGGGCGGACGCGACTTTCTCGCCGGCCTGGCCCGCGGTCGCCTTGAGCAATTCCTCGGCGTCCATCATCACCAACCGCAGATCCTTCATCAATTTTTCAGTCGATACCTGCTGCTTTGCCATTGTCTGTCTCCATGTCTGGGTTTCTCGGACGGCGCCAATCACGCCGGTATCGCGCGCATCTGCCGCGTCACATCCTTCAGAGCGGTCCTGGATACATTAGGTTCCGGCCCACTCAACTTGCTTTCAGCATATTGACCAGCGCACCGAGCGCCTTGCCGCGATGGCTGATCCTGTTCTTTTCCACCGGCGACAGCTCCGCACCGGTCTTTCCCGATTGTGCATCAAGGAACAGCGGGTCGTAGCCAAATCCGTCATTGCCACGGGCTACGCGCAGGATTTCGCCACGCCATTCTGCCTGCGCGATCAGGGGCTGCGGATCCTCGCCATGCCGCATCAGCACCATGACGCAGCAATAATGCGCCGTGCGGTCGGTCTCGTGGTGCAGCAGTTGCAGCAGGCGTTCATTGTTGCGCTGATCCGATTTCGGCTCGCCCGCGAAGCGCGCCGATTGCACGCCGGGTGCGCCACCCAGCGCATCGACGCAAATGCCAGAGTCATCGGCCAGCGCCGCCACTCCCGTCATTCGCGCCGCGTGGCGCGCCTTGGCCAGCGCGTTCTCCACGAAAGTCGAATAAGGCTCTTCGGCTTCCGCAATTCTGAAGTCGGACTGCGGCAGGACTTCGATGCCCAGCGGCGCCAGGATCTCACTGATTTCCCTCAGCTTGCCTGAATTGTTGCTCGCTATGACGAGTTTCTTGAGCATCTAACTCTGAACCGCAAAGGCGCGAAGGCGCAAAGAAAACGCAAAGGAAAACAAACTGGGAAAATAAACAACTAACGACAACCTGCCGCTCGATGCATCGCCGCGATTTGCCCTTTTTGTTGTCGGTTCTTGCATTCCTTTGCGTGCCTTTCTCTGCGCCTAAAAGGGTACTCCGGGCTAACGCCAGGGTATTCGCGCCTTTGCGGTAGCTAGCCCTGGGCCAGCGCGGCTTTCTGGGCGGAAATGAGCTGGCGGATGCCGCCGTCGGCCAGCGCCAGCATGGCGTCCAGTTCCTTGCGTGCGAACGGCGCGCCCTCGGCCGTGCCCTGCACCTCCACCATGCCTCCGCTGCCGGTCATCACGACGTTCATGTCGGTATCGCAGGCCGAGTCCTCGGGATAGTCCAGGTCCAGCACCGGCACGCCCTGGTAGATGCCCACCGAAACTGCGGCGACAACATCGAGAATGGGTGATTCGCCGATCAGGCCGCTTTTCTGCAGATGACTCACAGCGTCATGCAGCGCCACGAACGCGCCGGTGATGCTGGCGGTGCGCGTGCCGCCGTCCGCTTGAATCACGTCGCAGTCGATCTGGATGGTGCGCTCGCCGAGGCGCTCCAGGGACGTTACCGCCCGCAGGCTGCGCCCGATCAGGCGCTGGATCTCCTGGGTGCGCCCGGACTGCTTGCCGCGGGCCGCTTCGCGGTCGCTGCGGGTATTGGTCGAGCGCGGCAGCATGCCGTACTCGGCCGTCAGCCAGCCTTGCCCTTTGCCCTTGAGAAAGGGCGGCACTTTTTCCTCGACACTGGCGGTGCAGATCACGCGGGTGTCACCGCACTCGATCAGCACCGAACCTTCGGCGTGGCGCGTATAGCGGCGCGTGATGACAAGCTTTCTCAACTGATCGGGGGCGCGTCCACTTGGGCGCATGGCGGTTCCTCAATGACGACGGTATGGAAGTCCGGCGGCTACGGGTGGTGCGGGAAAGCCGGGGCAAGTGCCGGTACGTTCTGTGCTATCTTTTCGGCTCACCAATTTTGGTGAACTCCCTTCACCTTGTAAAGCTTCCCCTTCCCATGATCTACAGCATGACCGGTTATGCCGTCGCGTCGGCGGAGTTGCCTTTCGGCACGCTCAACCTCGAATTGCGCTCGGTCAACCACCGCTACCTGGACATGCAGTTCCGCATTCCCGACGAACTGCGCACGCTGGAAGCCGGCATGCGGGAAATGGCGACCGCGCGCATCAGCCGCGGCAAGGTGGAAGTGCGCGTGGCCGTCAACAAGGCCCCGGCGTCCCCATCCAGCCTGCAACTCGACGAAAAGCTGCTGGGGCAGCTACAGCAACTGAACCAGCGCGTGAAAGCGGCGATGCCGGAGAGCCCGCCGTTGACGGTAAACGACGTGTTGCGCTGGCCCGGCATGCTCGGCAACGACGAACTTGAAGGCGAACTGTTACAGGAGGCCTGCAATCGGCTGATTGGCCGCGCCCTCAACGACCTCACGGCCATGCGCGCGCGGGAAGGCGACAAGCTCAGGCAGATCCTGATCGAGCGCATCGAATCCATGGACGCACTGGTACGTAAGGTGGCGCCACGGATGCCGCAGCTCATCGCCTCCTACAAGGACAAGCTTTCGTCGCGCCTCAAGGACGCCATGGTGAACATGGACGACGACCGTCTGAAGCAGGAACTGGTACTGTTTTCGTCGAAAATTGACGTCGACGAGGAATTGTCCCGGCTGACCACGCATTTTGGCGAAATCCGTCGCATCCTGGAAAAGGGCGGCGCGGTGGGTAAGCGCCTGGATTTCCTGATGCAGGAACTGAACCGCGAAGCCAACACCCTGGGCTCGAAGTCGGTGGACCTCGAGGTCACCCAGACCTCGATGGACCTCAAGGTGCTGATCGAGCAGATGCGGGAACAGATCCAGAATATCGAATGAACCCAGGCGCGAGGCACGAGGCACGAAGGCCCAGGAGAAAGGTGTGTGCCGCGCTCCTCGCGCCTCGTGCCTCGCGCCACCTGCCTGCAATCCGATGACCGGCAACATCTTCATCGTGTGCGCCCCGTCCGGCGCCGGCAAGACCTCGTTGGTCAGGGCCCTGCTTGAACGCGAGCCCTCAGTCAGCCTGTCGATTTCCCATACCACCCGCGCCATCCGGCCTGGCGAACAGGAGGGACGCGACTATCATTTCGTCGCGCGGCCAGTGTTCGAGAAAATGATCGGACACGGCGATTTTCTGGAAAGTGCCGAGGTGCATGGCAACCTGTATGGCACTTCGCAGACCTGGATCGAGACGCAGCGCGCCAAAGGCCGCGACCTCGTGCTCGAAATCGACTGGCAGGGCGCGCAGCAGGTGCGCCGGCTCCTCCCGGACGCCATCGGCGTTTTTATCCTGCCGCCCTCCCTGGAGGTGCTGCGGCAAAGGCTGACCGACCGGCGCCAGGACAGCGTGGAGGTGATCGACAAGCGCCTGCGCGCCGCCCGGGGAGAGATCGCCCATGTGGAGGAATTCGACTATGTTATTATCAACAGCGATTTCAAGGAGGCGGTTGAGGATCTGGTCGGCATCGTGCGCAGCGCACGCCTGCCGGTGATCCGGCAGCTTGCCCGCCATCGCGACCTGATCAACAGCCTTAAGTAAATGACACCCTATGGCGCGCATCACCGTAGAAGATTGCCTGAAACACATCCCGAATCGTTTCGAGCTCACGCTCGCCGCGACCTATCGCGCGCGCCAGCTTGCAACCGGGGGCACGCCAATGGTGGACACCAACAAGGACAAGCCCACCGTCATCGCCCTGCGCGAAATCGCCGCGCAGAAGATCGGGGTCGATATCCTCAAGACCAAGACCTGAACGCCGCCCACGCACTGCGAACTTCCGGAGGTCATCCCGATTAGCCCGACTGCCCCGTGACGGGCGGTCAAAACGCCGCTACACCACCGACAATGTCCGAGGCCGAGCACCTGTTCAAGGACGCAGCCGGCTACCTCAAGCCGGAGGACATTGCTCAGCTTCAAAGCGCGTATCTGTTCAGTGAGTCCGCCCACCAGGGCCAGTTCCGCAAGTCCGGCGATCCGTATATCTCCCACCCGATCGCCGTCGCCAAGATCCTCACGCAGTGGCACCTCGACGGCCAGGCGCTTACCGCAGCGCTGCTGCATGACGTGATGGAAGACACCGCCGTCACCAAGAACGAGATCAGCGAAAAGTTCGGCAAGCATGTCGCCGACCTGGTGGACGGCGTCTCCAAGCTCGACCGCATCGAGTTTCAGACCCAGGAGCAGGCGCAGGCGGAGAATTTCCGCAAGATGCTGCTCGCCATGGCACGCGACGTCCGCGTGATCCTGATCAAGCTCGCCGACCGTCTTCACAACATGCGCACCCTGCAGGTCATGCACGCGAAGAAGCGCACCCGCATTGCCAGGGAGACGCTGGAAATTTACGCGCCAATCGCGCACCGCCTTGGCCTCAACCAGCTTTACACCGAACTGCAGGAACTGTCGTTCCGCCATCTCTACCCGAACCGTTACAACGTGCTGTCCAAGGCGTTGCTGCGCGCACGCGGCAACCGTCGCGAAGTGGTCGACAAGATCCTCGAATCGATCAAGCAAAAGCTTGCCGACAGCCATCTCGATGCCACGGTGACCGGCCGCGAGAAAAATCTCTACAGCATCTACAAAAAGATGCTCGAGAAGAACCTCTCCTTCGCTGAGGTCTTCGATATTTACGGCTTTCGCGTCATCGTGCGCGACACGCCGGCCTGCTACCTCGGACTGGGCGCGCTGCACCAGCTTTACAAGCCGATCCCGGGAAAGTTCAAGGACTACGTCGCCATCCCGAAGGCCAATGGCTACCAGTCCCTCCACACCACGCTGTTTGGCCCATTCGGAACGCCGATCGAAGTACAGGTCCGCACTGTGGAAATGCACAAGATCGCCGAGGCCGGCGTCGCCTCGCACTGGCTCTACAAGGAGAACGACGCTCAGATCAACGACCTGCACCGCAAGACTCACCAGTGGCTGCAGAGCCTGCTGGAAATGCAGTCGGAATCCGGCGATTCGATCGAATTCCTCGAGCACCTCAAGGTCGATCTTTTCCCGGACGAGGTCTACGTGTTCACCCCCAAGGGCAGGATCATGGCGCTGCCGCATGGCACGACCTGCGTGGACTTCGCCTATGCCGTGCACACCGATATCGGCAATCGCTGTGTGGCGGCCAAGATCAACCACGAACTGGTGCCGCTGCGCACGGAACTCAAGAACGGGGACCGCGTCGAGATCATCACGGCAGTGCATGCCAAGCCCAATCCGGCCTGGCTGAACTACGTGGTCACTGGCAAGGCGCGTTCGCACATCCGCCATTTCCTGAAAACCATGCAGTACGAGGAATCCGCTCAGTTAGGTAAGAATCTGCTCAATCAGGCACTCGCCGCGCTGAAATCCGGTGCCGAAACGGTCACCGACGCCGAGTGGGAGCGGCTGCTCAAGGAGAACAGCGCCAAGTCGCGCCAGGAGGTGCTGGCGGAAATCGGGCTCGGAAAGCAGCTCGCCATCGTCATCGCGCGCGAGTTGCTCTCAATCGCGGAACCCAAGGGCAGCAAGAGCGAGAAACTGCCCGGCAGCCTGATCATCCGCGGCTCGGAGGGCATGGCATTGCAGTTCGCCAAGTGCTGCCACCCGATCCCTGGCGATCCGATCATAGGCTTTCTGAAGAAGGGCCACGGCCTGGTGATCCACACCCATGATTGCCCGGTGGCGCGCAAGACCCGCGGCGATCCGGAAAAATGGCTGGACGTGGAGTGGGCGCCGGACACCAAGAAGCTGTTCACGGTGAACATCAAAATGGTCGCTTCCAACCAGCGTGGCGTACTCGCGAAGATCGCCGCTGGTATTGCCGAAACCGATTCCAACATCGACAACGTCAGCCTCGAACCCGGCGATTCGAGCGCCTACACCATCATTCATTTCACGCTCCAGGTACATAACCGCCTGCATCTCGCCCGGATCATGCGCAGCCTGCGGCGGGTGCCCGAAGTGCTGCGCATATGGCGCCTGAAGGGTTGACGCGCACGCCGGGGTGAATTAAGGTTCGCACTCCTGAAAAGGGGAGTAGCTTCACAGCGGTTACCGTCAACACGGGTGCGAACCCCGGTGCCGCTGGCAGCGCAAGCTGTCGCGAGACCTTTACCGGCCGGTAAAGGTTTTTTTTCGCCCCGACTTTTCCGCCCGATATTTCATTTGCGGGGTACAGGCGAAAAATGGAAATCCTCTCTGCCGAGTTTTTTTCCGCGCTGCTGGCCATCATCATCATCGACCTCGTGCTTGCCGGCGACAATGCAATAGTTATTGCCCTCGCAGCGCGCTCCCTGCCTGCGGACCTGCGCAACAAAGCGATACTCTGGGGCACCGTGGGCGCGATCGCAATGCGCTCGGCAATGACAATCATCGTGGTGTGGCTGCTGATGATCCCGGGTCTGCGTTTAGTCGGTGGCCTGGCCCTGGTCTGGATCGCGTGGAAACTCCTGGTGCCCAAGCAAGACACCGGCGAAGTGCACGCGAAACCCGTGGACAGCTTCTGGGCCGCCATGAAAACCATTGTCATTGCCGATGCGATCATGGGACTCGACAACGTGCTCGCGGTTGCCGGCGCGGCAAAAGGCAGCTTCCTGCTGGTCGTGCTGGGGCTGCTGATCAGCGTGCCGATCGTGGTCTGGGGCAGCACTCTGATCCTGAAGTGGGTGGACCGTTTCCCGGTGATCGTCTACGTCGGCGCCGGTGTTCTGGCCTGGACCGCTGCGCAGATGATGCTGTACGAACCCCTGCTGGCCCCGTATGTCGACAACCTGGTCCGCGGCGTTACGTATGCGCTGGTGATCGGTGGCGTGTTGCTGTCGGGATACCTGTCCGCGCGGCGTGCCCGCATAACCGCATCGGATCCGGATCGATCCGCCTAGCAACCATGTTCTATACTCCGGGTTCAGTCTGGTCTTGAGAAAGCGCATGATGGGGCGTTTCTATTCTGCGGTGATGGTTGTCATCCTGGGCAGCTCCGCTTCGGTTTACGCCGCGGAGGTTTACGCTGCGGAGGTTTACGCTGCGGAGGTTTACGCTGCGGACCAAAGCCGGCTGCCGCAAACGATGCGCAGCGAGTCCCTGGAACTTCCCGGACTCACAGCCGGTTGCCACGTCTGCGAATGGCGCCCGAAGCTCAACCAGATGCCCGCCTCGGACCAGTGCGGCACTGAGACCTCCGGTGCCGTCAGGGTGGGCCTGTTCGAATGTGGCTTTTCCCAGGACTGCCAGCGCGAATGCCACTTCCTGCGCTGCGGGACGGATTGAGCCTGAAATCACGCCGGAATCCCCTGGCTTCTGACCGGTAAGCCACCCGGTCGTCCGCCGGCGACGCTTTTGCCTTCGAAACCGGCGCGGGCGCTCCGGTACCTTCCCACAGTCGCGTTAAACCCCTGATCAAATTTGAGAAATTACGCATGGCACGGCGTTTGCCATGTTAAGCCCAGATACAGGGGTCAGCCGCCGTTCGGCTGGTCCGTCTTCTCTCAACGCGAGGTGCACCATGTTGCTCGACCCGATCTCCAACTTGACGGCACGGCCCGGAAGAACGGTACTGCAGCTGATTCAGGAAGGCATACAGACGCTGTTCCACCTGATGCTGTTCTCCCTCCTGGTGCTCGGTTTCGGCGGCCTGGTTTACAAGGCCTTGCGGCCCGAGGGCTGGATGACCGGTTTGGCGGGGCAGATTTGGGGCCAGCACCCCGTGGCGGCGATCCTGCTCAGCATTGCTGCGGTGTGTGGGGCCATGTGGGCTACCCGGTTTTTCGAGAGTCTGCCGTTGTTCGGCAAGCGCGGCGACTTGCTGGTCTATTGCTGCCTCGCTTTGGGCCTGTTTTTCGCCTTCAAGCTGGTTGTCACCGGGTCTCTCTGAATAGGGTTCTACGTCATCGCCCCCCGCCTGCGGACCCTCCCGCACCGGCGGGCTCAGGGCGATGACCCATTCGGTTGGCTGTCGTCCGGCAACTACAGCAATCCGTCAGATTCATCATCAAGTTAGCGCAACGGCATGCGGCGATGTCGCCGGCCAGCGACTGGCGCCCGTCAGGGATCGCCGCCAAGCGGTTGTTTCCGCATGTGAGCGCATTTGGCATGCGCGTTGCGCGAACTAGCAACCGGAGCAACGGCCCTACGAAAACCGAAGCGCCTGCGCTACACCATCCCGGCGCCGACGCGCATGTAAGCCCTGAATAAAAAAAGGCCGCGAGATCGCGGCCTTTTTTCAATCTCGACAGGCTCAGGTGCCCGGCCGCTCCATCTTGCAACTGGTCGGCAGCGAAGTATCTTTCCCTTCGATCCGGGCTTCGGTGCGGAATCCCATTCCCGTGCGTTCGACGTCGTACTTGGCGCCCTTGGTTCCCGCCTTGACGAAGCTCGAGATGAACAGGGGTTGCACCAGTTCGTGGTTGTCGGCCCGCATTTCTACCTCACCCGTAATGCCCTGGTGCTTCATGCCTTCCAGTGCCCTGGCCACTTTGGCCGGCTCGGTGGACTTGGCCTGATTCATGGCCTTGGCCAGCATTTCCACGCCATTCTTCAGCGACAGAAAAAAGAAATCGTCCTTGGCATCGGGAAAACGCTTGCGGTACGCCTCGGTCAGCGCATCGGACTCCTTGCCGCCGTAGTTGGTGTGCCACATGCTGACCTGGCGGATGTCCTCGCCAGCCTGGCCGATCGCAGTCGGACCGCCAACAATGCCGGAGTAATAGGTGAACAGATCCGCCTTCAGGCCCGACTCCTTGGCTGCCTTGACCAGCAGCGACAGGTCCACGCCCCAGTTGCCGGTGATGACGCTGTCCGCGCCTGCCGCCTTGATCTTCGATACATAGGGCGCGAAATCCTTCACCTTGCCGATCGGGTGCAGGTCGTCGCCGACGATTTCCACATCG
Source organism: Burkholderiales bacterium (assembly GCA_046590325.1). Taxonomy (GTDB): domain Bacteria; phylum Pseudomonadota; class Gammaproteobacteria; order Burkholderiales; family JACQAP01; genus JACQAP01. The sequence continues at coordinate 9,514 of JBKJUC010000245.1, read as the reverse complement.
GGCCGCTTCTGCGCCAGCATCGCCCGGGCCGCCTTGGAGACGCCCTGGCCAAACGCATAGTCCTGGTTGATCAGGTAGACCTTCTTTATCTGTTTCTGCCCCGAGATATAGGTGGTCAGTGCCTGCATCTTCATGTCCGTGTCCGCATCGAAACGGAAATGCCAGAAACTGCATTTGTCGTTGGTCAGGCTGGGATCGACCGCACCGTAGTTGAGGAACAGGACGGTCTGATCCGGATTGCGGGCATTGTGCTTGCTCACCGCGTCCGACAGGGCGATAGCCACGTTGGAGCCGTTGCCCATAAAGAAAAAGCGGATCCCCTTGTCGATCATCTGCTTCAGGGAGATCAGCGCTTCCTGGGGACTGCTCTTGGAATCAAAGGTTTCGAGTTCGAGCTTGGTGCCGCCTAGCACGCCGCCGGCGGCGTTGACGCCCTCGATGATCAGAAGCATCTCTCGCGCCCCATGCTCGCCGACATTGGCGAACGGACCGGACAGCGGGTCCATGTAGCCGATCTTGAGGGTGTCGGCCGCGAGGGCCTGACCGCCAACCTGCACAACCAACAGCAGCCCAAGAAGGCCGCGGCAAAGTTCTTTGAATCGCATGTGCTTTACTCCTCCATCGTCTAGGGTGCGGGCACCGCTGCAGTCCGCGGCTATTTTTGGCGCATGGCCTGATTCTAACCCAGCTAGCTCCACGTCCTTAACGCCCCAGCGCCAAGCGGGTTTACCAGCGGTGGAATGTCAGGCTTGCTTGCGAACCGGGTTGGCAAGCCTGCCCAGGCCCTCGATCCGGCATTCGGCGACATCGCCGTCCCGGATCACGACGGCGCCGGGCGTCCCCGTGCTGATGATGTCGCCGGGATACATGGTGGCGACGTGCGAGTGGAAGGAAACCAGGTAAAAGGGCTGGAATGCCATGTTGGCCACCAAGTTCTCCCGGTGCAGCTTGCCGTTGTTCCAGGTGCCGACCTTGACCTTCAACACGTCCGCCACCTCGTCGGGCGTGATCAGTTCCGGCCCGAAGGAGAAGAATGTGTCGAAATTCTTCGAGCGGGTGAGGAAGCGCGGATTCTTCTGCAGGATGTCCTCGGCGGTCATGTCGAGGATCAGGCAGTAGCCGGCGATGTAGTCGGGCGCCGCGGCCTCCGAGACAAAGCGGCAGGTGCGACCGATGATCACGCCGATCTCGGCTTCCGCCGTCACGCGCTCCGACTGGGATGGCAGCACGATCGGGTCACCGGGACCGATGATGGTGTTGTCGCATTTCATGAACGACGCGGGTTCGGTCGGATACGGCGCGTTGAGATCAGCGGCATGATCGCGATAGTTCAGGCCGATGCCGAGGATCTTGCGCGGGTGCCGGTACAAAGGACCGTATTTCACGGCGGACGGGTCGAGTTTGACCGTGGTCTGTCCGGCATCGGCCAGGATGCGCGGATCGATGCCCTGCAGGATCAGCGCGTACAGGTCGTCCGGCCAGGTTTTGCGCAACTGGCTGTTGATTGCCGCAATGGGAACAATGCCCGCTGAGGTGACGACGGCGGCCTGCTCCCGACCGTCCAGTTCGATGGTGCACAAACGCATACTGCCTCCGGGCCGGTTTTTCCAGGCGAATTATACTTTCACGGCGCGGGCGAACGTGATCGCGATTGCGTTCTCGACCATTGAGCGGCGAAACCCTGCTGCGCTTCGATACCGGACCGCCAATTATTTCTCGGCCGTGAAACGGCCGCCGCCGAGCGTGCGCTCCTGTACGAGGGTGACCAGGCGGGCATAGGAACGGTAAAACTCGTCATCGCCCGAGGGCGTGCCGAGCCTTGTGGTTTCTTCTCGCAACTTGCGATACATCGCGAAGCGCAGTTCGAGGATTTCTCCCCAGTCCGCGGTCAGGTCTTCGACCACGACATTGCGAAAACCGGTTTCGCGCAACATCTGCGGATAGGACATGAAGCTCTGCACCGACTGTGCGGCAATACCCCGCCACATGGAGTCGGCGTCGCCGGCTTGCAACGGCCGGTGTACGGCCCAGTCGGTGAAAGCCAGTCGGCCGCCCCGCCTGAGCACTCGATAGGCTTCGGCGAGCGCCGCGGACTTGTCCGGCACATGCAGCAACGCCTCTTGGCTGATGACCGCATCCATCGTCTCCTGCGCAAGCGGCACGCGCATGGCGTCACCGCGCACGATGCGCACCCTCTGGTCCAGGCCAACGCGGCGCGTAAGGTCGGCGGCGCCCGCTGCGCGATGCGGATTGAGTTCGATGCAGGTCACGACGGCGCCGTACTTGTGCGCAAGATAGCGCGCGGGACCGGCCAACCCCGCGCAAAAATCGGCGACCTGGCTGCCGCTTCCGATGCCGGCGCGCGCCGCCAGAGTATCGACCACGGACAGGCCGCCATAGTGATCCTGATCGAACGGGAACAAATCTTCGGGCGCGAGCGCGTCCAGATGCCCGCGCAAGGACTTTGCGCCGGCCAGAATCTGCTCGCGCGATATCGGATGGCGGCTGTAGAACGCCAGGACGTGGGCCTGCGAGAGGTTTTCCTGCGTCATGTCGTGTCCATCCTCGTTGGGGTCGCCGCTTCCGCGAACTCAGGTTTCACGGCACGGTCACAGAACATAGCCGATATTCTATAATGCCGCCGCTCGCGGTCTGGTCTCAAAAACAACAACGGTTTCGGAGATAGGAAATGAAACACAAGCTGCTCGCCTGTACGCTCGCATTGCTGCTGCCGCTTTGCGCTCTCCTGCCTGTCGCATTCGCGGCGAAGACCGATTCCTGTGCGCACTGCCACGGAACCGACGGGAATTCGACTTCGAGCGCTTACCCCAGCCTTGCTGGCCAAACCAAGCAATACCTCTATAAGCAGATCAAGGCCTTCAAGGACGGCGAGCGCAAGAATTCCATGATGTCACCTTCGGTCGGCGTGCTCACCGACCAGGACATGCAGGAGGCCGCGGAATACTTTTCCTCGCAGTCCCTGAGCCGCAGCACGGCGAAGACGGATCCCGCAGTGGTCGCCGAAGGCAAGAAGATCGCGGATGCGGCGCAATGCGTCGCCTGTCATCAGCCGGGCTACAAGGGGCTCAACGAGTTTCCGCGCCTGTCGCGCCAGAAGTATCCCTATCTGGTGAAGCAGCTGAAAGATTTCCGCGACGGGGTGCGCACCAATGACAGCGGCGTGATGCTGCCCACGGTCAAGGACCTGACCGACGCCCAGATCGAAGCGCTGGCACAGTACCTGACCAGCCTTTAGGCGCTCAACCGCCGGTATCGAGAATCTTGGCCGGGGTATCCGCAACCTTCCCCCGCCAATCCCGCTCAACCGCGGCCACACCGATCGCTGCGGAACGCGGATCGGCTTCTCCCGCGGACCGTTCTCCGGCGAGGCTGCTGCCAACGGAATAGACTTCATGGGCGCGTACATGTTTGTCCGTGCGCGACCCCTGGTGGGTGAACAGATTGGAGTAGTCGTCCAACAGGCTGGACACGACCTCGTAGTAGGATCGCGAGACGAGAAGCTGGCCGGGATCGGCGAAACTCATCACCCGCTGTGCGGCGTTGATGCCGTCGCCAATGATGTTCACTTGGCCGTTAAGGTTCTTGGCCATGCGCGTGGGGCCGAGATTGATGCCCATGCGCAGCGGCAGGATGCGTACAACCGCATTCTGACTGGGCGCCGGCTCCTGCTGGTAGGAGCATGCCCCGGGTCGCGCGGCAGCGCCGGGGGGTGCGTCGAATTGCGGCGACGACTAATTGAAAACGCAGAAAATTGGTGGGCCGTGCAAGATTCGAACTTGCGACCGTTGGATTAAGAGTCCACTGCTCTACCAGCTGAGCTAACAGCCCTTTTCGCGAGGGGCGCATTCTAACAAAAAAAAGTAGGGGCGTCGCAAGCCGGTTGTACCCGCCCACTCGAGAATCGGGATTCTGTGCGCCTTTGGCGACAGACTGCTGCACCCGTTCAGCTTCAGACTGGCGCAAAACGGCCGATTCGGCTGTGCCCACGCCCGCAGAAAGCCCCATGTGAACCTCGTGGCAACCTCGTGGCAACTCCGTGGCAACTATGGGTCGCCAATTGCGCCCGAATCTGCCCACCGGCGTCATACCGGACGGGCGGGAACGGTTCGTGCTGTCTATGGCACAGACTCGGCTCGTCGAAGACCGCCAGAGCCCGAGGCGGTCCATTGCGCGGCAGTCACAATCCAATTGCGTCAGGCAAGGCAACCCGGCAACAGCCAGGAAAAAGGAGCGTGCAAGTGAAAACAGATTTTAAAGCTGCCTCGGTACTCGAGCGCCTGGGTAAATCCCTTTCCGACGCGGACATCGACTACCAGGCGGGCCAGGGCATCCATGAATTCAGCGTCAGGCTGGGCGGCATGCGTCACGTGGTGGACTTCAGCGACGACTTGATGGAGAACAAAGACGACAAGGATCTGTCGGTGGTGATTCTGGGCATCGTGGAGCGCGCTTCGACCCAGTCCCTGCCGGTTCACTTCATGGTGCGCAATGACAACTTCGACAAGGTCATCAAAGCGCTGCGTTACTGACCCGACCCACGGATGAAGGCGCGCGCCGGTATCCATGGCAGCCGATGGCGACGGTTCTGCGACCCGACCATGCACAAGCCGGCTTAACACTGTCCCCAGGTTCGGCAGTAAAGAGTTTGAAGAGTCAGCTGAGCGCTAACTCTTTGAGTCCGTTGGTAGGCGGTGCGAGATTCGAACTCGCGACCAACGGATTAAAAGTCCGCTGCTCTACCGACTGAGCTAACCGCCCAAAAAAGAGGCGAATTTTACCGGCGGGCGGCAGGGAGCGTCAAACCAAAATCGTCCCGAAGCAGCCGCTGCTGATCAGGTTTCGCGCAGCATGCGCCGGTATTGCAGCTTCATGGTCACTGCAGCGCCGGCGATGACGGAAAAGAACACCACGATCGAACCCAGCGCCAGGGTGGAAATGCCAGTGATGCCCTGGCCGATGGTGCAGCCCATGGCCGTCACGCCGCCGAAGCCCATCAAGACTCCGCCAAGGATGTGGTTACGCATATCGGCGCCGGAAGCAAAGCTTTCCCAGCGGAACCGGTGCGTGGCGGCGGCGAAGACGAACGACCCGGCCAGCGTGCCGAGCACGACCGCGACGCCAAAGGTCAGGCTCATCGACTTATCGGCCCAGAACTGCAGCAGCTCGAGCGTATTCGCGGCTGGACCGATAAAGGTAAAGGACTCCGGCCGCGCGGTGCGGGTGCCGAGCCAGGCCTCCTGCAGAGTCTCCGGGTCTTCTGCAACAAACCCGATGTGGCCGGTCACGTACCAGCCGCCGACGATGACCAGGCCGATGGCAATACTCGCAAACAGGCGTTCGTAGTCGGCGCGGAAACCGCGATCCTTCAGCACGAAAAGCGCCAGGGCCAGCGCAACCAAAGCGGCAATCCACGGCTGGACACTGCGCTTGCCGATGCCCAGCGGCACGGCCAGCAGCCATGACAGGTCCTGCCCCTGGTCGAACTGGACCGCCAGCGTGCTCAGGAATTCGCGTGCCGGCGAGAACAGGCCACGCAGGGTCATTTGCGCGGACAAAGCGAGGAACAGGAGCACGACCAGAGATTTGAGGTTGCCGCCGCCGAGGCGTACCAGGCTGCGGCTGCCGCAACCCGATCCCAGAGTCATGCCCACGCCGAACAGGAAGCCGCCGCAAAGATAGGCGGGCCAGGGCCAGCGGGCTCCGGGATAGGCGGAACGGGACAGATCGACCAGCCCGGCAAGATCCAGCGCATTGGCGCCAGCGACCGCCACCGCTATCGCGAGCAGCCACATGCGCATCCGGCTCCAGTCGCCCATGTTGACGATGTCGGAGACGGCACCCATGGTGCAGAAATCCGATCTTTGCGCGACCGCGCCGAATATCACGGCGAGCAGGAAACCGGACAGCACGACGAGCGCAACGATGTGGGTGGTATTTTCCACGGTGTCAGGTCCGCAGGCGGTTATAAACCCACCGGGGCTTGGCGCTTACTTGATGCGGGCGAGGCGCCCTTTCGCCTTTTCTGCGGATTCTGTGGCCGGATACTTGGCGATCAGGTCCTCGAAGGTTTTCTTCGCGGCCGTACTGTCCCCCAAGGTCGACTCCGCAGTGCCGATGATGAGCATTGCATCCGGCACCTTCGCGCTGTCAGGGTAGGTCCCCAGCAGCCGGCGCTGCGCTTCGATGGCGGCCCGGAAGTCGCGCAGATGGAAATGAGACTCGCCGATCCAGTACTGGGCATTCGACGCCAGCTGATGCTTCGGATACGTCTTCAGGAATCCGTCGAAACCGCGGATGGCGCCCTGGTAGTCATTGATCCGGTAGTTGCTGTAAGCCGTGTCGTAGGCACGCTGAATCGTCGCCGGGTCCGGGTTCGACAGGCTCGCGGGCGGCAACGACGCTGCCGACGTGCCTGTTGCCGCGGGAGCCGTGGCTGCGACGACGGCACCAGGTTGACCCGCGGTAGTCGGCGCCGGCGATGCAGGTGCTGTAGCCGTGGATGCGGGCGGCACCACTGGCGCCACTGTGCTGGGGACCGGTGCGGGGATAGAACCGGTGGACGTTCCCGCAGCCTGCTCGAGTTTGCGCACCCGCTCCTCGAGATTTGAGATGCCTTCGGCATCTTTCTTGCCGGCCCCGGCGCCCTGCTGTTCGATGCGGCGCAGCCGCGTATCCAGGTCGACGTACATATCGCGCTGACGCTTTTGCGCGTTGGCGATGTCGTTGGTCAGCACTTCGATCTGGCCGCGCAACCGGCTGATGTCGCCGTTGAGTGCCTCGACCTGGTTTAGCAGTTGTACGACCCCCCTGTTGGGAGGCGCCTCGGCCTGCGCCGGCGCAATGGCAGGCTGGGCAAGAAGAACGGCCAATGCGAGAACAGTCAGACCTCGCCGCCTCGAGGAACAGCGTTCCGCGCCGCTGGCGGATCTGTATGAAACGCCGGTCAGCATGTCGGATCCCCCGGTTGCCATGCAGTTAAGTCCACCGCCAAGTCCACCGCGGCTGCGACGAGTCGCCGAAGCCGCGGATGATTCCGCCCTCTACTTGGGTTCGCCGGGATAGACGATGTCACTGCGGCGGTTCTTGGCCCAACTTACCTCGTCCTGCCCGAATGCAACGGGCTTCTCCGCACCGAAGCTCACCGTCTCGATCTGCTTGTCGCCGACGCCAAGCAGCACCATCGCGCGCTTCACGCTGTCAGCGCGGCGCTGTCCAAGCGCCAGATTGTATTCGCGGCTGCCCCGATCGTCGCAGTTGCCCTGAACTCCAATCTTCAGGTCGCCGTTCTGCATCAGCAGTTTCGCGTGCGCATCGACCACGGGCACGAACTCTTCCTTGATGCTGTAGCTGTCGTAGTCGTAATAGATACTGCGTTTGGCCAGGGTGCTGCCTGCTTCCTTGAGCTGCTCCCAGGCGTCGCCTTTGAGCTGCGACCCGCCAACCGTTCCGTCGGACAGCGGCCTGACTATGGCCTGGTCGCCCTGACCCGCCGCCTGCTGGCGCTTTTGCTGTTCCTCAAGCTGGCGCTTGAGCTCCTCCTGCTCCCTGGCGATCTGCGCCTGCCTGGCCGAATCCTGGGTGGCGCTTTGCTGCGCGGCCTTTTGCTGGTCGAACAGGTCGCGCTGCTCGATGTCCGCACCTTTCTGTCCCTGCGCCGCGCAAGCCGCGAGAAAGTACGCCAGGGTTACTGCAAGAATGATATTTCTCATCACAACTACTCCTTTCGGCGATTGTTCGAAAGCGGTCCCCAGGCAGGTTCGCGTATGTCACCGGACTGCGCGGTAATCCTTTGCTTGATCCGCCCATCGCTCGACACCGCAGCTAATATACCACGCGACTTTACCTCGGACGCGTAGAGCACCATCTTGCCGTTGGGCGCGAATGTGGGTGATTGGTCGAATCCGCCGCTGGTGAGAATCTGCATCTGGCGCGAACCGATATCCTGCAGGGCCACATTGAAGCGGCCTTCGTTGCGGTGGATGAAGATGAACGATTTTCCGTCAGGGCTGTGGCGCGGCGTGACGTTGTAGGTGCCTTCGTAGGTCATGCGCTCGGCGTCGCCCTCACCGTTGGCGCGCATGCGATAGATCTGCGGGCTGCCGGCACGGTCGGAAGTGAAAAGAATGTACTTGCCGTCGGGAGAAAAATTCGGCTCCGTGTCGATATGGGGCGTGTTGGTCAGCCGCACCAGCCCCGATCCGTCGGCGTTGATGCCATAGATGTTCGACGTGCCGTCCTTGGTCAGCACCACCGCCAGGCGTTTGCCGTCGGGCGCCCAGGCCGGCGCGGAATTCGAACCCTCGAAGTTGGCGAGCACGCTGCGCGTGCCGTCCGCCAGGTTGTGGATGAAGACGATGGGCTTGCGCCGTTCGAACGAGACATAGGCGATGCGGCTGCCGTCCGGCGACCATTGCGGCGAAATGATCGGCTCGCGGTGCGCGAGGATGAAATCGGAGTTGAATCCGTCCGCGTCGGCTACCTGCAGCTCGAAGCGATTCTCGTTTTTGGTCACATAGCAGATCTTGGTGGCGAACACGCCAGCATCGCCGGTGAGTTTTTCATAGATTATGTCGGCGATCTTGTGCGCCGTCATGCGCAACTGCGGCACGCTGACGGTGTAGGAAAATCCAAGCACCTGCGACTGCTTGGCTACATCCATCAACCGGAAGCGCACTTCCGCATGGCCGTCGGTCTTTTCCAACACACTGCCGATGACCATCGTCTCCGCGCCTTCGCCTTTCCAGTATCGATAGTTGATTTCCGAAGGTTCCGCCGGTAAGGGGCGCGCGCTGCCGATCGAGCCGAGCTTGAACAGTCCGCTGCGTTGCAGGTCGGCCGAAATGATCTGGGCCATGCGCTGCGCGAAGCGATCCTCGTTCGCGAACGGCACGACGGTGATCGGAATCTGGTTGGCACCGCCACCGATGATTTCGATGGCGATCGGCGCGGCCGCCGCCCGGACGCAGAGCATGCACAGCAACAAGGCAGCCGCTGCGCTCCAGCCAAATAAGCGATGTATCGGAATGAAAGTGGACATGAAGGATGGATATGCAGGAGGTTTATATTTTGACTTCACTCAGTCTTTGGGTCTGAAAACCAGATTGAGTTCCCGGAAGTTTTCCTGGAACAGGTCCGTGTCGTTCGGCACCGGCAACGGTTGTGCAGCGGCGATGGCGCGTTCCACCGCCGCGTCGTACGCCGGATTGCCACTCGATTTCTTCAGGTTCGCGCTCAATACCTCTCCTCCAGGTAACAACACGACCTCGAAACGCGCCTCGGGATTGCCGACCATATTCGGCGGCATCACCACCCGGCCTTTGATCTTGGCCTGGATGCGCGCGCGCCAGTCGTCGATCAGTTTTTGCTGGGCGGCGCGCGCTGCCGCCTCGGCCTTGCGCTTCGCCTCGTCGGCTTCTCGTACCTTGCGCGCGGCCTCCTGCTGCTGGCGCTCGCGCTCCATGGCGGCCTCGTGCTGTTTGCGCTCCTCTTCGCG
>JBKJUC010000195.1:0-5356 GCA_046590325.1 Burkholderiales bacterium | reverse complement strand
ATGAAATTCGTCATCGCCCAGATGCAGCACGAAACCAACACCTTTTCCCCGGTGCCCACACCGTGGGAGGAGTTCGGGCCGAAGGGTCCGTACCTGGGTCGTGATGCATTTGACGCTATGAAGGGCAAGGGCATGGCCATGGCGGCATTTCTCGATCTCGCCGCCAGGGTCGGCGCGGAAGTGGCCACGCCGGTTGCCGCGTGGGCGAATCCGAGCGGGCCAGTAGATGGCAACGCCTATGACCGCATCTGCGAAGCAATTTGCAACGACGTAGCCAGGGGCTGCGACGCCGTGTTGCTCGACCTGCATGGCGCCATGGTCGTGGCAAACCGGACCGACGATGGCGAGGGCACGCTGCTCGAGAAAATCCGTGCCATCGCTCCACGCACGCCGATCGCCGTATCGCTGGACCTGCACGCCAACGTCACCGAACGCATGGTGAAGAACTGCGATGTCATCACCGGGTACAAGACTTACCCTCACGTTGACCAGTACGAATCCGGAGAACTCGCCGGTGCGATCCTGATGCGATTGATGAAAGGTGAGATCAAACCCGTCATGGCTTGGGGCAACGCACCGATTCTCGCGCAAACACTGCGCCAGAACACCGCCGAAGGCGCGATGCAGGATTTCGTTGAAGCCGCCCGGGCGGCGGAACGTGGCGGCCTGCTGGCCGCCACCGCTTTCGGCGGATTCCAGATGGCCGACATCCACGACGCCGGCATCAGCGTGGTAGCCGTTGCGGACGCCAACAAGGCCGCCGCAGCGAGCGCATGCGATCGAATCCTGGATGTCGCCTGGGCACAAAAGGAAGATTTCATTTATCGCGGACAACCCCTGGAGCAGTCGATCTCGCAAGCCAAGCGCATGGGCGAACAATCGGGCGGACCGATTCTGTTGCTGGATCATGCCGACAATTGCGCTTCCGGTTCGACCCAGGACACGATGTACGTGCTGCGCGAAGCGCTGCGGCAGGGCCTCACAGGAATCGCCGTAGCGCCGATTCGCGATCCGCAAGCCGTGGCGAAGCTGGTCGAAGCCGGCATTGGCGCGAACGTCACGCTGCCTGTGGGCGGCAAAATGGACATGCCCTCGATCCGTCGCAAAGGCGAGCCTCTGACGCTGCGTGGTGTGATCCGCACGATCACGGACGGCGAGTACACCATCACCGGGCCGCAGTTCACCGGAATGCGCTGCTTCATGGGCAGGACGGTGGTACTCGACACCGGAACCGCTTTGGTTGTCATCTCCGAACGCAACCAGGAACCCTGGGATCGCGGCGTGTTCGAGAGCGTAGGCATCGATCCCGCGCGCCAGCGCTACTTGCTGCTGAAGTCGCGCATGTATTTCCGGCCAGTGTTCCTGCCGATCGCCAAGGGGATGGTGTTCTGTGATGCCCCCGGCGTGTCGTCCTCGGACTGGACCGAATTCGAATACCGCAAGTTGCGGCGACCGATATATCCGCTGGATGAAAATTTCGCCAGTGGCCGCAAGGCCGTGGCGGCATGACAACCGATCACATTCAACAAGCACTCACCGCGGAGGACGCAGAGAACGCAGAGGAAAACCGGAAAGGAGGGTAGCCAAGGGGAAATACATCGTATGGCCGAGTTTCCGATTTTGCCCCTCCGAGAATACCGCCTGGCATTTGACCGTCCTCCGCGTCCTCTGCGTCCTCTGCGGTGAGCGCTTCTCTAGAAAGGAAGAAAGCATGAACAAGCCACTGAACCAGGCCTCAGTCCTGGAAGAACTCCGCCACTTCATCGGTGGCGCCGAAGTTGCCGGCAACAGCGGTCGCCATGGCGAGGTCTACAATCCGGCGCTTGGCAGCGTGAAAGCCCGCGTACCTTTCGCCAGCGAGGCCGAAGTCTGCGCTGCCGTCGACGCCGCGCAGAAAGCGTTTCCTGCCTGGTCCACCACGCCGCCGCTGCGGCGTGCGCGCGTCATGTTCAAGTTCAAGGAGTTGCTGGATGCTCACGCCGACAAGCTCGCCGCGATCATCACCCGCGAACACGGCAAGGTCCTCTCCGATGCCAAGGGCGAAGTCACCCGGGGCATCGAAGTCGTCGAGTTCGCTTGCGGCATCCCGCACCTGCTCAAGGGTGAGTACACCGAACAGGTCGGCACCGGTGTCGACAGTTATTCGGTTCGGCAACCCCTGGGGGTTTGCGCCGGCATCACGCCGTTCAATTTCCCGGTCATGGTCCCGATGTGGATGTTTCCCATCGCCATCGCCTGTGGCAACACTTTCATCCTCAAGCCCTCGGAGCGCGATCCTTCCGCCAGCCTGTATATGGCGAAGCTGCTGAAGGAAGCCGGATTGCCGGACGGCGTGTTCAACGTAGTCCATGGCGACAAGACGGCGGTTGACGCCCTGCTCCACGAGCCCCGCATCAGTGCGATCAGCTTCGTCGGCTCCACGCCGATTGCCGAATACATCTATCGCACCGGCACCGCGAGCGGCAAGCGCGTGCAGGCCCTGGGAGGCGCGAAGAATCACCTGGTGGTCATGCCCGATGCCGACCTCGAACAGGCCGTCGATGCACTGATCGGCGCCGCATACGGTTCGGCCGGCGAACGCTGCATGGCGATTTCGGTTGCCGTCGCGGTGGGCGGTGTAGCGGACAAGCTGGTGGAAAAGCTGGCGGAGCGCGCCAGGACCTTGAAGATCAATACCGGCACGGATGATGCTGCCGAAATGGGTCCGCTGGTCACAAAGCTGCACCTCGATAAGGTCAAGGGCTATGTGGACCTCGGCATCAAGGAAGGCGCGAAGCTGGTGGTCGACGGACGAGACCACAAGGTCAAGGATCACGAGAACGGCTTCTTCATCGGCGGCTGCCTGTTCGACCAGGTGAAGCCCGACATGACCATCTACAAGGAAGAAATCTTCGGACCGGTGCTGTCCGTGGTGCGCGTGCCCGATTTCGAATCCGCCATTGATCTGGTCAACAAGCACGAGTTCGGCAACGGCGTATCGCTGTTCACGCGTGATGGCGATTGCGCCCGCGAATTCTCGACTCGCGTCCAGATCGGCATGGTCGGCATCAATGTGCCGATCCCGGTGCCTATGGCCTTCCACAGCTTCGGCGGCTGGAAGCGATCGCTGTTCGGCGACCACTATGCTTATGGGCCGGAAGGCGTGCGCTTCTATTCGCATCTCAAGACCGTGACCTCGCGCTGGCCGACCGGAATCCGTAAGGGTGCCGAGTTTGTCATGCCGACGATGAAGTAGTGCCGGGTAAACGGTGAAAGGTGAACGGTGAACGGAAAATGATGAGACATCTCGCAATCCTTGCAATGGTTCTCGCTGTCGCCGCGTTTTCGGGTTGCGAGAAGAGCAAGCCGCCGACGCCTCAATCGGCTGCGACGCCCGACACCCATCCGGTCAGGAACGTCGAATCCCTGCCCTCCGGCACCATCCAGGAAGGCGCGCGCACCATCAACAAGTCCGCCGACATGGGTGGCAGCCTGGAGCAGCAGAAGCAGGATCGCGACCAGGAAGTCGAAGCGCAGAGCAAATAGGATCACGGACCGCGACATCGCAAACATGGGCAGAATCGAAACCACCGCGGCGCTTCGCAAGCTGATCGGTTCGCCAAGCGAGTTGGTTCCCTACAAGATCCACCGGGAACTCAACCCCCGCGCCATCGAATTCATCGGCAAATCCCCGATGCTGATGTTGTCCACGGCCGGAGTCGATGGCCACGCCACCGTCTCCCCGAAAGGCGATCCAGCGGGCTTCGTCCACGTGCAAGACAGTCGCACCCTGTTGATCCCCGAACGCAAGGGCAACAAGCTCATCTTCACGCTGCAGAACATCCTCGCCAATCCGAAGGTCGGCCTGATTTTCCTGGTGCCCGGGACCTGCGAGACCCTGCGGGTACAGGGAACCGCCGAACTGCTGGATGACGCGGACCTCTGCGAGAGATTGTCGATGCGCGGCAATAAGGCGCTGCTGGCCATCCGCATCAGCGTGACCGAATGCTATTTCCATTGCGCCAAGGCCTTCCTGCGCAGCGATCTGTGGAAACCCGCCACCTGGCAGGAGGAAATGACCATCTCTTTCGGAGCAGAGATTGCCGGCAGCGGCGGCATGGCCCCCGAAGCCGCGCAGGAATTCGACCGCGGCGTGCGCGATCGCTACAAGACCGACCTTTAGAGCCCGTTCCGATCGCGTGGAGAAACCGATGCGAATTCTTCGAGTCCTGCCGGTGGCATTAGCCGTTCTGATGTCGCTGTACGCGCACGCAGAGAACACCTGGGTCAGTAATGACGGATATCTCAGAAGCGCGATCAAGGACTGCACCGCGGCAGGCGCGGACCGAACCGTCTGCCGCCACTTCACTGGCGAAACGCTGGTGCGCTTGTTCGGCATCGGCGATTTCTGCACGGAGTCGCGCTGCCTCAAGGCAGTGGAGATCGAATGGGAACTGCGCAACAATCCCGACAAGTGGGGCGCACTGGGCGCCGCGAACGATCAGGCGGTGCTGGACAAGGCACGCGAACTGTCCGCGAACGGCAAAGCCGTGATCGCCGTGCAGAACAGCGACGACCGCGGCCAGATCGGAATCATCATGCCAGGTGCCGCAGTTCCTTCCGGAAAATGGGGATTGAACGTGCCCATCGCCGTTGCCGCGCGGGTGGATCGTCCGGAATCGTCGTTCTACGGCAAGGGGATCAACTGGCTGTTCTCCGATCCCGCGCATGTGACGATCTACGTGCGCCTGTAGCAGCGCCGCATACCGCTCACTCTCCGAGCGTCGCCGTATCGCGGCCTTCCAGTGCCGCGTCCAGAGTATGCCAGCCCAGCAGCGCGCAATTGACTCGCGACGGAAACTCGGCGATCAGCTCCAGCATCGCAATCTCTCCCGCGCCCGCGGGGGCATCTGCCGATTTGCCCCGGTTGCGCAGCAGTTGCTCGAAGTGACGATACAAGGCGCGGGCCTCCGCCACTGTCTTCCCCCTGACCGTTTCGGTCATGATTGACGCCGATGCCATGGAGATGCCGCAGCACTCGCATTCGAACGCGGCCTCCAGCACCTTGTCGTCGCCCACGCGCACGTATACATCGAATGTGTCGCCGCACAGCGGGTTGATGCCGTGGGACTTGCGGTTGGCGTTGTCAAGCTGGCGAAAATTGCGCGCGTTCTTGATGTGATCGAGGATCACTTCGTTGTAGAGGCTTTTGGTTTCTGACACCTGGAGGATCCTTCAGGCCAGCGGCCGGCCGCCGTCAATGGGGAAGATGCAGCCCGTCGAGTAGGGGAAATGCGTAACCATGGCCAGCGCGGCGGCGCCGATCTCGTCGGCGGTCGCAAGCCGCCTCAGCGGCGTGCGCGTGGCCTGTTCGTCG
>JBKJUC010000005.1:0-12079 GCA_046590325.1 Burkholderiales bacterium | reverse complement strand
GACTCTTACCGGTCCCGCGGTGCACTGCCAGAGCGTGTCCATTCCCACTCCCCCACAAGGCGTGTTTCAGTGCAGACTAACTTCCAGTCCCATCGGAAGTTATGTCGGAACTAAAGTTAGGTCACCGCCAGGCGCCCCATAAAGCACAAAGCCCCTCCCGGGTCACCGGGCAGGGGCTTTGTGCTTTGTGGGCCTGCCTTTGCGGGGACCTGCGCTCGGAACGACAACACGCCATCCGACACCCTTGGATCCGGCACTGCACTGCCAGAGCGGCTCCAGTCCCACCACCCGTACAAGGCGAGTTTCAGTGCAGGCTAACTTCCAGCCCCAGCGCTAGTTATGCCGCAACTCAAGCAGGTCACCGCCCATAGCGAACCCGACTGGCCGTAACACCGAAAGATCCAGAAGGGCGGCACCTCACACCGTTATCCCAAGCCGCAAGGTCGCCAACCACAATGGATCCGGCCAGCACCAAAGTCGGCGTAAGCCAGGCACCCAACCAGCCGCCAAAACTATTTCAGAAGAACTGATCCATCCCGCCCAGCATCTTGATACCGCGGCAGCCCACAACCGAATATCCACACCGGACGCCCAACAACAGCCGAACTGAAGCTCGACCCGGCAGGCCTGAGGTCGGGCTAACCGGTTCTCGTTGGATTTGAACGGGAAATTTGTTAAAATTCCGATGATTCAAAAAGAACAGTGGGCCGAGCGCCCATTTTTTGTTTGTGGAAACGCTTTGTGGACCTTGCCGGACTGATAGAAAAGACATTTCAAGGGCTCGGTTATGAGCTGGTCGACCTGGAGCTGGGCAACAGGGGACGGATGATGCGCGTCTTTATCGACAAGACGGGCGGGGTGAACGTGGACGATTGTGCGGCCGTCAGCAACCACCTGACGCGATTGTTCGCTGTTGAAGGCGTGGAGTACGACAGGCTGGAAGTGTCATCGCCCGGACTGGATCGGCCGTTGAAGCGGCCACAGGATTTTGAACGCTTCGCCGGAGAGCGCGTGCAGGTGAAGGTCCGGGTGCCCACAAACGGGCGCAGGAAATTCGCCGGCGTTCTGCGGAAAGTGGGAGAAGGCGGGATCGAACTGGATGCGGACGGCGAGGTGGTAACCATCGCATTCGCAGACATCGAAAAAGCCCGTCTGATCCCCAATATATGACTGGAGATTGAAGCAATGAGCCGCGAGTTGTTAATGCTGGTTGACGCTTTGGCGCGTGAAAAGAATGTCGAGAAGGACATTGTTTTCGGCGCCCTCGAGCTTGCGCTGGCATCGGCCACCAAAAAGCGCTTCAAGGACGACGTCGACGTCAGAGTCGAGATCGATCGCGAAACGGGCGAATACAAGTCCTTCCGCCGCTGGCAGATCGTCGCGGACGAGGATCATGAGATCCCGACGCAGCAGATCGCAATCACGGACGCGAAGGAGCAGGAGCTCAATCTTCAGATCAACGATTTCGTCGAGGAGCCGCTCGAGGCGGTCGAGTTCGGGCGCATCGGCGCGCAAACGGCCAAGCAGGTCATCCTGCAGAAGATCCGCGACGCTGAACGCGAACAGATCCTGAACGATTTCCTTCAGCGCAAGGAGTTCATCGTCACCGGTGCCATCAAGCGCATGGAGCGCGGCAATTCCATCATCGAGTCGGGGCGCATCGAGGCGATGTTGCCGAAGGATCAGATGATCCCGAAGGAGAATCTTCGCATTGGCGATCGTGTGCGCGCTTTCCTGCTCAAGGTGGACCGGAACAATCGCGGCCCGCAACTGATCCTTTCGCGAACCGTGCCCGAATTCCTTATCAAGCTGTTCGAAATCGAAGTGCCGGAGATCGAGGAAGGCCTGCTGGAGATAAAGGCTGCGGCACGCGATCCCGGCTCGCGCGCGAAAATCGCGGTGAAATCGAACGACCAACGCATCGATCCGATCGGAACCTGCGTGGGAATGCGTGGCTCCAGGGTGCAGGCGGTGACCGCTGAACTTGCGGGCGAACGGGTGGACATCATTCTTTGGTCGCCCGATCCAGCGCAGTTCGTGATCAACGCGCTGGCCCCGGCAGAAGTGAGCAAGATCACGGTCGACGAAGAGTCCCATAGCATGGACGTGGTCGTGGACGAGGAGAATCTCGCCCAGGCGATCGGACGCAACGGGCAGAACGTTCGCCTCGCCGGCGAACTGACCGGCTGGGAACTCAACATCATGACCGAGGAAGAGTCCCAGAAGAAAAACGAGGAAGAATCCACGTCCGTTCGCAAGGTGTTCATGGAACGCCTGGATGTGGACGAAGAAGTGGCGGATATCCTGATCCAGGAAGGATTCGCCACGCTGGAAGAAGTCGCATACGTGCCGCTCAACGAAATGCTAGAGATCGAGTCCTTCGATGAAGAAACGGTAAATGAATTGCGGAGCCGCGCGCGCAATGCCTTGCTGGTCGAGGCGATCGCCAGCGAGGAGCATGTGGAAAACGTGGCGAGCGACCTGCTCACGCTGGAAGGCATGGACAATGAAACTGCGCGGGTACTGGCGGCCAAGGGTGTGACCACGCAGGAGGAGCTCGCAGATCTGGCAGTTGATGATCTCGTTGAGCTGACCGGGATTGACGCGGAACGCGCCAAGCAACTAATCATGACAGCACGCGCACCATGGTTCGCGGCCAGTCAGGAACAATAGGCGGGCCGAGGACAATAATCTATGGCGCAAATGAACGTCGCACAATTTGCCAGCGAGCTCGGGTTACCCGCGGCACTGCTGCTTGAACAACTGCAGGCCGCCGGTGTCAGCAAGGCGCTGGCGGAAAGCACTGTGCTCACCGAACAGGACAAGACCCAGCTGCTGGATTACCTGCGGCGCGTTCACGGTGCGAAAGACACCAAGAACAAAATCACGCTGACTCGGCGTCAGACCACCGAGATCAAAAAATCGGACAGCACCGGCAAGGCCAGGACCATTCAGGTCGAGGTCAAGAAGAAGCGGGTGCTGGTCAAACGCGATGGAACAGTCGCAACCGACGACGTAGCACCTGCTCCAGCACCAGCGCCAGCGCCTGCGGTAGTTACGGCGCCTGCCGCCGTTCCCGCCCCCTTAGCCGTTCCCGGCCCCGCCGCAGTTCCCGCCCCCGCCATCAATGCCGAACAGACTGCGTTGCGTAAAGAAGAAGCGCGCAAGCAGGCAGAACTGATTTCGCGCCAGGCTGCTGACGCTGCGCTAAACCAGCTGCGCAAGCGCAAGACCAAGGATGCGGCAGCGCCGGTAGCGGAGGCTACGTCGGCACCTGTTGCGGAAGTGCCGAAGGCCGTCGAACCCGCCGCGGCGGTCGAGACGAAAAAGGCCTCTCCCGAGGGCACACTCCACAAGCCGACGGTCAAGCCCGGCGACAAGGCAGCCAAGCCCAAGGAAAAAGCTCCCAAGAAAACCGCCACCAGCTGGAAGGACGAAGCCGGCAAGCGCCGCGGATTGAAGACTCGCGGCGACACCTCCGGGGGCGGGCAGGGCTGGCATTCGCGCTCCGGCCGCGGAGGCTCCAGACACAAGACAGATACGGCGACGACGGATCAGGCGTTCAATGCACCGACCGAACCGATCGTTCGCGAGGTGCTGGTTCCGGAGACCATCAGCGTTGCCGCACTCGCACAGAAGATGTCGGTGAAGGCCGCGGAGGTCATCAAGGCTCTGATGAAGCTGGGCAGCATGGTGACGATCAATCAGGTGCTGGACCAGGAAACCGCCATGATCCTCGTGGAGGAACTCGGCCATGTGGCCAAACCCGCGAAGCTCGACGATCCGGAATCGTTTCTGGTGGATGAAGGCGAGAAACATGACGTCGTCGCCGAATCCAGGGCACCGGTAGTCACGGTGATGGGGCACGTCGATCACGGCAAGACTTCATTGCTCGACTATATTCGCCGGACCCGCGTTGCGAGCGGTGAAGCCGGGGGCATTACGCAGCACATAGGCGCTTATCACGTAAACACGCCCCGCGGCATGATTACATTCCTCGACACGCCGGGCCATGAAGCATTTACGGCGATGCGCGCAAGGGGTGCAAAGGTGACGGACCTCGTGGTGCTGGTGGTCGCGGCGGATGACGGCGTGATGCCGCAGACCATCGAGGCCATCCACCATGCCAGAGCAGCCAAAGTTCCGCTCGTGGTCGCGGTAAACAAGATTGACAAACCTGAAGCAAACGCCGAGAAAATCCGCCAGGAACTGGCCGGGCAGCAGGTGGTTCCGGAAGAGTGGGGCGGCGACACGATGTTCCAGGACGTTTCCGCCAAGAGCGGCAAGGGCATCGACGAACTGCTTGAGCGGATACTGCTGCAGGCGGAAGTGCTTGAACTCAAGGCCCCCAGGAATACGCCCGCGCGTGGGGTGGTGATTGAATCGCGGCTCGACAAGGGTCGCGGGCCGGTTGCCACCATCCTGGTCCAGTCGGGCACACTCAAACGTGGCGATATCGTTCTTGCCGGTGCGGTGTTCGGACGGGTGAGGGCGATGCTCGACGAGGCCGGGCATCCGATCCACAACGCAGGTCCGGCCATTCCGGTGGAAATCCAGGGGCTTTCCGATGTACCCATGGCCGGCGAAGAAGTTATAGTGCTGGGCGACGAGCGCAAAGCACGGGAAATCGCGCTATTCCGCCAGGGCAAGTTCCGTGAGGTAAAGCTGGCGAAGCAGCAGACCGCCAAACTCGAAGGCATGTTCGACCAGATGACGGCGGGCCAGGTCAAGACGCTGTCGCTGATCGTCAAGGCGGACGTGCAGGGTTCCTACGAAGCCCTTGGGCATGCGTTGGAGAAGCTCTCCACCGAAGAGGTTAAGGTCAACATCATCCACGCCGGTGTCGGCGCGATCACCGAGTCGGACGTCAACCTTGCACTGGCCTCGAATGCCGTGCTAGTCGGGTTCAATACCCGGGCTGATGCCATGGCGCGCAAACTGGTCGGCTCGCACGGAATCGACCTGCGTTATTACAATGTAATCTACGACGCGGTTGACGAGGTCAAGGCTGCCTTGTCGGGCATGCTCTCGCCGGAACAAAAAGAAAGCATCATCGGCCTGGTGGAAATACGCCAGGTGTTCAAGATCTCCAAGATCGGCACGATTGCGGGCTGCTACGTGCTGGAAGGCCTGGTGCGAAGGGGTTCGCTGATCCGCGTGCTGCGCGACAACGTCGTCATCCATTCCGGCGAACTCGATTCACTGAAACGATTCAAGGACGACGTCCGCGAAGTGAAGGCCGGATTCGAGTGCGGCCTGTCAGTGAAGAGCTTCGACGACATCAAGGTGGCGGACCAGCTCGAAGTGTACGAAGTCGTCGAAGTCGCGCGCACCCTCCTCTAGTAGGGGAACAGGGGGAGCGGGTGCGCACGGCACCTGCCCCCTGATCCCGACCGGGCCTATCCAGCAGCGCATGGCAAAAAACCCTTCCAGGATTGCCCGGATTGCTGACCAGATCCAGAAGGATCTGGCCGAACTCGTTCGCACCGAGCTCAAGGATCCGCGAGTGGGCATGATCACGCTGACAGGAGTCGAGGTCAGCAACGACTATCATCACGCCAAGATTTTTTTTACAACGCTGGGAAACGCGGAGGCCGCCGCCAGGGCGCGGGCCGGCCTGCAGCATGCCTCCGGCTTCCTGCGATCGCAGCTTGCCAGCGGACTTAAGCTGCGCATCGTCCCCGAGCTGCATTTCGTGCACGACGAGTCGGTCGAGCGCGGCATCTATCTTTCCGCCCTGATCGACGACGCCATCGCCTCTCAGCCTCCGGTCCCGGACGAAAACGAGAACTGAAGCCCGGGACAATGCGTAAATCCGATACCACCGTCCACGGCGTGCTCCTTCTGGACAAGCCCACGGGGATTTCGTCGAACGCCGCCCTGCAAAGGACGCGAAAACTATTCAACTGGGCCAAGGCCGGCCACACGGGGACCCTGGATCCGCTGGCAACGGGTTTGCTGCCTGTATGCTTGGGCGAGGCGACCAAGTATTCCCACGCCCTGCTGGACGCTGACAAGACCTACGAAGCCGTCATCCGGCTTGGCTTTACCAGTTCGACGGGGGATGCGGAGGGCTTGATCCAGCCGGTATCTGCCCCCGAGTTCAGTGAACAGCGGCTGGCCGAGGTCCTGATGTCCTTCCTCGGGACCAGCAAACAGGTGCCGCCGATGCATAGCGCCCTGAAGCGGGATGGCCGTCCGCTGTACGAATACGCACGGGCAGGGGAGGAAATTGCGCGCGAAGCGCGGCAAATCACCATAAAAACCCTCATCCTGACGGGATTTGCGCCGCCAGGAGAACTATCGATACGGGTCGCGTGCAGCAAGGGGACTTACATCAGGGTACTGGCTGAGGACATCGGCAAGTCCCTGGGTTGCGGGGGATACCTTCTGGGTTTGCGGCGCACCATGATCGCGGATCTGGACATATCCCGCGCGACCAATCTTGAAACGCTGGAAAACCTGGCGCCGGAAGGGCGGATCGGCTGCCTTTTGCCCGTAGACCGCCTGTTGCAGGGTCTACCGGTTGTAAGACTCGATGCCGAGGGCACCAGGCGGGTATGTACCGGGCTTGCGGCCAGCGTAGCGGGAGCGGATGCCGGCCTTTCGCGGCTTTACGATTCGTCCGACCGCTTTTTGGGAACAGGCGAGGTGGGAGATGATGGAACGGTCTCGCCAAAGCGCATGATCGCGAACCCTGAAAATACCGGCATCGGCATCTCCGTTCCGCGATTAAGCCCCTAAAAACACTTGGAAACCAGAGGGGTCCGCAGGTAAAATACCGGCCTTTCTTTCGGAGATACGGGAATGGCGATTACGACGGGCCAAAAGGCTCAGATTCTGCAGGATCATCAGCGGGCCACGGCCGATACCGGATCCCCTGAAGTGCAAGTTGCGCTGCTGACGGCGCGCATCAACGACCTCACTGGCCATTTCAAGAGCCACGTCAAGGATCATCACTCCCGCCGTGGTCTGTTGCGTATGGTGAGCCGTCGCCGCAAGCTTCTGGATTATCTGCGCCGCTCCAACAACGATCGATATCGCACGTTGCTTGAGCGTCTCGGGTTGCGCAAGTAAGTTTTCATTCCTTCGGCTTTCCGGAAATCGGGAACGGGCGGGCAATGATGCCCGATCCGCGCAATCGAAGCGATCAACCACGCCGGGGAGCGTTCGGCTGCTCCCTCGCATTTCAGTAGCCGCATATCTGCAGGCAGAGGGAACACTCTTGAACGTTACCAAGAAAACCATCAACTTCGGTCGGCATACGCTGACACTTGAAACCGGTGAGATCGCGCGCCAGGCACACGGCGCCGTCATTGTGAACATGGACGACACCGTGGTGCTGGTAACCGTCGTCGGCAGGAAAGACGTCAAACCCGGCCAGGACTTCTTTCCGCTTACTGTCGATTACCAGGAGCGGACCTACGCGGCAGGCAAGATTCCCGGCGGATTTTTCAAACGCGAAGGCCGCCCCTCCGAAAAGGAAATTCTGACCTGCCGTTTGATCGATCGCCCCATCCGTCCGTTGTTCCCCGAAGGATTTTTCAACGAAGTACAAATCATCGCGACCGTGATGTCGTCCAACAATGAAGTGGACTCCGACATCCCCGCCATGATCGGCGCCTCCGCGGCGCTGGCGCTGTCAGGCATTCCGTTCGACGGCCCTATCGGCGCCGCGCGAGTCGGATACCTCAACGGCGAGTACGTGCTGAATCCGACCGCGACCGAGCTCAAGAGCTCGCAGCTGAACCTGGTCGTCGCCGGCACCAAAGGCGCAGTGCTGATGGTCGAATCAGAAGCCATGGAGCTTGCCGAAGACGTCATGCTTGGCGCGGTCGTGTACGGCCATCAGCAAATGGCAGCGGTCATCGATGCCATCAACGAAATGGTGGACGAAGCCGGCAAACCCCTGTGGGACTGGACGCCCCCGCAAAAGGACACCGCACTCATCGACCGCATCACGGGCATCGCCGAATCTGAGCTGCGCGAGGCCTACGGACTGCGTCAGAAACAGGCACGCACGGAAAAGATCGATGCGGCACGTACCAAGGTGCTGGCGGAAGCCGCACCCGCAGGGTCGGATACCAATCACGTCAACCTGGTGAAGACCATTTTCAGCGATATCGAATCCAAGATCGTCCGCACCCAGATCCTGAACGGCGAAGCGCGCATCGACGGTCGCGATACGCGCACCGTGCGTCCCATCTCCATTCGCGCCGGCGTGCTGCCACGCGCACATGGTTCGGTGCTGTTTACGCGGGGCGAGACGCAGTCGATTGCTGTCGCCACGCTGGGCACCGCCCGCGACGAGCAGATCATCGATGCGCTGATGGGTGAGTACAAAGAACGCTTCATGCTCCACTACAACTTCCCGCCTTATTCGACCGGCGAAACCGGACGCGTCGGCACGCCGAAGCGGCGTGAAATCGGCCACGGCCGGCTGGCGAAGCGTGCACTGCTTGCGGTGCTGCCGGCGCCCGAGGATTTTTCCTACTCCATGCGCGTGGTTTCGGAAATCACCGAATCCAATGGTTCCAGCTCGATGGCCTCCGTTTGCGGCGGTTGTCTGGCGCTAATGGATGCCGGCGTGCCCCTCAAGGCGCACGTGGCCGGCATCGCCATGGGCCTGATCAAGGAAGGCAACCGTTTCGCGGTACTGACCGACATCCTCGGCGACGAGGATCATCTTGGCGACATGGACTTCAAAGTGGCCGGTACGGAGAACGGCGTCACTGCTCTGCAGATGGACATAAAGATCCAGGGCATCACTAAAGAAATCATGAATGTCGCGCTGATGCAGGCCAAGGAAGGCCGCATGCACATCCTCGGTATCATGCGCGAGACACTGTCGGGGGCGCGTTCCGAACTCTCGGCCTACGCGCCGCGCATGATCACCATCAAGATCAAACCGGAGAAGATTCGCGACGTGATCGGCAAGGGTGGGGCAGTGATCCGCGCCATTACCGAGGAAACCGGCACCACGATCGACATCACGGATGACGGCATGGTCACGATTGCCTGCGTATCTTCCGAGGGCGGCGAAGCAGCGAAGCGCCGGATCGAGGAAATTACCGCCGATGTCGAAGTGGGGCGCATCTACGACGGCACGGTGCTCAAGCTGCTGGACTTCGGTGCCATCGTCAGCGTGCTTCCAGGCAAGGACGGTCTGCTGCATATTTCCCAGATTGCCAACGAGCGTGTCAACAGTGTTGCCGACCACCTCAAGGAAGGCCAAGCGGTACGCGTCAAGGTACTCGAGGCGGACGAAAAGGGCAGGCTGCGCCTGTCGATGAAAGCCGTGGCTGAGGAACAGAAGGCCGCAGGATAGTCGAAGGCGCCAGCCCACCCGGCAGCGCGCATGAAAAAAGCCCACCGCGAGGTGGGCTTTTTGTTTTCCGAGTACCGGTGGTCTAGTGCGTTCCCGGCCAGATCTGCAGCAGCGTGAACGGATACACGTAAGCCTGGAGCATCACCAGACCGCCCACCAGCATCGCCAAAACGATCGAATGCTTGAACACGTAGCGCAGGATCTCACCCTCGTGCCCGTACCAGCGGGTTGCGGTGGAAGCGACGACGATCGACTGGGCGTCGATCATCTTGCCCATGACGCCACCCGAGCTGTTGGCGGCAGCCATCAGGTTGGGGTTGAGTCCGAGCTGCTCGGAAGTGATTTTCTGCAAACCGCCGAACAAGACGTTCGATGCCGTGTCGGAGCCGGTGAGCGCCACCCCCAGCCAGCCGAGCATGGTGCCAAAGAAGGGATACAGCGCGCCGGTATGAGCGAACGCAAGCCCCATGGTTGCGTCGGTGCCCGAGTAACGTGTCGTAAATCCAAGCGCGAGCATGGCGGCGATGGTCAACAGGGAGAACTTCACCAGCTTGATCGTCTCCCAGTATTTACGCAGCATCTCTCCCGGCGAATAACGCATGTACAAGCCTGCGAGCAAGGCAGCCAGCAGGATTCCGGAGCCCGTTGCAGACAACCAGTTCAGGCTGTAGACGGCTTTTTCCGTGTGCGGCTTCGCCACCACCGGCGGAACTTTCTCCACCAGGTCGTTTAGTCCGACGACCGGAAAATCGAGTTTGGTCATGCCGTCCCATGCGTAGGGAATCCTGGTTTCCTTCTTTACGCCTTCGACCATTTCGACTTTCTTGGTCGATCCGTTCAACAGGTCTTTGATCTGCGGCACGCCCCACAGAAAAACGAAAACCGACAGCACCAGCCAGGGAACCCAGGCCCGGATTACCGTCGCGCGATCATGCTTGGTCAGTTGCATGGACGCGGAGGCATCGGTCGCGGCGTCGTTGCCGTGGTCCTTTAGGGCCGTTGTCCTCCAGATCGTCTTCGGTTTCCATACACGAAGGAAAAACGTCAGGCAGATCATGGAAATGATGGCTGCGCCGACGTCCACCAACCAGGGCCCGTGGTAATTGGAAATCAGAAATTGAGGAATCGCGAAGCTCACGCCGGTAACAAGGATCGCAGGCCAGATCTCCTTCATGCCGCGCCAGCCGGCAAAGGCCCAGATCAGCCAGAACGGCACCAGCAGCGAGAAGAACGGCAACTGGCGGCCGACCATGGCCGAGAGTTCCAGCAGGTCAAGTCCGGTGACCGCAGCCAGCGCCATGATCGGTGTGCCAAGTGCGCCGTACGCGACCGGCGCTGTATTGGCGATCAGCGACAATCCGGATGCCGCAAGCGGCGAGAAGCCGAGCCCGATAAGGATGGCGCCGGTCACGGCAACCGGGGTTCCGAAACCCGCAGCACCTTCGAAGAAGGCGCCGAAGGCAAATGCGATCATCAGCAGTTGCAGCCGCCTGTCCTCCGTAATGCCGGCGATGCTGTCCTGCAGGACCTTGAAGTAGCCTTTGTCCTTGGTAAGCTGGTACAGGAAGATGATGTTCAGCACGATCCAGCCAATGGGCAGCAGACCGAACAGGGCACCGTACATCGCCGAAGCTCCGGCCATTTGTGCAGGCATGCCGTAGATGAAGATGGCGATGATGAGTGCGGAGGCGAGGCCGGCAAGGGCGGCCACGTGTGCGGACAAGCGGAAGAACGCCAGACCGCCCAGCAGTACCACCACCGGAATCGCGGCGAGCACCGTGCTGAGCACGGCGTTATTCATCGGATCGTAGACCTGGGACCAGACCATTGGATTTGACCTCCCTAGACTCGTTTTGCGTGCTTGTTATGTGCGCCGCACTGCATCATGCAGAATCAATCTGCGCGGAACGCGGAGCATTATATCCAAGATCGTTCCGCCGCTGCCCCGGCAAACGTCAGGAATCAGCAGCCGGTTCGCCCGGGCCCGTTGGGTATAATCGGCCGCTGATTCAGGTGGAGCGGGCGAATGAGCGCGATTGAAGCAAGCAGGAGCGGGGGGCGGATTCTGGTGGATCAGTTAAAGGTCCACGGCGTCGACACGGCATTCTGCGTGCCCGGCGAAAGTTATCTCGACGTACTCGATGCGCTGTTCGACTCGCGCGACAAGATCCGCCTCATCGTATGCCGCCAGGAAGGCGGCGCGGCGTTCATGTCGGAGGCCTATGGCAAGCTGACCGGCAGGCCCGGCATCTGTTTTGTCACTCGCGGTCCGGGCGCGACCAACTCCAGCATTGGCGTGCACACCGCGTTCCAGGATTCCACTCCCATGATCCTGTTCATCGGCCAGGTGGGTGGCGATGTCGTCGAGCGCGAAGCCTTCCAGGAAATGGATTACCGGCGAGTGTTCGGCCAGATGGCGAAATGGGTCGCGCAGATCGACCGGACCGAGCGCATTCCCGAATTCCTCAGCCATGCGTTCCATGTCGCGGTTTCCGGTCGTCCCGGGCCTGTCGTTCTTTCGTTGCCCGAGGACATGCTGGTCAGCCAGGCATCTGTTGCGGATGCGCGTCCATATGCCAGGGTCAAGGCGCACCCCGGTTCGTCCGCGATGGAGCAGATGCGGGAGATGCTGGACCAGTCTTCGCGGCCGCTGGTAATCCTGGGAGGCGGAGACTGGACTGCGTCAGCGTGTGCGGACATCCGCTCGTTTGTCGAGGCCAACAATCTGCCAGCCGCCTGCAGTTTTCGCCG
>JBKJUC010000061.1:0-4390 GCA_046590325.1 Burkholderiales bacterium | reverse complement strand
GCTCAAGGTGGCGGGCGCGGGGCCGGTGCTCGAACATGTGGCGACCCTGGTCAGGGACGAGATCGCGGAAGGCGCCAGTCCCGGTGACGCGGTATCCATTTACCTCCCGCAGATCCTTGCGGCGGTGAGCCTGGTACTGCAAGAGGATGAAGACGTCACCGTAACCAACGTTGATGCGGATTCGGGGGGCGATTCTGCGATCGAGAACCTGTGGGCGCAGGACCCGGAAGGGATTGTGGAGCGGCTGATCGAGAGGTTGGAGGAGCTCGTCGACGAGATAGCGCATGAAGGCTGAAAACAAGGTCCGGTGTGAAACCGCGGGGTCTGGCCATGTTCATTCCAAGGTGAGAGACTCCCCGGGCAGCGACCCACTCAACCGCAGACTCGCTCACCACCGCATCAGGGGATACCGATGAAATCAATCAAGCGCAAGAATTACGAGGAAGCCCTCGAAGGACTGCACGCCGAGCTGATCGCGCTGCAGCACTGGATAATTGCCAACAACCAGCGCGTCGCCGTGGTCTTCGAGGGGCGCGATGCGGCCGGCAAGGGCGGTGTGATCAAGGCCATCGAGGCGCCGCTCAACGATCGCTACGTGCGCACCGTCGCGCTTCCGAAACCCGATGAACGCGAGCGCAGCCAGTGGTACTTCGAGCGCTACGCGAGGCATTTGCCCGGTGCCGGTGAACTTGTCCTCTTCGATCGCAGTTGGTACAACCGCGCTGGTGTCGAACTGGTCATGGGTTTCTGCACCCCGGCCCAACACAAGCAGTTCCTGAAGGACTGCCCGGTGTTCGAACGCATGATCACCGATGACGGCCTGATCCTGCTTAAGTACTGGCTCTGCGTCGACCAGGAAGAGCAGGAAGAGCGCTTCGCCGAACGGGCGAAGGATCCTGCCAAGCGCTGGAAGCTCTCCCCGATCGACATCAAGGCGCGCGAGAAATACGCCGCTTACGGCAAGGGGCGCGACATCATGCTGCGCGCGACCCACGCCGACTACGCGCCGTGGCACGTGGTCAATTTCGATGATCAGAAACGCGGTCGCCTGAACCTGATCGATCACCTGCTCAAGCAGTTGCCCAAGCGCGAACCGCCGGGCCGGGCGCTAACCCTGCCCAAACTGCGCGACAAGCCCCACAAGGAACGCATTCCACGCGGCTTTCTGATCGAGGAAACGTTCTGATGGAAAAGCAGTGGAAGTAATGCGGACTCCTTCTGGCTCCCCGAGTAGAGAGGGTTGAGGCACTCTTCTTCCTCCACGCCGCCGCCCTTCCCGTTTTTTCCGCTGTCGACTTCGCTCGGCTTTGCGACGCGCCGGCAGTAACACGGAAGCTTGGACGACACCGTCGGGTTCCTGGAATCATTCAAGCTGAAGCGGCCCTTCCTTGAATCGGCAGAATGTCAAAAGGGCTGACTCGCGTCAGCCCTTTTGATTTGGAATGGTCTCCGGAAAGGATGGAGACCTTGCCTCGCTTGCGCCTACGATCTCACATCGAGGTTGTTCACGACTGACTTGACGCCATCGATCTGGCCGGCAACCCGGACTGCTTTATCGGCTTCCGCCTGGCTGCTTGCCTTGCCGCTCAACGTAACCACGCCATCGACGGTCTTCACGCTTATATTCGTGGCACTGACGTCTTTTTCGACAGCCAGGTCGCTCTTCACCTTCGTGGTGATCCAGGAGTCACTGACGACTGCTCCCGTCGAGTCCATACCGCGTCTGTCCGAATCGCTGGCGCAACCTGTGATGCCTGCCACGAATACGGACATAACCAGGGCAATAGCAACATTTGACCACGTCTTCATGCTCGTTCTCCTTATGACATAGGGGGGCCATATGACCATGCCGACGTAAAAAGCTACGCCGTGGACATATACGCCGGTCATACGCAAAGGCTGTGCCTCAATCAGGGGCAAACGCAGATCATTGATTTGTCGAGGTTGCCGGATGGCGAAGTACTCTTGCCCAGAAATTTTCCGTAAGTCTTACCGGTCGACCGGGTAAGAAATTCAAAGGCTATAATCGGACCTGAGTCCACCCTCCCAGTTCGTCCCGGATGAAATTCAGCACTTTTTTCGCGCGCGTCATTGTCGGCGGCTTCCGCCACTTCGCCGAGCGCATGGCGCGCCTGCTCAGGAATAATTTCTATCTTTACCTGGCGGCCGTATTCAGCATCCTGATTGTGGTGGATGTGTATGTGCTGCACTCGGTGGTGGACATGCGCCAGAAGGCGTACGACCTGATGGTGCGCTATCGGGTCGTGAAGCCGCCGGCCGACAACCAGATCGTGATTATCGACATCAACGAAGCCAGCCTCGCGGCAATGGCCCCGGACTACGGGCGCTGGCCGTGGCCACGGCAGGTACTGGGCGAATTCGTGCAGCACCTGGAAACGCAGCAGCCGCGGGCCGTTGTGTTCGACATCCTGTTCTCGGACCCGGACGTCTACAACGCCGACAGCGACACTTACTTCAACGACGCCCTCGCGGCAACCGGCAACACCTACTTTCCGTGGCTGCGCCTGCCTCCCGCGAGCGACAAGCTCTCGGCGCTGAAACCGCCGATGATTCCGGGCGCGAAGCGACTGGAGGATATCCCGGAGACGGACGGAACCATTGCCGCGGTGCTGCCGGTCTTCAAGGCGGTGCGCGACGGCGGCCGCATCGGCACCCACAATATTTATCCGGATGCCGATGGCGTCGTGCGCAGCTACCGCCTGTTCCACGATGTGCACGGCTGGCGGCTGCCGTCCCTGCCCCTGCGAGTGGGCGCGGACCTCGAATTCGCCCAGCCCCCCCATGCCAACATGCTGCTCAACTGGCGCGGCGGTCCGTTTACGTATCGGTACGCCACGTTCAGCGACGTGTTTCAGGACATGCAAAGCAAGGAGCACGCGCGCCCGCAGGATGAATTCACCGGCAAGATCGTCATCATCGGCTCGACCGCGCCCAGCCTGTTCGACATCAAGCCGACTTCGACGGCACGGGAATTCCCGGGTGTGGAGATCCTCGCCACCGCCATCGACAACCTCAAGCATGACGATTACATTCGCTCGCCCGCTTCCAGCATACCGAACCTGATCGTGGCTTTGCTCATCGTCTGGGCCACGGCGATCTCGCTCTACCGCGATCCGGACTCCGACCGCTTCAACCAGGTGTTCGGCCTGGCGCAGTTCGGGTTGCTGGGCTTTTCCTACGCCATGATCAACGTCACCCACTACCACCTGAACCTCGCCGGACCGGTGTTTATCGGATTCATTTATTTTTCGTTGGCGAAGGTCTACTCCGCGGCCACTGCACGGACACTTGAGCAGAGCACGGTGGCCACGACTGTGCGCGACGGGCATGTTAACGGGGCGACGCTGGCGGTGTTCCAGTTCGCTGGCGGCGCCGATCCGGTCAGTGCGATGTTCCTCAAGCGCCTGCGAAAGCAAGTGCTCGGGCTCGCCCGCGAACCGATGGACGTGGATATCGTCAAAGGGAGACAGCGGGGGCTCTGGGGCCTGTTCGAGGCGACGGTGACCGTGTCGTGGGCCTATCCGCTGGAGGAAGTGGCGCGGCGGGAGCGGGTGGAGCAGGACCTGCAGCGGCTGCGCGATGCGATGCCGGGGCTGGTAGAGAGCCTGCGCGTGCAGAATGAAAAGTTGGCGGGCGTGGCCGTGCGTTCGGGCTCGGTCGGCGCGGCAGGTACCGAGGCGGCGCGGGCGGAGTGGCGGGCCTTGTTCGCGGCTGCGCTCGAAGCCGCCAGCCAGGGCAGGAAGTGACGCGCCACCCTGCGCACATACCGTGCGCACATAATGTTTTTTTTGAGGTGAAAGCGATGCGAAAGATTCTGTTTTTGGCGATGTGCCTGATGTTACCGCTTGGCACCGGGACCGCCCAGGCGCAGGACAGAGGGGTTGCCCTCAAGGCCGACAAGCTCGTGGCCGAGCCGTTTGCCGACGCGAAGAAGGTCGGCTCGCTGGCCAAAGGGGATGCCGTGACCATCCTCAAGAAGAGCGGCGGCTGGTACCAGGTGAAAGGCAAGGGCCCGCAAGGCTGGGTCCGGATGCTTTCGGTGCGTCGGGGCGAAGCGGGCAAGAGCAGCGCCGCGAAGGACGTCGCCGCCCTTTCCACCGGGCGCACCGGCACCGGACAAATTGTCTCGACCACTGGCGTCAGGGGGCTCTCCGAGGAGGAGCTCAAGGCAGCCAAATACGATGAGAAAGAGCTGATGAAGGCCGAGTCCTTCGTCGTTTCGAAGGCCGATGCCGGCAAGTTCGCGCAGAACGGCAAGCTGCTGGCGCGTGCGTTCAATTATCTCGAGCCGATCAAGGGGCGCCCATGAACCGATGCCTGCTGCTTGCGGTGCTCGCCGCGATGGCCACGGAATCGGGCGCCATCGACC
>JBKJUC010000256.1:0-22645 GCA_046590325.1 Burkholderiales bacterium | reverse complement strand
CAACTGGGAAACGGCCGAATAAGTCGTCAGCCCCGAGCAGGACAGCGTCGCCGCCCAGGCGGGGTCGATGCCGCTCGCATCCACCAGGTACTTGGGATGCGGGACCAGCAAGTGATCAGCATAAGCGCCGGCGAGCTGGATGCCGATCCAGCGCGGCGCCATGCAATGATTATCCATGCCCTCGGTGCAGCGCGCGCATTTTCCGCAACCGATCCACGGGCAGACCAGGCGGTCCTGCCCGATCGGCGCATCCGTCGCGTCCGGTCCTGCGGCGATGACAGTGCCGAAGGGTTCATGGCCAAGCGTGACCGGCGGCTTCATGCCGCGCTCGCTCATGTGGAAACGCTTGCCGCCACCCAGGTTGAAATAACCTTCGCGGATATGCACGTCGCTGTGGCAAACGCCGCTGTACTTTAACTTCAGCAGCACTTGCGTCCCGGCCGGCTTCGGCGTCGGCCGCTCCATCTTCTGCAGCGGCTTGCCCCATTCCACCACGTCGTAACTCAGCATTGCTTCCTCCGCTTGTTTTATCGATCACTGCTCCCCGCCTGAATCCTAGCACCGCTTCCCATGCACCGCGCAAGAGCAACTCTCACCGCGGAGGACGCAGAGGACGCGGAGGAAAGGCAAGGACGAGGAAAAGAAGTTACAGGTTATAAAATGGCGGTGAGCGTTGATGGTTCTTGCGCAGCAAGGTTCCAATCTGCCTGTACCCCGGTCCATCTGGACCAATATTCACGCGCGGACCAATGCTGATTTGGAACTGATCGAGCTCATTCGTTGAGCAATCCCACATTCCCATTTTCTCTCTCTTGATTTCCTCTGCGTCCTCCGCGTCCTCTGCGGTGAGTGCTGGGTCCAGACGAGAAATCAAAGCCACTTGGCCTGCCGGAAGCGGTAGAAAAGATACACATCTATCGCCACCATGAGGCCGACCGTAAGCGGATAGCCGAAAGCCCAATCCAGTTCCGGCATCACCTCGAAATTCATGCCGTACACACCGGCAATCATGGTCGGCACTGCGACCAGCGCGGCGTATCCCGCCAGGCGTTTGGTGACTTCGCTTTCCTGGATGGTAAGAAGGGAGAGGTTCACCGTGATGGCGGTGGTCACCATTTCACGCAGGCTTTCGATCGACTGGTTGAGCCGCACCAGATGGTCGTAGATGTCGCGGAAATATTCCTGCAGTTGCGAGCACTGGTACGGCACCCGTCCGCCGTAGAGCTTGCCGATCGCCTCCAGCAGCGGACTGGTGGCGTGCTTGAGGATCATCAGTTTCTGCTTCAGGCCATAGAGCGACTCGATGATGGCGCGGTTGTTCTGGCCCGAGAAAATGCGCCTCTCGATTTCCTCGAGCTCGACTTCGAGCGCGTCCAGCACCGGGAAATAGCGATCCACGACCGAATCGGTAATTGCGTAGAGGACATAACCCGCGCCATGCTTCAGCAACTCCGGCTCCCGCTCGCTGCGGGCGCGCACCCCGAGGAAGCCTTGCTGGGTGCGGCTGCGGACTGACAGGACGTAGTTGCGGCCGACGAATACGTCGACTTCTCCAACGTTGAGGTCCTTGCCCACCGACTCGACGATCTGCAGGACGGCGAACAGCGCATCGCCATACTCCTCGATCTTCGGCCGCTGATGGCCGTTGCGGGCATCTTCGACGGCCAGGTCGGGCAGGTCGAACTGTTTCTGCATCGCGTCGAGTTCATCGCGCGAGGGCTCGAACATCGCCACCCAGACAAAACATTCCGGACGGTTGACGTAACTATGGATCTCGCTGGGCTGGATGTCGGCGAGCTTTTTGCCGCCTTCGTACGCTACGCAATTGATGAGCATGGGCTAATTCTCTCAGGAGCAGCACTCACCGCAGAGGACGCGGAGGACGCAGAGGAAAAACAGAAAGCGAGAAAGGAGTATTGGGGATTCGGGAACTGCCTCGTAGTAAATGTCGCCACTCCACGAATCAGTTTCCCGTCATGTCCGAGCCCACTTTCTCTGTGTTTTTCCTCTGCGTCCTCCGCGTCCTCTGCGTTGAGCGTTGATCGAAGTTCTTCAGTAAGCCTTGCGGCCGATGTAATTCCCCGTTGGATCGTAGTTGCACACCACGATCAGCATCTTGTTGCAGGTCGCTTCCCCGCAACCCAGCATGCGGGTGTCGCGCCAGACCATCTGCGTGTAATGGCCCGCCGGTTTCCAGCTCGATTGCTTGAGCACCCCGCCAGAGTAGAGTTTTTTCTCCGACTCCCAGGCTTTGGCCCCGTCAATGGCGGTGAAGCGCCCGGCCGTACCCGTATAGATATTCTCCCCGTACTGACTGTCGCTGCGATGCTCCATCTTGCAGGAGCTTCCAGCGAGGTGGTCGGCCCATTTTTGCGAATAAGTCGCCAGGGTCGGCGACCACTTCAGCGGTCCGACGCCGACAGCGGCGCGGACCTTGTTGTGATGGACCGTGATCGCCTGAACGTCCCTGGATGCCATTTTCGTGGCGCCGAGTTTCGTCGGCGGGGCATCAGGCCGGGGTTCCGTCGCTTTAGGCGTGGCGGGCGGAGCCGGCTTCGGAGCCTGCTGAACGACCGGCGGAGCGGGTTTGGGCGAGGGCTGCGTGGTGGTTGAAGCAGCGGGTTTCTTTGGCGGCGCGGTAACCGGCGCGGGTGTTTGGGCGACGCAAGCCGCCAGGAGCAGCGACATCAGGCCGGCTAGCGCAACGCCGGCAAAGGCCTCGCCACGGCGAGGCAGGGAATTCATTGTCATGTTCTGGACCGGAAGCAAAGATGTCATTGCGCTGGAAAGTCGACGCGTTTGATGAACTCGATCCTGCCGGCATTGTTCCTCACGATGTTGTACCCATGCAGGCCGTCGCCATTGCGGTCGAAAGCATAAGTGCCTTCGAGACCCTTGTAACCCTTGATGCCTAGAATCCCGCTGCGCACCGCTTCGGCGTCGATACTGTTGGCATTTTTGATGGCCATGGCCAGGATCTGCATGGCGTCGTACGACCAGCTGGCGAAAGTGTCTGGGTTTATGCCGTACTTGTCGCGGTAACGCCTGGTGAAGGCGCGGCTGGCATCGTTGGCATCGGTAGTGAAATCGGTGACCGAATAGCTGCCGTGCAAGGCTGCGCCCGCCAGTTGCAATGACGTCACCGCGATGATCGATCCCGACCCTATCCAGGTGCCGCTGAAGCCGAGCTGGCGCAACTGGCGCGCGAAGATGCCGACATCGGGTTCGTTGGTCATGTAGGTGGCGAGGACGTCCGCGCCGGACTTCTTCACCGCCAGCACCATGGCCGTGAAATCCTGCGAGTTGTTGGTGTAGCCCTGGTCCAGCACGGGCGTGATCCCCTGGGCCTTGAGGGCTTCCGTGAGGGCCTTGGCCCCTCCCGAACCAAAAGCGTCAGTGGAATGGATGATGGCCCAGTTCCTCAGTTTCAGCGTGTTGACGCCGAAATCGGCGATGGTGCGCGAGGAATAGCTGTCATTCGGCCGCGCGCGGAACAGCCAGCGGTTGTTAACGCGGGTCAGGCTGGTGTCGGTACCGCCGATCATGGTCGGGATGCCGGACTTCGCAATCGTGGGCGACGCCGCCTGGATCTGCGTGCTGCGGATCGGCCCGATGATGCCGGCAATGTCCTTGCGGCTGCCGAGTTTTGAAAAAGCCAGCACGGTGCCGGGGTTGGTGCTCTGGTTGTCCTCCACTTGCAATTCAATCTGCCTGCCCAGCACCCCGCCGGCCTTGTTGAGCTCTTCCAGCGCCAGCCGGATGCCGTAAAGGGTGAATTCCCCCGCCTGCGCCTGAACGCCCGTGATTTCGTTCACCACGCCGATGCGGACCGGTTCGGCGGCGCGAACCCCGGAACCCAAAATCGAAACGACTCCAAGTGCAACGACTCCCAGGTTGGCTTTCATGTCTTTCCTTGGCAGGGATTTGATCGGGATCCTTTACTTGGGATTCCCGGTGCGGCTCATTTCACGGCGCCATTGTGCTCCCCAAGCAACGGCGGCGGAAGTTCGCAGGCCGTTGGGGTCGCCGACATGCAGATCGGACTGCGCACCATTTTAAGTTTGTCCGCGGGAGCGTAAGGCACCTCGACCACCATCCCGCGCGCCTTGACCTGCGGATCGTCGAACACCTGGTCTATCGAGTAAATCGGGCCGCAGGAAACCCCGACTCGCCCCAGTTCGTCCTTCCAGAAGGCCACCGGGCGCTGCACGAATAGCCTTTCCAGGATGGGCGCCAGGTGCGCGCGATTGCGCACCCGAGCGGAGTTGGTGGAGAAGCGTTCGTCCTGCGCCAATTCCGGTTGCCCCGCCGCTGCGCAGAGCTTCCTGAACTGCACATCGTTGGCCGCGGCGACGATCACATAACCATCCGAACACCTGAAAACCTGGGAGGGCACCACACTGGGATGCACGCCGCCATTGCGCTTCGAGACCACGCCGGCGCCGAGGTACGCCGATGCGATGTTTGCCATCGACGCCACGCCGACGTCGAGCAGGCCGATATCGATGTGCTGGCCTTCGCCGGTTTGTTTCCGGTGCAGCAGCGCGGCCAGGATGCCGATCACCGAATATTGCCCCGCCATCAGGTCGACAACGGCGACCCCGACTCTTTGCGGCGTGGTGCCTGGCATGTCCTCCGGTTCACCGGTCACGCTCATCAGCCCGCACATCGCCTGCGCGATCGGATCGTAGCCGGCCCGTTCCGCATAAGGCCCGGTCTGGCCGAAACCGGTGATCGAGCAGTAAACCAGTCCCGGATGGAGCTTGTGCAGGGATTCATAGTCAAGCCCGTGGCGGGCAAGGTCGCCGACCTTGTAGTTCTCCACCAGCACGTCGCACTCCCCGGCCAGCTTGCGCACGCGTTCCTGCCCGGCCGCATCGGCAAGGTCGAGCGTGATGGATTTCTTGCCGCGGTTGCAGGCCACAAAATAGGTGGACTCCGACGTATCGTTGCCTTGCGCGTCTTTCACGTAAGGCGGCCCCCAGCCGCGCGTGTCGTCACCGGTCTCCGGCCTTTCGACTTTGATCACCTCGGCGCCGAGGTCGGCAAGGATCTGTGTCGCGTGTGGCCCCGCCAGCACGCGCGTCAGATCCAGGACTTTCACTCCTTTAAGTGGCCCTGTCATCGAATACTCCACGTACACGACGCCCTCACCGCAAAGACGCAAAGGTCGCAAAGGTCGCAAAGGAAACCGGAAGTTAAACTGAATTGGCAGGTGGATGACGTCGGCAGCATGGATACAAGTCTATCGTTTCGCCCCTCACACTTGATTGGTCCTCGCATTTCTTCGCGTCCTTTGCGTCTTTGCGGTGAAAAAAGTTCTGGGTCAGTCGGGCGTGGCGCCGGATGCTTTAACGATGGGGCGCCATTTGTCGATCTCCTCGCGGACCAGTTTCGCGAAAGCTTCCGGCGTGCTGCTCTTCGGTTCGAATCCCGCCTCGACCAGCCTGGCCCGCGCCTTCGGATCCTCAATGGCCGCGGCAAGGTCGCGCTGCAGGCGATCGACGATGGATTTCGGTGTTCCCACGGGAACGAAGACGCCGAGCCAGGAATGCGCACTGTAGCCCGGCAGGGATTCAGCTACCGTCGGCAGATCCGGAAGCAGGGGCGAGCGCGTTGCGGCGGCAACGGCAATGGCGCGCAGCTTTCCGGCGCGGATGTGAGGCAACGCGGATGCGATGCTGTCGAACATCACCTGCACCCTTCCGCCCATCAGGTCGAGCAGCGCGGGTGCGCTGCCGCGGTAGGGAACATGGGTCATGTCGACGCCAGCCATGCTCTTGAGCAATTCCGCTTCGAGATGGGAAACGGTCCCGCTGCCCTGCGATGCGATGTTCAGGGCGCCGTTCTGCTTCTTCGCGAGCGCAATCAGTTCGGGAACCGACTTCACCGCCAGATCTTTATTGACCAGCAGAACGTGCGGCACATTGGCGATCAGCGAAACGGGAACAAGATCCTTCACGAGGTCGTAGCCAAGCTTCGGGTAGAGCGTGGCGGAAATGGCATAGACCGAGGCTGGTCCCATCAGCAGGGTGTAGCCGTCGGCCGGGGAATGCGCGGCGATTTCGGCACCGACGTTCGCACCGGCGCCAGGCCGGTTGTCGATCACCACCGGCTTGCTC
The DNA here is from genome assembly GCA_046590325.1 of Burkholderiales bacterium. Lineage (GTDB taxonomy): Bacteria > Pseudomonadota > Gammaproteobacteria > Burkholderiales > JACQAP01 > JACQAP01. Next base: position 16,523 of record JBKJUC010000256.1, on the reverse strand, counting down.
AGCCGCTTGCCGAGCTGCTCGCCCACGAGCCGTGCCAGCAAGTCCGTCGCGCCGGCGGGCGTAAATGGCACGATCATCTTCACCGGCTTTTCCGGATAATCGGCGTTCGCCCCTTGAGGGATGCCCCCTAACGAGAGGACCAGCAGCCAGAATGTCCAACGCCCTGTCACCTGCGAGCCTCCGAGAATCCTGACTACATGCCCCCTGCAGAGATACGGTACGGAATACCGGCTTCGCCATGACCGGACTTCGTCCATCACTTCCGTGACCACCCGACAACCGGTATGTTAGGGCAATTTCAAAACGCGGTTTCGAGCATGTCCGAATGGAATTCCTGATCATCCTCGCCGTCGGCCTCGTAGCCGGCACCCTCGGCGGCATCGTCGGCTTCGGCTCCTCGATCATGCTGATGCCTGTGCTCGTGATCGCCTTCGGCCCCTTGCAAGCCGTTCCTGTCATGGCCATCGCGGCGATCATGGCCAACTTCTCGCGGATTGTCGTGTGGTGGCGCGAGGTCGACTGGCGGGCCAGTGCCGCCTATTCCGCGACGGGCATTCCGGCGGCCGCGCTGGGCGCAGGAACGCTCGTTGCATTGCCGCCACATGCCATCGAGGTCGCGATCGGGATCTTCTTCATCGCGATGATTCCAGTTCGCCGGTGGATGGCCGCGCGCAGTTTCAAGCTCAACCTCTGGCACATGGCCGCCCTGGGACTGGTGATCGGCTATGTGACGGGCATCGTGGTTTCCACCGGCCCGATTACCGCACCGATTTTCCTCGCCTATGGCCTGGTCAAGGGCGCGTTCATCTCCACTGAAGCCGCCAGTTCCCTCGCGGTCTATCTCAGCAAGGCCGCCACATTCCGTAGCCTCGGCATGCTTCCGCTGGACATTGTCTACAAGGGCCTCATCACGGGATCGACTCTTATGGCCGGCGCGTTCATCGCCAAGCGGTTCGTGGTCAAACTCGAACCCGGGCAGTTTCGATTGCTGATGGAGGCTTTGATGCTGAGCTCGGGGTTGGTCATGCTGTGGGCGGCAGCTACCTCAGCATGAAATCTGGGGCTTAGTGGCGGAAATGAAACCTTGATGTTTTAATACACTGCATGGCGACCGTCTATTTCGAGGACCTGGAAATCGGGTCGGTGCATCACGGCAGTGAGTGCGTCTGCGACAAGGATGAGATGTTGGAGTACAGCCGACGCAATGACCCTTGGCCCTTTCATATCGACGAAGCCGCGGCAGCAGTTTCGCCATTCGGCGGGGTCATTGCCAGCGGGGGTTACATCATCACGTTGTGGTACCGCTCTCTCATCGAGATCTACAACACGCCGAAAGCAACCTGGGCGTTCCTGGGAGGGTTTGACTGGAAGCTGAAATTCCGCGCCCCGGTTCGCGCAGCCGATACCCTCCGGGCGAAAGTGACGGTGAAGGACAAACGTCTTTGGATCAAACCTGGCCAAGGTGCGGTCACGCTCTTCAGCGAGTTCCTGAATCAGCGATCCGAGGTCGTCTTCACCGTCGAGGTGATGGTCCTGCTGGCTACCCGGGCAGAAGGCGCGGCATCCGGGTCGTGAACGCCGGCTTAAAGTCCACGACCGTCCTGCTATCAGCGTTGGAATAATCCAGTGCCCCGCGCACATGGGTTCAGCGGCACCTTACCGCTCAGCGCTGACGTTTACCCCTGCGCACTACTTCGTTTCTCCCTTTGCGTGCCTGAATCGCAAATCTTGTCCCCGCTATGCACGCCAGCGTACCGAATCGCCAGGGCATCTGGCGTAAATTCAGCTTGGCGAAGTCTCGAGCGCAAAGCGGGACTTTCAGTCCGCACTCAAACCATTGGGAGGAAAAGACATGCCCGGCTACTTCGAACTTCACAAAAGCAGCGATCAGAAATTCGTCTTCAACCTGAAAGCTGACAACAACCAAATCATCCTGACGAGCCAGACCTACACCACCAGGCAACATGCCCTGGACGGCATCGAATCAGTGAGGAAGAACTCATTGAAGGACGAGCAGTACTTGCGCAAGCTATCCACCGCCAAGCAGCCGTACTTCGTCCTCAACGCCCCCAACGGCGAGACCATCGGTTCGAGCCAGATGTACTCTTCGGCCTCCGCCATGGAGGCCGGCATCGCCAGCGTGAAGGACAACGGCGGAACCAAAACGTCCAAGGACAACGCCTGAGCCAGTTGAATTTGCCGGACTCGGAACCAGGCCCGCTTGAATGCAAAAAAAATGCAACGAAGCGGGCCTGCGCAGCCATAGTTACCCGGTACTTCTCGAACTTTCCTTTGTGTCCTAAAAGGCTATTCCGGCGTGCTACGCCCCCGACGCATGCGCGTCCTCTGCGGTAAGAACTGGTCCTGATTCTTTATTCAGGTTGAGATCCGTCCTCGTCCGAAATCCGTGGCACCAAAGCATAGTCCTCGCCGTGCCCGACCTTAAAATCGTTCCTGCCACTGCGATCCTGGCCACGCAGCAGCCAGATCGGTCGTTTGCTCATGCTGAAAGTGACGCCGGATTGCTTGTGGTTATCCTCGATAGAGCGTTCGAAGACTGAAGTCGCCGGCATGTAGCGAATCACGAAGCCCGCGCGCCGCCGCGGCGAGCGGTTGGCATTCGAACCGTGGATCAGGTAGACGTCATGCAGGGAAAACTGCCCAGCCTTCAGAATGTCGTCCCGCCCAGTGCTTTCGTCGAACTGCGACGGTTCGACTTCCTGGTTCAGCACCACATCTTTGCTGTCGTTGATCCGGTGCTTGTAGACGCTGCCGCCGGCGTGTGACCCAGGGATGAAGCGCATGCAACCGTTCTCCGGCGTCGCGTCATCCAGCGCCATCCATACCGAACACGTAGCGATCGGCCGGATCGGCCAGTACTGGCCGTCCTGGTGCCAGGGAATCGCCTTGCCGGTGACCGGCGGCTTGCAGAACACCTGACTGCCCCAGAGGACGATGTCGGGACCGATCAGTTGCGAGACCAGATCGAGGATGCCTGGATGTCGCGCGTAATCGAGCCACGCCTGGGCCGCCGTTGCCTCGTGCTTTTTTCCGTAGGGGATATGCGGACAGACCAGTGTCTCCGGCGCAATGTCGGCGTTATCGCGCAGCAGCCTGTCGAGCGACTCGCGCATTCTCGACAACAGGCTGTCGTCGATGCTGAACGGCGATTTCAGCAGACCGTTCGCCTTATAGGTATCCAGGTCCTGCTCGTCCAGTCTCCAATCCCCACACATTGTCTTCTACCCCAACGTCAAATCCTGATAGCCACAGAGGTCACAGAGGTCACAGAGAAAATTCGGGACCAAGCCTGATCGCGGACATCGCTGCTAGCACTGGTCGATACAACGGACATTTTCCGATGAACTTCGAGAAATATCCTGCAGATGCACTTCTCTGTGCCCTCTGTGTCCTCTGTGTCCTCTGTGTCCTCTGTGTCCTCTGTGGCAATCGTTCTAAGCCCTGATCCAGGTTTCAGAAAAAGCGAGGAACGCAGTCGTGCTCTTGCGCCCCATCCAGTCGCGAGGCATGGACTTGCCGGCAACCGGCTTGCCGTTGATGGTCGCCTTGACCGCCGTCGACTCGAGGAACAGCGAGAACATTTCGTGCTGACCCGTAGCCGACTGGTCTTTCATCAGTTCCACCATGAAGGGCGCGGAGAGTTCGTTCCAGGTCAGGTTGACCTGGCCGATGGCGCTGCGGAACCATTCGGTATGAGAAGTACTGCCATCGCCGGAAGCGACGAAATCCCAGCCCGGCTTCATCTGCACGTTCGCCAGGCCCTTCACGCCGCGGAAGGCACCGAAATTCGAAACGAACCCCTTCTTCACGTAGTCGGCCAGCGGCTCGTTGTCGGTCAGGCAGACGTTGGGCTTCGCCGGGTCCTTGCCGTCGCCATGCGGGTCCATGAGCATGAACGCCGCATGGCCCTTGCCATGCGGCGAGGTGACGACGCGGAAAAAGCTGATAAGCGTGACGAACGGGCCGTCCGCCGTTTCCTTCAGGTACATGCCGGGGTTTTCCCCCGACCAGTCGACTTTCTGGGGATTGAAGTGTGGCCTTGCCATTTTTATTCTCCTCTTCTGTTTGAATAACTTTCACCGCAAAGGCGCAAAGGACGCAAAGAAAAGCGGAAGGAATTGGAAAGATAAAGATCCCAGGCTTTCGATAAAGACACGACTACCCACCGTCGTCCCGATTCCGGGACTTCCCCTGTATCACGCCTGACGTACTACTTCACCTGCATTCCTTTGCGTACTTTGCGCCTTTGCGGTGCGAAAACTTCCTTGGATTTCTAATGGCGGCTGCCGCCGCCGATGTTCAGTTCCTTGTAGCCGGTGGCGGCATCGGGCGCGCGGGCGAAGCGCACGCCGGCCAGGTCGGCAATCACGATTTCCACGGTGGTGTACACCTCGCAGCCGTGGACGAGATGGCCGCCGACCGTCCTGCCGTCCACGCCCGCAATCGAAATGTGCAGGTGTGGACCATCGGGGGAAATCGTTCCAGACAGGGAGACGATCTCGAACGGGCCGTTGAACTTCGAACTCGCCTCAGCGCCCGCCAGCCGCAGCGTCGCCGAGCGCAGGCTGCCAACGGCGCTGATCACACAGCCGGCCTCGACATGGTGTTCGTGCGCCAGCCGCTCTATCGCGTCGCGCAGGTCCACTCCTGGCGTGAGCCGGGAGGCGATGGTGCGTAGCGAGAGCGACTCGGCGGATTGCACGCGATCTAGCCTTTTACTGCCTTGAGGTATTCGGCCGCCGTACGGGCCAGCATGATGTAGTCGGTACAAAGGCCGATGACCTTGTAGCCCTGCTCCAAGTATGTCGTGGCATGTTTGGGAGTATGCGCGTAGATGCAGCGTGCAATGTCGCGCTTTTCGCAGGCCTTGATCACCTTCCTGATGGCTTCCTGCACCTGCGGATGGTTGATCTGGCCGGGCAGGTCCATGCTGCCGGACATGTCGAACGGCCCGACGAACACGCCATCGATGCCTGGCACTTCCAGAATCGAATCGATGTTCTTCACGGCCTCGACGTGCTCGATCTGCACGATCACGGCGATCTCGTCATTGGCACGCTTCATGTACGCCTCGAAATCCAGGTCAAAGCGCTGCGCGCGGGTGATGCCGACGCTGCGGAACCCCATCGGCGGATACTTGCAGCGGCCAACCGCCAGCTTCGCGTCTTCGGCATTGTTCACAAGGGGGACGATGATCCCGGTCGCGCCGATGTCGAGCGCTTTCTTGATATTGGCCTCGTCGTTCCAGGGCACCCGCACCACGCAGGGCACCCGGCTGTCCACCGCCGTCAGAATATCCAGCGCGTTGCGCGCATCCATCGGCGAATGCTCCAGGTCAATGAACAGCCAGTCGTAGCCGGCCTGCACGAAAGCTTCGGCGGCCTCGGGCAGCGGCATCTGCAGGAGGGAGCCGATCAGGGCATCGCCGGATTGGAGGCGTTTGCGAAAAGATTGCGTCATGTTGTTCTTATGAGTAGAGGTTGTTCGTGAATGCCGTGAATGTCGTGAATGCCGGAAAAGCTTGCAAAACCAAAATCTATTTGCCAGGAACCCGGAAGGATAGATCCTGAAGCGTCTGGATTCAGGTCTTACGACATTCACGATATTCACGGCATTCACGACATTCACGGATACTGTGAGGACGACGCATGCCTAGTCATCCACCGTCCGGAAATCAGCCGGCAGCACTATTTCCAACAGTTCCAGATCATCCGAGTGGTCAATCTCGATATGTTTAATTCCCGGCGGCTGGTGCACGCACGAGCCCGCCTTGAGCTCAACTTCGCCGACGCCGTCGTAGTGAAATTTCACCCAGCCCTTGAGCACGTACACCATCTGGAAACCGACTTCGTGATGGTGCAGCGAGGGTTCGGCATGCTTGCCGGGCTTCGCGCGGATCACATGCGCGACCGCTGCGCCGTTGGTCGCATCGCGGATACCGAGGTCGCGGTACTGAAAGAACGGACGCAACCCGTCGTCCCTGAACTCGCTGGTCTCGGGATGGCTCACCGAGAACTTGAACATATGCTCCATCGTCTGCCGCCCTCCGACACTCAATTATAGGCACTAACCCTGAACCGCAAAGACTCGAAGGCGCAAAGGGTACGCAAAGAAAACCAGGGAAACTGTCGAATTCTCTGAACACAAATATGTCGCACATCCGTCGACAGAATTGGGCATTCACCCGACATCTGATCCGGCAGCAGGCTGAACTCTGAGTTCAATCTTGTTTTTCGCCTTCCTTCGCGTCCCCTTTGCGTCCCCTTTGCGTCTTCGCGCCTTTGCGGTTAGGGGTTGTTCGATATAAAGGTCTAGCGCTGGTGAATCAGCTTCAACCCCGGCCGGGGCCAGTCGACTTCGAGCAGTGTGCCGTAGCCGGACAGAGTGATGTACGCCTTGCGCATGCCTGGACCGCCGAAACAGATGTTGGTGCAGTAAGGCTCGGGCGCCTCGTGGAACTCCAGCCATTCGCCGCCCGGCGAAATGACGCTCACGCCACCGCGCATCAACGTGGCTACGCAGACGTTGCCGTTCTCCTCCACCGCCATCGAGTCGAAGCGCTGGTAGCCCGGCAGCCCGGCCACCAGCTTGCCGCCATGCGGCGACGGCCAGGGCTGTTTCTCCAGTTCGCCCTCGCCGGTGATCCGGTACGACCACAGGCGGCTGGTCTCGGTCTCCGCGAAGTAAAGCGTACTGCCGTCCGGCGAGAGGCCGATGCCGTTCGGCGTGATGATGGGAAATGCCGCTTCCCTGATGAGGCTGCCGTCAGCGCGGGCGTAGTAAAGCGCGCCGCGGTCCATCTGCCGGCCGTAGACCTTGCCAAGATCGGTAAACCAGAAGCCGCGCCTGCCATCGAAAACAATATCATTGGGTCCCTTGAGCGGCACCCCTTCGCATTCGGTGTAGAGCACCTCGACTTTTCCGGTGGCCAGATCGACGCGCTCGATGCGTCCGCCCGAATAATTGTCGGCGCGTCCCGCTGGCCGCATATAGCCGTCGGGCTCCCTGTGCCAGAGGAAACCGCCGTTATTGCAGATGTAGCATTTGCCGTCGGGGCCCATCGCGGCGCCGTTGGGGCCGCCGCCGGTTTGCGCGACGACTTCCACCTTTCCTTTCGCATCGACACGGCTCAGGGTGCCCCGCTCGATCTCCACCAGCAGCACGGAACCGTCACCCATCGCGATCGGGCCTTCCGGAAAGCGCAGGCCCTTCGCCATCTCGCGGCCCTCGAGCTTCAGGGTTGCCGTCATTTTTTCTCTCCCCCTTGTTATTGTTTTGTCGTCGTTGCGTCCCCGCGGCTACCGTGTGAACGCCAGCACCACAGAGGAATTCGCGCTCTCCAGTATCAACTGCTGGTCTTCGACCTTGTAGCGCGACGTGCGCCGCAGGGATTCCAGGAAGGCGCGCTCCTGGGCCAGCAGCGCCGGCGGTCCCGCCATGCGCGATACGGTAAAACCTGCAGGCGGCCACTTCAGGCGGCCGTCGGCATCAAAGCTGTAGGTACCGTTGAACCGGTTCACCGAAGTGAAGCCGGCGACTTTTCCGGAAGGGTCGAAAGCGATCAGGATTGTGGAATCTAGGAGCAGTGGTTTTTGCTGCCCGCCCACCACCCAGCTAAGCAGGCGCCATTCCGTGTTGCGACTGCCCTGAGAGTCTTGCGCGGATGCGGGCGGCGAGGCTTGCGGCGGAGCCGGATCGACAGCAGCCGGCGAGGGACTGTCGACGGCAGGCGGCGCGGATTGCACTGGCGCAACTTCCGCCACGGTGGGCGCCGCTTCAGGAGTGGCCGCGACAACAACCGCTTCCTGCTCCGCGCCGCTGGCGAATGCGGCTAGTTGCACTTCCCGCGTCAGCGTTTCGACGAGCTGGCATTCCCTGACGTACTCCGCCGTGTTCTCGCCCGGCCCTGCGCGCACGCCCTGCCACGAGCATTGCGCGTCGCGATAGGCGTTGAACTTGCGCTGGCTGTCGACGAATGCGCCCATCATCGGGCGGCCGCCCTTCGCCTGCATCTGCTCCAGGCGCTCTTGCGCGGCCTTGAGTGTCCCGTTGAGCTTCTTGTTCGCTTCTTTCAGCCGCGCGTCGAGGCAGGGCATCGTCGCCCCAGCCGCCATGCATTCCTCCCGCGGTCCCGCATGCGCCGGCAGCACGCCGGGCAGGCACGCCACCGCAAGAATGAACCCTGCAAGTGCTTTCTTCATCAGTATCCTTGTTTATTTTCCAGCCAGAACCCGCTCGCACCACTGCGCCGTCGCCAGCACCGTGGCATCGGCGCCGGGGCGCCCGACGACCTGGATGTTAACCGGCAATCCCGACGCGGACTTGCCGCAGGGCATGGATATCGCGGGAAAGCCGCAGAAGTTGATCGGCGAGGTGAATCGCGTCAGCGCCGGCGCCACGTGCATCTTCCTGCCTTCCAGCTCGACCATGGTGGTACCGGCCTTCGGCGGCAGCACCGGCATTGCCGGAATAATCATCACGTCGGCGATGCCGAATGACGAAATCATCGACTGGCGCACTTTGGCACGCAGTTGTTGCGCCTTGATGTAATCGACCGCGAGGTAGAACTGGCCGATCTCCAGCCGCACCCGCACGTCCTCACCCATCCGATCGCCGCGGGTGCGCAGAAGTTCGCCATTGGCCTGGCTGGCTTCGGCTCCGAGGGTGATCAACTGGATGCCGGGCGCCAGTTCGATACCGGGCACATCCACTTCGCCGAGCCTGGCGCCGGCCTGCTGCAGCCTTGCCAGCGCGCCTTCGACTGCAGTGCGGACTTCCTCGTCCAGCATCTCGTAAAAGAACTTGCGCGGCTTCATGATTCGCGGCGGCATCGATGCCTCCGCCGGCAGGGTCGAATGCTCCGGCAGGCCCGCCATCACTTCGAAAGCAAGTGCCGCATCCTCCACCGAGCGCGTGATCGGGCCGATGTGGTCCAGCGACCAGGCGAGCGGCACGACGTCATCGCGCGGCACCGCGTCGTAGGTCGGCTTGAAGCCGACGATCCCGTGGCAGGCAGCGGGCTGGCGAATCGAGCCGCCGGTGCAGGTGCCGACGCCGATTGCGGCAAGCCCCGCCGCCACGGCGGACGCCGAGCCGCCGCTGGAGCCGCCCGGGATATATCCGGGGTAGCGCGAGTTCTGCACATGGCCGAAATGCGGATTGGCGCTGTTGATGCCGAACGCCAGCTCATGCAGGTTGGTAGTGCCGACGATGAGCGCGCCCGCTGCTCGCAGGCGTGCCACTACCGGCGCATCGTGATTCTGTACCATCGCGTCGAATGCCCTGGTGCCCGCCGTGAGCGGATAGCCGCGCACCGGCATCAGGTCCTTCACCCCCACCGGGACGCCGGCCAGCGGGCCTAGGTCTTCCCCGCGCCGTGCGCGGTCTTCCAGCATCTCCGCCTCCTGCATCACCAGATCGCGGTCGACCGTGATGAAGGCATTCAGGTGCCGGTTGGCCTCGATACGGTCGAGGATCAGGCGGGCGATGGTGAGCGGCGACTGCGCGCGGTTTCTGACCTGGTCCGCGATCTGCACCGCGCCAGCCGCGAACAGGTCAATCGTCGTGGTCTGCGGATGGTACCGGGCCGGTTCGAAGCTCAGGCCCTGGGGCGCACGCGGGGCCGCAAGCACGGGTTCTCCCACGACCGCGGTCTCGAAGACATGCTCGATGTCGGGCAGGCCGAATACGAAGCGTTCTTCCCAGGCCTGCAGGCGTTCGGGAAACGCGTACCCGCGGAACGCGGCGACGGCGCGGAGGAATTCGAGGGTGGGACGGGGCATAAGGGCCGTGAATACCGTGAATGTCGTGAATACCGTGAATGTCGTGAATACGTGAATGTCGTGAATGCGTGCACCCTTACGGGTATACCGGGCTGTCGCCCATAAATGTCGTGAAAAGCGAGGGGGAAGTACCGCTGCCTGAAACGAGTGACTGTAAGTTTAGAACGAATTCGGCCCTGGAGAATTTCAAAGCTTTGTCGCAGTTTCGACATTCACGGTATTCACGACTTTCACGACATTCACGGTCCTTACAAAAACAGGGTAAGGACCCCCGTATACCCATAAAGCCGGTTATGCGAGATCTCGCCGTTGCAGAAGAATCCGACCAGCGGAAAATCGCCGAGGGCCGCATGGATCATGCTGACTTCCTCGGAATCGTCGCCGAACAGGTTGGGGCCGCGACCGACACAGGAATAATAGACGCCGCCGCGCGGCTGCCGATAGAGGCCGCTGCCGATGCTGTCGAGCATGCGCGCCATGTCCTCGGTCGCGGTGGCTTCGTCGCGCCGGCAGAACATGATCTCGGCGCCCGTACCCGGGATGTCGCCAATGGCGACCAGCTTGTGCACCGGATCGATGCCGATGAGGTTGCGCACGATGTAGTCGCCGGTATCCGAACCGGGGATCGGCAGGCCGGCGAAAATGCTGCCGCCGAGCTGCGCCAGATCTCGCGACGCCGTTTCGCCGCGATTTTCCCCGAGCAGGTCTTCCCTGAACACGTCGAGCGCGGCGCGGCCGTCGAGCGAGATCAGCACGTTGCGCTGGCTGCCGGTGATGGTGTGCCGCGGGCCGATCGGAGAGCAGCCCTGCGAGAGCCGCGTCGAGATCACCACTTCATCCGAGAACAGGACACCGGACAAGCCGCCCTTGGCGACACCGTCCGCGATCTGCAGCACCTCGCGACGGGAACTGGTCAGCCCGCCCGCGAGAAAGCCGCTTTCCACGATGCCGGCAAGATCACCGATCAGCCGCGCCAGTTGGGTATTGCGCGGATCTGCGTGCACGATGGCGAAGTTGGCGGGCACCCCGTCAAAATGCAGTGACTGGCGTTCGAGGTCCTGCGGCGCGCGCACGCCGGAGAACACGCGGAAGCTGTCTTCCTCGAATGCGCAGAGCATGATCGCGATCGCGGGCTCGTCGTAGTATTCGCGGCCGGTCGCGAACACGCCCATGCCCAGGGTGCCGGTCCAGTGCAGGATGCCGGTATTGGTGCGGAAATGGGCAAGAATCGCGGCAACGTCACCGGCAAAGTTGTCGGTGAGATACAGGAACCCGAGGTTGGCGCCCGCCGGGCCGCGGCCGGCCTGCTGCAGGCACTGCGCCGCCGCATCGCGCCAGTTCGGCGACGACGCGTGGCCGCAGGTAAAACTCTCGGTCATTTCAGGACAAGAATGGTGGCGAGGCCCAGGAACAGGCCCATGCTCGCCACGTCGGTGGCGGTGGTCAGGAAAATGCTCGAAGCCGTGGCCGGATCGGCACCCAGGCGCTTGAGAGTCAGCGGGATCATCGCACCGGAAATGCCGCTCACCACGCAACTGCCGATCATGGCGAGCAGCACGGCGACACTGAGCATCAGCGCGGCCGGGTTGTTCTGCGCCGATGCAACGTAATACATGCCGCCGGCGGCAACCAGCCCCACCAGGGCGCCGTTGAGCAGGCCCAGCGATGCTTCCTTGATCACCAGAACACGCTCGCGTCCCGCGCGGACTTCGCCTAGCGTAAGGCCGCGCAATGTGACGGCGAGCGCCTGACATCCGGTATTGCCGCTCTGCCCCGCCAGCACGGGAAGGAACAGGGCCAGAATCACCAGCTGGTCCAGCGTTTCCTGGAAGGCACCGACCACAGCCGCGGCGAGAAAGGCGGTCAGCAAATTGACCTGCAGCCACGGATGGCGCAGTTTCAGGCTGCGCGGCCATGGCGTTGTCAGGCGCTCTTCTTCGACACCGACCATGGTTCCGGCCTGGGCACTGATCTCCAGGGTCTGTTCCTCGAACAGGGTTTGCCCCCGCACCATGCCGGCCAGGCGCCCATGCTCGTCGCACACGGGATAGACCGGGTAGTGGCGGTTCAGCACCGACTTCATCGCGTCCGAAAGCTTGGTCCCGACGCCGAGGCAGAATGGATCTTTCAGCATGACGTCGCCGAGCGCTCGCTCGTGGCTCGCGAACAGCAGGTCGCGCATGGTGATCAGGCCCAGCAGCCTGCCCGTCTCGTCGGTGACGAATCCGTAGGTAACGAATGCGGTCTTGATCAGGCCGCGCAGGCGTTCGATGGTCTGGCCGACAGTGATATGCGGCGGGAACACCGCGATCGCGGGATCCATCATGCGGCCCACGCAGCCGTCGGCATAAGCCTGGTTGCGCGCCCATTGGCGGGCGTACTCGGCCGGCACCGCCGACAGAACCCGGGCAACGTAGTCTTCCGACAAGCGCTCGAGGATGTCGGTGGTCCGTCCCGGATTGAGCTCCAGCAGGATCTGCCCGGCGACGTTGGGCAGTTCTTCCATCAGCAGTTTCGCCGCCTCGCGCGCGTCCCGCTGCTTGACCGCGGTGACCAGCGATCTTCGGCGCAGCTGCTCGTTGGCAAATGCGGTATTGGTTTGTTTCTCTTCCATCTGCCCCGCCCTTTGTCTTACAAAGCGTAGTCTTACAAAGTGAAGTCTTACAAAGCGTGATTTCAGAGGCGCCGCCGGATAGGTAACCCCGATGCTCCACGGCTGTCAGTGTGGCCGTCGACGCATCTCCGTAGCCTGGTCTTTGTCGACTGGGTCTCCGTCGACTGGGGCACGCGGCGAGTTTACTCCGGAGCGGTCGCCGCGGGTATGGCGTCCGTGTAGAGTGGCCACCATCTGCCACTGCCTGCGTGCCCGCCATGAATCTGGACCGCGTGACCTCCGGTAGCAACCTGCCCGACGACTTCAACGTCATCGTGGAAATTCCCATGAACGCCGACCCGATCAAGTACGAAGTCGACAAGGAGACCGGCGCCCTGTTCGTGGACCGTTTCATGATGACGGCCATGCACTATCCCTGTAACTACGGTTACATCCCCCACACCATTTCCGAAGACGGCGATCCCGTGGACGTTCTGGTCATCACGCCGGTGCCGGTGACCGTTGGCGCCGTGATCCGCTGCCGGCCCCTGGGCATGCTGAAAATGGACGACGAGGCAGGCGGCGACGCCAAGCTGCTGGCGGTGCCGGTGGACAAGGTCCTGCCGATCTACAAGCACTGGAGCAAGCCCGAGGACCTGCAGCCCGAACGCCTGCTGCAGATCCAGCATTTTTTCGAGCACTACAAGGATCTCGAGCCGGGCAAGTGGGTGAAAGTCGCCGGCTGGTTCGGGCCGGAGCATGCGCGCGAGGAAATCATGGCCGGCGTGGCCCGCTACCAGAAGGCGAGCAGGAAGCCGATGTTCTAGGAATGTCCCGGCCGCGATACACTCCGGGCTGAACCTTCCATGACACCGCCGCCAAGCTCCACCCAAAGGGCACCGCAGGATCGGGCCCGCCTGCTGTCCTTGCTGATCCCGGGCCTTGCCGTCCTCCTGGTGACCGTATTCTCCACGGTGACCTGGTTCTCGCTCGCTGAAACGCGCGAGGCCGGACTGCGCGAGGCAGAAAGCAGGGCGCAGGCGCAGGCGGAGCTGGCGGAGGAGCGCACGGCGCGCAGCCTGCAGGCGGTCAACCTGGTGCTGGCGGGCGTCGGCGACGTGTGGGCCCGCGACCCGGCACTGCGCGACCGCCGCAATCCACAGATGCAGGCGCTGCTGCGCAGCAAGGCGGCCTACTTGCCGGCGGCACGCGGGCTGTTCATCGTCGACTCCGGCGGCGCAAAAACCCACGACATCGAATCCGCGGCGATCATGTCGGGCGATTTCTCCGACCGCGAGTATTTTAACTGGCACCGCAATCGCACTGGGGGCCTGTACATCGGCCGGCCCGGCGTCAACACCGAAAGCGGCGAATGGTTCCTCGCCGCGAGCCGGCGCCTGTCCGCAGCCGACGGCAGCTTCGCCGGCGTAGTCGTCGCGGCCCTTGACGCGCAGGCACTGCAAAGCCTGTACCGCGATATCGACACCGGCCGCGACGGCGCGGTGGAGCTGCTGCATGCCAACGGTGAACTGATCGCGCGCGTGCCGGATGCTCCCAAGTGGCTCGGCATGCCCACCGGCAACAGCATTACGCTCAAGGACCTGAAGGCAGGCGCCCCAAGCCGCACGCTGCGCGCAGCCAGCCCGGTGGACGGAATCTCGCGCATCTACAACCTGCGGCCGGTTCCCGGCGTGCCCCTGATGGTCCAGGCGGGCATCAGCGAAGACGAGGCTCTTGCCGGATGGCGGGAAAAAAAATCGGCCGCTACCGCGACGCTGATTTTTCTGGTCCTCGCAACCGTCCTGCTCGTCTGGCTTCTGTTGCGCGAACTGCGCCGCGGCGGCGCATCGGCGCCCGACTCGGTGCTGGTCGACTCGCTCAGAGAAAGCGAGGCCCGCTACCACTCGCTGTTCCGCAACAGCATCGACGCGATCCTGGTCCTGCAACCGGACGGCTCCATCCTCGCGGCCAACAGCGAGGCCTGCCGCATGCTCGAGTACAGCGAAGGCGAATTGCGCAAGCTCGGGCGCGAACGGATTTTCGACGCAGCCGACACCCGGGTGCAGGCTCTCATGGACGAACTCGCACGCAAAGGGTCGGCCCGCGGCGAGTTTCGCCTGCTGCGCAAGGACGGCAGCCAGGTCCCCGTTGAATTGTCGACGGCGACCTTCAAGGACCGCACCGGCCAGCTCTGCGCCAGCATGATCATCCGCGACATCACCGAACGCCGGCGCGCGGAAGAGCACATCGAATACCTGGCCTACCATGACGAACTGACCGGCATCCCCAACCGCGCGCATTTCCAGCGGGAGTTCGACCACACCGTCGCCGCCAGCCAGCGCTACGGGCTGAGCTGCGCGCTGATGCTGGTGGACCTGGACCGCTTCAAGTACATCAACGACACCATCGGCCACCAGGCCGGGGACCAGCTGCTGAAGCAGATGGCGGCGCGGCTGCGGGCCTGCCTGCGCGACAGCGACATCATCGCCCGCATCGGCGGCGACGAGTTCGTGATCCTGATGCAGGACGCCGCGAACATGGAAGCGGTGACCGCCGTTGCCGACAAGATCCTGGAAGTCGCGTCGCGGCCCCTGGTCATCGAGGACCAGGAGTTTCTGGTCACCGCCAGCATCGGCATCAGCACCTATCCCGGCGACGGCACCGACCTGCAAACCCTGCTCAAAAGCAGCGACCTGGCGATGTACCGTGCCAAGGAAGGCGGCAAGAACGGCTACCGTTACTTCGCCCCCGAAATGAACGTGCACTCGCGGCGGCGCATGGAGATCGAATCGGCACTGCGCGGCGCGCTGGACCGCCAGGAATTCGCACTGCACTTCCAGCCGAAGATCCGGCTTTCCACCCGCACCATCGCGGGCATGGAGGCGTTGCTGCGCTGGAACCATCCGGAACGCGGCCTGCTGCCCCCCGGCGACTTCATCGCCATCGCCGAGGAAACCGGATTGATCGTGCAGATCGGCGACTGGGTCATGGAAGAAGCCTGCCGGCAAGCACAGGCCATGCGCGAAGCCGGGCATCGCAACCTGCGCGTGGCGGTGAACCTCTCCGCCCGGCAGTTGTTCGACGATGAGCTTGCGCGGCGGGTCGCGGACATCCTTGACCACACCGGGTTTCCCGCGCAGAACCTGGAACTGGAAATTACCGAGAGCATGGTGATGCAGGACGCCGAACAGGCCATCAACCTGCTCACTGCGCTTCATGGCACCGGGGTGCGCATTGCCATCGACGACTTCGGCACCGGCTACTCGTCGCTCGCTTACCTCAAGCGCTTCCCCATCGATTGCGTGAAAATCGACCGCTCCTTCATTCGCGACCTGCCCGGCAACAGCGACGACATCGCCATCACCCGCAGCATCATCGCCATGGCCCACAACATGAAACTGGAGATCGTGGCGGAAGGGGTGGAAACCGTGGAGCAGCTCGAATTCCTGCAGGATTGCGGCTGCGAGGAAATCCAGGGTTTCCTGTTCAGCCGGCCGCTGCCCGCGGACGCCATGGCCCGCTACCTCGGGCACAGCAGCACCGGCAAGGTCGATCCCATCCCCCTTCAGGTTTGAGCCAGGTTCCTGGAAAACGCAGCGCCTGGAAAACGCCGCGTCTGGAAACCCCCGCCCGCGGCGCCTATAATTCCCTCTCCAGAAAGTCCGGAGAATCCCCATGTCCGCCGTATTGCAATCCAGCGAAGCCCCGATCCTGTTGCGCCACGACGAAGGCGGCATTGCCACCGTCATGCTCAACCGGCCGAAGCAGTACAACGCGCTCTCGGAAGAACTGCTTACCGAGCTGCAGGCCACGCTCACCGCGATCAGCAACGATCCGACGGTGCGCGTCGTGGTCATCGCCGGTTCGGGCACGGCATTCTGCGCCGGTCATGACCTCAAGCAGATGCGCGCCACGCCGAACAAGGCTTACTACGACAAGCTGTTCGCCCAGTGCAGCGACGTAATGATGACCATCAACCGGACGCCGCAGCCGGTAATTGCGCGGGTTCATGGCATCGCAACCGCGGCGGGCTGTCAATTGGTCGCGCAATGCGACCTCGCCGTCGCCTCGGACAATGCGAAGTTCGCCGTTTCCGGCATCAACGTCGGCCTGTTCTGCTCGACGCC
>JBKJUC010000105.1:0-3697 GCA_046590325.1 Burkholderiales bacterium | reverse complement strand
CCCGCTTCGGGTCCTTTTTCACTACCGCGGCAAGGGTTCTTGCCGTGCTGCCCTGTGGTTTCTCAGCGTTCGCCTCGAAACCGCACGTCTTACGATGCAGATGCCGGCGGTAACGTGCATCCATCCGCAACGTTCGCCGTTGCGGTGAAGGTGGTGGTACCCGTGCACGAGAAGACGGCAGGGGCATCCCCAACGTAAGTCCAGGTCGAAGTACCCGCAGCAGTGTTGCAGTCCGCAGCGACGGTAACATTCACCGAATTGAAGGTCGTTACACCGCCACGCTCCGGGAAGCTTCCAGTCCAGGTGACCTGGTCGCCCTTGATCGTGCCCGGGAAAGTCGTCGGAGTATCGGGGTTGGCCGCGTCCAATACGGTGATATCGTTGCCGCTACCGGGCTGCGTGACGGTCACCTGGTAGAGGGCCAGCGGGTTGCCGGGTGGCTGGCATTCCGGAGCCGCGGAGGTTACCGCCGTTTCGGTAATCGTCCACACCCCAGCGATGTCGCCAATCGGCGCTGCTGCCGCCGCCGGAGGGGCCGCAGGGCTACCGCCATCATCGCTACTACCGCCGCCGCCGCATCCGGCCACGAAGGCGGCCAGCAATATTGCCGTCAACCACGTGAGTGGTTTGAAAACATTTCCGAATCTGTTCATGAGTATCTCCTGATCATGGGATGCCGAAAGGCATCGGAATACGGCCAGGTGGCCGCTGATGCCCGCGCACGGCACCGAGGTTGTGGCCCCGAGCGTCGTGATGGCGACTATCTGCCGCAGTCCATTGAGTTTCTGTGCGGTCCCGCACATATCCAGAAAGAAAATGTTCCCTAGCGCACTTATCCGCGAGCCGATGACGATGCTATGTTCGCTGGCGCACACAAGACGCGGTGGATGTCGTGTCGAGGATCGATACGGAGAATCTGTCTGCTCTCGCCTGTGTCAGCGCGCCGAGCGTCATGTTCACGACAGCGGAACCTAACAGCGAATAGGCCCCGGTTGCCGACAAACAGGAAATGGATTGACGCGAAGGCTTGCAGTAAACCGGAGGCACTTCTAACGCAGCGTGGAAAGCGTCGGGACGAACACTGCATCGGATCGACCCTGGACTCTGCTGTCAGCCGCCCGCGCGCTTGACGTTCCCGAATCGCGGCTTGAGGATCTCGATCACCCGGTCGCAGTGATCGCCCTGCACCTCAATCACGCCGTCTTTCACGGTACCGCCGGATCCGCACGCGGTCTTGATTTCCTTGCCGAGCAGCTTCAAAGCGGCGTCATTCAGGACAAGTCCCCGGATAACAGTGACGTTTTTTCCATTGCGACCCTTGGCCTCCCTGGAAACCCGGATCACGCCGTCCGCTACCAGTCCAGCATTCTTCCGACTGCAGACACACCGCTCGATCGGATTGCGGCATGCCGGACACATCCGGCCACCGTCGGTGGAAAACACCAGCCCGCCGCTAAATTTGTCCGGCTTCATGGAAGAAACGCTGACTTCACGATGAACGTTTTATCGAAACTTCATGACATCAATGCCTTGTGCTGGTCCGCCGCGGATCATCCCGCTTATGTGTGCTATCGCACAGAAGCCGCCGCGCGAAAGGCTAAAGATGCTCACGGGTGCCCGTTCACCGTTCTCGGTGAACTCACCCTCCCCGGCCTGGAACGCCCCCCTGCGTTCCGGGCCTTTTTTTATCGGCCCTGCAGGCGGAGCGGTATTTACGCTGCCCGATCAACTTCCGTTTCTTCCTATCGCCCGAACATTAATGCGCGGAAGGGATACCGAAATCATCGCATGCAACGCATGTCCACGTGGCCGCCTCCCCTTGAATGCAATCCGCACGTTATTTCCATTTTCACCTCGTACCGGAGATCGCCAATCAACCGGGCGCATGCGCCGCGTGTTCACAGCGGGGTTCTTGACTATTCGCGCCGCCCCGGTCATAAACACGTAACAACCTTGTTCCCAAGGCTCTAAAAAATAATGAAGAACCCGCCGATCCACTACTCCATTCTCCCCAGCAACCCCGAAGCCCACCTGTTCGAAGTCCGCTGCACCGTGAATAACCCCGATCCCTGGGGGCAGAAGTTTTCCCTCCCTGCCTGGATTCCCGGCAGCTATATGATCCGCGAATTCGCCAAGCACGTCGTCCGCATCCGCGCGCAGGCTGGTCGCAAGCAACTGCCGATTGGGAAGCTGGACAAGAACACCTGGCAGGTCGCGCCGCACGACGGCCCGGTCACGGTGACGATGGAAGTCTATGCGTGGGACCTGTCCGTACGCGGCGCGCACCTGGATACGACGCATGCCTTCTTCAATGGGACTTCCATGTTCCTGAAGGTCGAGGGCTATGAAGACGAACCGGTCGAGGCCGAGATCCTGCCGCCAAAAGGTACGAGGTACAGAAACTGGGGCGTGGCGACTTCGATGCGGCGCAAAGGCGCCAGGCCGTATCTGTTCGGCACCTATGAGGCCGCGAACTACGACGAGCTGATCGACCATCCGGTCGAGATGGGCAGCTTCGAGCTCGCGACTTTCAAGGCAGCCGGGGTCCAGCACGACATCGCCATCACCGGCCGGCACCGCAGCGACATGCGGCGGCTGGCGAAGGACCTGAAGTCCCTGTGTGAAACCCAGATTGAATTCTTCGGTGGCACGGCGCCGATGGACCGCTACGTCTTCCTGATCACTGCGATTGGTGACGGCTACGGCGGGCTGGAGCATCGCGCCTCCACTGCGCTGATCTGCTCGCGCAATGACTTGCCGCAGGAAGGCATGGGCAAGGCCACCAGCGGCTACCGCACTTTCCTCGGGCTCGCGAGCCACGAATACTTCCACGCCTGGAACGTGAAACGCATCAGGCCCGCCGCATTCACGCCTTACGATCTGAACCAGGAGAACTACACCACTTTATTGTGGGCCTTCGAGGGCCTGACCTCGTATTACGACGACCTGCTGCTGGTCCGCGCCGGATTGATACCTGGCAACACCTACCTGGAAACGCTGGGCCGCAATATCACCACCCTGCTGCGCGTCGCCGGCCGCAGGAAGCAGACCGTGGCCGAATCCAGCTTCGACGCCTGGATCAAGTACTACCGGGGCGACGAGAACACGCCCAACGCCGGGGTCAGCTATTACCTCAAGGGCAGCCTGATCGGCCTCTCGCTCGACCTGCTGATACGCGCGCAAACGAACAATCGCCGATCGCTCGATCACGTAATGCGCGCGCTGTGGAAGAAATACGGCGCCCGGGGAATTGGCGTGCCCGAGGACGGTATCGAGCAGGCTGCCGAACAGGCGACCGGCCTGAAGCTGAAAAACTTCTTCGACAAGGCCGTGCGCTCCACCGCCGACCTGCCACTGGAAAAACTGCTCGCCACCGTCGGCGTGGACATGCAGCAGCGCCCTGCCCGTTCCGGCGCCGACAGGCGCGACCCGAAATCGAAGAAGGAAAAACTGGCGCAGCGTGGCGTGAGCCTGGGCGTGCGCTCAGGCAGCGATGGCGGAGACCTGAAGATCAACCAGGTCTTCGACGGTGGGGCGGCACAGCAGGCGGGCCTCGCGGCGGGCGACATCGTCATCGCCATCGACGGGCTGCGCGTGTCGTCCGACAATATCGATGCTCATCTCACGCGCTATCGGCCCGGAGAAACCGTGCCGCTGCATGTTTTCCGGCGGGACGAGCTGCACGTCATGCCTTTGA
>JBKJUC010000139.1:0-33222 GCA_046590325.1 Burkholderiales bacterium | reverse complement strand
AAAGGGTGGCACTCACGGCCGCGCGCCCTATCGCAAGGACAATTCCTCTGTCCCCGAGCCGGCCTTGGCGGCACATTTCCACTGTGTCTTCCACTGGGTCATGCCCGAATCACAGTTGTCGGGGGTGCTGGCCCTGCGATAGCAGAGCCTGTCGGGCTTTGTTATCGACCAGTTTTTCTGTACATCGGCATGGACCTCGACCGGCGTACCGTTCGGCGCGTCCACACCCCAGGTGATGTCCACAGCGCAGACGTTGTCCAGGGTGTCTGACACGAGTTTGACGTCGCCCGCCTGGGCCTGCGCCATTGAGCCCAGAACCATGGAGCCCAGAACCATGGAGCCCAGAGCCAGCAGGCAGGCGAATATCCCGGGAAGACATCCGGTCTTCTTCAGCATGGCGGTTTCCTTTGTGTATCAATGGTCATGGTGTGTGCAACTGTACTTTCTCCAACGGTGACCAGGCAGCAGTGAAAAGTATATGCGAACCCTGGCATGGGCCCCGGCAAAACCGACAGCCGGATATGAATTGCCGCTGACGGCTATACTCGCGACATCCACTTCGCTCGCCGGTCGCCATGTACCAACAATACTTTGGCCTTGCCGAAGCGCCGTTCTCCATTGCGCCGGACCCGCGCTATCTTTACCTGAGCCAGCGCCACCAGGAGGCGCTCGCGCATCTGCTCTATGGCGTAAACAGCGATGGCGGGTTCGTGCTGCTCACGGGCGACGTCGGCGCCGGCAAGACGACGGTATGCCGCTGCCTGCTGCAGCAGATCCCCGCGTCCTGCAATGTGGCCTACATCTTCAATCCCCAACAGACGGTGGTGGAGCTGCTCTCGACCATCTGCGTCGAGTTCGGCATCGTCTGCCCACCCGGCAATGTCAGCGTCAAGGTGTTCGTGGATTGCATCAACGCTTACCTGCTCGACGCCCATGCCAGGGACAGGCATACGGTGCTGATCATCGACGAGGCGCAGAATCTTTCTGCCGACGTGCTGGAGCAGATGCGCTTGCTTACCAATCTGGAAACGAACCAGCGCAAGCTGCTGCAGATCGTCCTGCTCGGTCAGCCCGAACTGGCATTGATGCTGGAGCGCCCGGAGTTGCGGCAGTTGCGCCAGCGCATCGTCGCGCGCTATCACCTGGGGCCGCTGACCAGGTCGGAGGTCGCGGCTTATGTGCGGCATCGGCTCGAAGTATCCGGCGCGCGGCGGCAACTGTTTCCGGCCAGCCTGATGGACCGTGTTTACCGCTTGACCGGCGGCGTTCCCCGGGTCATCAACGTGCTGTGCGATCGCGCGCTGCTCGGCGCCTACGTGCAAGGCAAGGAGCGTGTCGATCGCGCGACGCTCGACCAGGCCGCGCGCGAGGTATTTCACCAGGTGCCGCGACGCAGCCTGGTGGGGCCTTTGCTGATGCTCCTGGTTTTTGTGCTTGGCGTTGCCTTGGCGACGGCGCTGAATCGGCTGCAGGTGCACGAAACGGCAACAGCGACGATTGGGGCGACCACGGCAAACCCCGCCACGCCGGCACAGACCTCGGCGCCGGGCAAACAGGCTCCGGGAAAGGCAGCCGGGCCGGCAGCGGCGTTGCCGGATAAGCTGGAATGGCCGGCGAACGAAGCGCGCTCGCGCAGCGAAGAGATGGCCTACGCCGCATTGTTCCGCGCATGGGGCGCGAACCATGAGGGGGCGGACGCGTGCCTCCAGGCTGAAGGTCTGGGTCTGCGTTGTCGCAGCGCGCGCGGCGGATTGGATGAACTGCGCAGTGCGAACCGGCCGGCGGTGCTCCTGATGCGCGACGATCAGGGTCAGACGTTTCATGCCTTGCTGACTGCGCTCGAAGACAAGGCCGCCACCTTCGCCATCGGCGTCGAAACCAGGAAAGTTGCGCTTGACGCCCTGGCGGCGCAATGGGCGGGGCAGTACACGCTGCTCTGGCGTCTGCCGCCTGATGCGCGCGAGAACATCCGCTGGGGGGAGCGTGGACCCGCCGTGCAATGGCTGATCGGCCAACTCGCGCAGGCGCAGGGCCGGATTGCCGAACCCGGCAGGGCTCCGCTGTTCGATGAAGTTCTGCAGCGTCAGGTGAAACAGTTTCAACTCGCCCAGGGATTGGTTCCGGACGGTCTCGTCGGCCCCGTAACTGTGATGCGCCTCGCCGCTGTGGGCGATCGATCGGCGCCGGAATTGCTGCCCCGGCAAGGGGGGCGCTAGCCATGTCCTATATCCTCGACGCATTAAGGAAATCCGATCAACAGCGCCAGCGAGGTACAGCGCCGACACTGCTGGCAGTGCAGGAGAAGGCGGCAGCGCCCGGACAGCGCACGTTGCTGGCGTACGGCCTGCTTGCGGCGGTTCTGGTTGGCGTGGGCGTAGTGATCGGCTGGCTGCGCCCGTGGCAATCGGAGCAAACGGCTCCCGCCACACCGGAGTTTGTCGCTGCCAGGCCGCTCCAGGCGATCCCGCTCAAAGTGACGCCGCTTGAATCGACGCCGGTCGAATCGACGCCGCGCAAATCGACATCGGGCGAACCGGCGCCCCCGCCATCTGAAACGGTGCGGAAGCCCCAGCCCGAAGCGGCGTTGCAGTCGGCGCCAGCAGAGACCGCGCCGTCTGATTCAGCGCCGCGGCCGAAGCCGAAACGGCCCGTGCCCGCCACGGTCGATGAACAAGGCCCACCGCTCGGAGCGGAAGCGGCCCCTACAGGGCGCGATGCGGCGCTGGCGCCACCTGTTGACCTGGCCGGGGCCGATGGCGCGAGCGGACCAGCGGTGATCGAGATGGGGAATCTTCCGCTCCAGATCCGGCAGACGCTACCGGCGATGGCGATTTCGTTTCATGCCTATTCCGACACGCCCGACAGCCGCCTGGTCGGCATCAACAACCGGATACGACGGGAGGGCGACTCCATCGCCCCCGGTCTCCTGCTGGAGCAGATCACGCCGGATGGAATGATATTCGCCTACCAGGGATACAGATTCCGCCGCGGCGTGAAGTAGGGAGGCGACTCCTATCGTGCATTAATCAGAAAATGCGCGTCATCGCAGGTGGTTCCCCGCCGTGAAGTAGGAGCGAGCTAAAGTAGAAACGAGCATCCCGCGCAGACATCAGGCAGAATCGCCCTCGGCGTGTCAACCACGCACAAGTCCATTCGCCGGCAGGCGAATGCCAATAATGTCGTCAAGATGAGGTAAGCAGTGAGAAAACTGCACGAGGCATGACCTACTGTATAGGCGTATTGCTCGACAAGGGCATGATTTTCGCCTCCGACTCCCGTACCAATGCCGGCGTCGACAACATTGCCAAGTTCTGCAAGATGACGGTGTTCGAGCGTCCCGGAGACCGCGTCATCGTCTTGTTGAGCTCGGGAAATCTCGCCGGCACGCAGGCCGTGATCAGCTTGCTGAACCAGCGCTGCGCAGACGCCACCGCGGGTCCCAACCTCTGGGGCGCGCGATCAATGTTCGAGGTTGCGACCCTGGTTTCGGATGCAATGCGTCAAGTCGAGCGGCGCGACGGAGAGTACCTGCAGGAGAGCGACATTGGCTTCAATGCCTCGTTTATCGTCGGTGGGCAGATTAACGGTGAGGGGTTGCGGCTGTTCCGGATCTATGCCGAGGGCAATTTCATCGAAGCCGGGGTCGAAACGACCTATTTTCAGACCGGCGAAACCAAGTACGGCAAACCTGTCATCGAACGCGTGATCACGCGCGCCACCGACCTTGCGGACGCCACCAAGTGCGTGCTGGTGTCGTTCGATTCGACCATGCGCAGCAATTTGTCGGTGGGCATGCCGATCGACCTCATTTGCTACGAGCAGGACAGCTTGCAGTTGCAGAAGCGCCGCCGGTTCGACGAAGGGGACGCCTATTTCACCGAACTAACCCGGGCGTGGGTCGACGGCACACGCCAGGTGTTCCGCCAGTTGCCCGACCTGCGCTGGTGACCGGCCGCAGTGGCCGACGCGTTCCTCATCACCTGTGAACACGGCGGCAACCGGATTCCCCTGCCTTATCGAGAGTTGTTCCGAGGATCCCGGGCGCTGCTGGATTCCCATCGCGGCTACGATCCCGGTTCGCTGGTCCTGGCCAGGGCAATTGCAGCGGCCCTGAGGGGTTTGCTCCTGACCTCGACCGTCAGCCGCCTGCTTGTCGACCTCAATCGATCGATCGGTCACCCGCGCGTGTTCTCGGCCGCTACGCGCGGCGCGCCGGCGAAGCTGCGCGCGAAGATCCTCGACCAATACTACCGGCCCTATCGCGAGCAGGCCGAGCATTTCGTCAGCCAGTCGGTGTCGCGCGGCCGACGTGTGATCCACATTTCGGCGCATAGCTTCACGCCGAAGTTGAACGGCCAGGTGCGGCGTGCCGACGTGGGGCTGCTCTATCACCCCGGTCGGCGCGGGGAGGTCGAGCTGTGCGCGCGCTGGAAGGCAGCGCTTGCGTCAACGGCTCCCGAGCTGCGCGTACGCCGCAACTACCCCTATGCGGGCAAGGGGGACGGGCTGACCTCGCACTTGCGCCTGCGCTTCCCGCCTGGCGCCTACGTCGGCATTGAACTGGAGGTCAACCAGGACATTGTTCTCACCGCGGGCCGGCGCTGGACGGCATTGCGCCGCTTGCTGATTGATTCGCTGCGCGAGACGTGTGCGGCCTGAAATGGTCATGGTGAACGTCGGGTGCGGGCTCACGGTCCAACGATCCGTCGCCGGCGACTACGCCGCCCGCCAGGCGCGTCCCGGCCTGGAGAAACCTTGAGGCCCCACATGCAGATTCGTGTCGGTTTTGAAATGATCTACGAATGCCCGCAGCCAACCCCGATGATATTCAATGTCAACGTCCACTTCACACGCGTGTCCGATCTCGTCGGCCGTGACGATCTGGTGGTCGATCCGCCGCTGCCGATGGCGGCCTACCGGGACAGCTTCGGCAACTGGTGTACCCGCCTCGTCGCCCCAAAGGGCCGCATGCGCATCTCCGCCAACGCGGTCGTAAAAGATAACGGAGCCGCCGACGTGGTCGTTCCGCAGGCGCGACAGGTCCCGGTGCCGGAACTGCCGGAGGAGGCGCTGCTCTTCCTGCTCGGCAGCCGGTATTGCGAAACCGATCGGTTGTCCGAGACGGCGTGGAAGTTGTTCGGGAACGCACCAACGGGATGGGGCCGCGTTCAGGCGATCTGCGACTACGTCCACCAACACATCACCTTCGGCTATGAGCATGCGCGCATGACACGTACGGCGCTGGAAGCCTTTCACGACAGGACCGGTGTCTGTCGCGACTACGCGCACCTTGCCGTTGCTTTCTGCCGATGCATGAACATCCCTGCACGCTACTGCACCGGCTACCTGGGCGACATCGGCGTGCCCCCACCGCACGGCACGATGGATTTCGCCGCCTGGTTTGAAGCATTCCTCGACGGCAATTGGTACACGTTCGACCCCCGCAACAATATTCCACGCATTGGCAGGGTACTCATCGCCCGGGGCCGCGACGCTTCGGACGTCGCGATCAGCAACGCGTTCGGTCCCGCCGCTTTGGCGAGCTTCAGGGTGTGGACGGATGAGGTACGCACGGGCTGAACCTGCGGGCAGGGCCTGTGGGACCCGCCAAATCAATGGCATCCTCCCGGCGCGCTGTGTAGTCGTCGTCCCCGAACCGCTGGATCACAGGCCCATCAATCGATACCCGAAAGGCCGCGCGGGATTTACGCCGGTCAGACCTCGCGACGCTGTGATCCGGACGGCATAGTCCGGACTGCGCGGGCGCCGCTCCCGGATGCAACGCCGGGGCAAGGAACTTGTCGAACCACCTTATTCAAGGAGATTTCCATGCGCAGACTTCTGATTGTCGCCTGCCTCGCCGCCACGGTGCTGGTTCCGGGTTGCGCCACCGTCGAAAACCCCGTCACTGGAAAAAAAGAGCGCACGGTCATGGACGAGCGCTCCGAGATGGCCGAAGGCGCGAAGGCGCACCCGCAGATCCTCGCACAGTTCGGTGAATACAAGGATGCGAAGGTCCAGGCCTACGTCAACGAAGTTGGCCAGCGCCTCGCCAAGGCCTCGCATCGGCCCGAGCTTGACTGGCACTTCACGGTGCTCGACAGCCCCGACGTCAATGCCTTCGCATTGCCCGGCGGCTACGTGTACGTCACGCGCGGCATCATGGCTTACATGGACAGCGAGGCCGATCTGGCGGGTGTCGTGGGACATGAAATCGGGCACGTCACGGCGCGGCACGGCTCGCAACGCGCGACGCGCCAGCAGAGCGCGGGCATCGGTGTCATGGCCGCTACCATCCTTGGCGTAGTGCTCGAGAGCCAGGGGGTGCGAGGCGCCGCCAATGCGGCATCGCAGGCTTCGCAGGGAATCGCCGCCGGCTATGTCGCGAAATACAGCCGCGGCCAGGAATCGCAGGCGGACAAGCTAGGCGCCGAATATCTCAATGGGCTCAACTACGATCCGCGCAACATGGTCGACGTGATCAAGGTGCTCGAGAGCCAGGAGCGTTTCGCCGCCGACCAGGCCAAATCCGAAGGGCGCGCACCCCGGGAAGGATCGGATTGGCTGGCGTCGCACCCGAGCAACGAGGAGCGCTTGCGCGACATCACCAGGATTGCGGACGAGTACAAGGCCCAGGCCAGCTACGGCGATGAAGGCCGCGACCGCTACCTGCAGGTCATGGACGGTGTGGCATTCGGCGACAGCGCAGAGCAGGGCGTCACACGAGGACAAAACTTCTACCATGAGCCGCTGGGTTTCGCCCTGACGGCGCCGCCGGGCTGGAAAATCCAGAACTCGGTCGATGCGCTGGCGATGGTAAACGGCGAGGGCAACGCGGCGGTCATCGTCAAGGTGGTGCCGCCGAAGGCCGGCAGCACCCACGAGGAAATCATCCGCAATTCCATCAAGCCGGCATCGGGCAAGACAGAAAAACGCAACTTCAACGGACTGCCTGCAACGCATTTCGCCGGCACCGTAAAAAACGAGAAGGGGCAGGCGCAAGCCGTCGAACTGACGCTGGTCACCGGCCCATCGAACCAGAACTACGCCTTCATCTATGGAGCCAAGGATCAGCAGTCGCTGCAGCGGGCGTATCCCCAGATCCAGCAGGCGGAGTCTTCATTCCGCGCCATGACCGCAGGCGATCGCAGTGCCGCGCGTCCCTGGAGGCTGAAGAGCGTGCCGATGCCGGGTGGCGGCTTCGCGGAACTGGCCAGGCAGTCACCGTTGGGAAGCAATGCCGAGCAGCAGTTACGGCTGCTGAATGGTGTGTACGGGGGCGGGAACGTCAGTCCCGGGCAAAAGGTGAAAGTGGTGGAATGAGCTGGTGAATGGTGAACGGTGAACGGTGATCGGTTAACGGTGAACGGTGAACGGTGAACGGTGATCAGTGAACAGCAATCGGTGAATAGCGAAATGGGCTACTGATCTACCGTTCACTGTTAACCGTTTGCTACTACCCGTTCACCGTTCACCGTTCACTGATCACCGTTCGCTGAATTGCGCGCGCGCTACCTACTTCATCAACCGCGGCAGCCAGAGGACAAGTTCGGGGACGTAGGCGACGAGCAGGATCACCGCCATCCACGCCGCGATAAAGGGGGCGAGCATGGTCAGGGAGGCGGTGTAGCTGATCCCGGCGATGCGGCTGGCGACCATGGCCAGCACCCCGACTGGCGGCGTCACCGATCCGACCACCAGCAGCATGATGGTGATGATGCCGAAATGCACCGGATCGTAGCCCAGGTGGGCGATGAGCGGGCCCATGATCGGCACGACGATGATCAGCGCGGGTACCGGTTCCAGGAAGGTGCCCAGCAGGAAGAAAAACGCGATCAGCACCAGCATGGCCAGCTTGGGGTCCGACGTGATCGACAGCATGAACTGGAGGGCAGCCTGGCCAACGCCCGCGCGGCTCAATACCCAACTGAAGAGTGCCGCCCCGCCGAGCGTGATCAACGCGCTTGCCGTCGTTTCCGCAGCCGCGGAGAAGTTGCGGTAGAGCGAAGCCCGGTTGTGCTTGCGGACGGCGAGCCCGAACAGCAACGCATAGAGCGCCGCGACCGCGCCGGCTTCGGTGGGCGTGAAAGCGCCGGAGAGGATGCCGCCGATGATGATCGCCGGCATAACCAGTGCAGGCAATGCCCGGCCCGTGGACGAAACCACTTCGGCGCGGGAAGCCCGCGGCGATGGACCGGCGCCGACGCGGGGCGCCATGTACCACGTCAGAAGCATCATCGACGATCCCGCCAGCAGGCCCGGAATGACGCCGCCCAGGAACAGCGCGCCGATGGAGACCCCCGTGACGGAGCCGTAGATCACCGCAATGATGCTGGGCGGAATGATCGGCGCCATCATCGCCGCGCAGGCGGTCACTGCCACCGCGAACGCCGGTTTGTAGCCTTCACGTTTCATCGCCGGGATCATCATCGAGCCGATGGCGGCGAGGTCGGCGAGGGCCGAACCGGAAATCGCCCCCATGAACATATTGGTCAGGATGTTGGCCTGGGCGAGCCCGCCTCGCAGGTGGCCGATGAGCGCGCGCGACATGCCCACCAGGCGGTCGGTGATTCCCGCCACGCTCATCAGTTCGCCGGCGAGGATGAACAGGGGCACCGCAAGCAGCGAGAAGTTGTCCAGGGAATCGTAGAACTGCTGGGCCAGGAGCAGGACGGGAAGCTGGCCGTCGACCAGAACCGTGAGGATGGCTGCCAGGCCCATGCAATAGGCGATCGGCATGCCGATCGCCATGAAGACGAAGAACAGCACCAGCATCAGGCCGATGCTCACAACGTGCGGTCCGTCATTTCGTCAGGGGCGGGGACATCACGGTTCCAGGTCAGGATCATCAGCAGCGATTCGAGCGCCGCGCCGACGGGGATTGCCAGATAGACAGTCCACTTGGGCACATCGAGTACCGCGGATTGCTGCATCCAGGTGCGGTCGACGAACTGGATGCCGGCCCACAGCAATATCAGGCTGAAGGCGAGCGTCAGCACGTTGGCGGCCCAGATCAGGATGCGCCTCCCGCTGGGCGGCAGCATGGACTCGAGAAAATCGACGCGGATGTGGCCGCGCGATGCCGCCACCAGGGCCGAACTTAGCATGATTCCCCAGAGCATCGCGGCGCGGACCAACTCCTCGGCCCAGAACAGGGATTCGTTCAGCACATAGCGAAAGAACACCTGCAACAGCACCAGGACGAAGTAACTGGCGAGGAGCGCGACGGACACCGCCTTCAGCGAAGCCTGAAGGCGGCCCGTGAGCGACGCCGCCGGGCGCGCGGGCAGGCTGCTCATTCCTGTTTTCCGAGTCAGGCCTTGCCGGCGGCCTGCACGGCTTCGACCAGCGCCTTGCCCTTCGCTCCCGACTGGGCAACGAAGCCGTTGATGACGGGGCCCATTTTCGAACGGAAGCTGGCGATGTCGGGGTTGGGATTGGCCTTGATCAGTTTGGCGAGATCGTCCCAGGCGGACTGCTGCGCCTTGAGGTTGGCCGCCCACATGTCTTTCTGCACGGCTTCGACAGCCGCCTCGCGAATTACCTTCTGCATGCCCGCCGGTAGCGACGCCATCTTGCTGGCGCTGGCCATCATCGACACCTCGGTAAAGATGTGGTGCGTGCGCGTGATGAAGCCGGCGACTTCGTAGTTCCTGGTGGACTGGATGTAGTCGGCGGGCGCCTCGAACGCGTCGACCACGCCTGTTTGCAGTGCCGTGTAGATTTCCCCCGCCGGGATCGGTGTCGGATTTGCGCCGAGCGCCTTCGCCATCTCGACCCAGGTCGGGATCTCGGGGACGCGCAGGCGCAGGCCGCGAACGTCATCGGCCGTCTGGATGGGCTTCTTCGACAGGAACACACGGAATCCGGAAGCGCCCAGCGATAGGATCTCGACGCCAAGGGCGTCCTTCGCTTCCTTGCAGACCCCCTGGCCTATGGGCCCGTACAGGACCTTCTTGACGTGATCGTAGTCATTGAACAGGAACGGCAGGGAGACGAACCCGAACTGCGGTTGCCAATTGCCCAGGGTGCCGAGATCGGTCCAGCACATGTCCAGCGTGCCGAGTTGCAGCGCCTCGGCCGACGTGCGCAGGTTGAAAAGCTGCGAAGCCGGGCGGATGCTGATGGTAACCGCACCGTTGGTGCGCTCCTTCACTTTGGAGGCGAATTTCTCGGCCACGCCGTGGATCAGATGGGTGGTGGGGACATGGTGCGAAAACACCAGGTTGATCGGCGGCGTTTGTCCCCAACTGCGCCGCGACAGGGCCGTCGCGCCAACCACTGTCGCGCCAACCACCGCGGCGCCCGCCTTGATCAGTTCACGTCTGAATATCGCCACCGTGATCTCCTCCTCTGCGCGCCACCGCGATGCGATGTCGTCTTCTTGTGTCGGAATCCATGCCGCCGTGCCGATGCCCCGTTCCCGAGAGGGTGTCTCCCAACGCCGAATCAGTTTAACGGCTCCCTTGGGCGGATGGCAATGCAGAGGCTTTCAGGTGCGCCCTGCCTTCGAGCCCGTTTTTAGCTCGTGCCGCGCAGGTCAGGGAATGGTGACGCCCACCGTTGCCATCAGTCCTGCCGCCCCGAAGAAGATGAGCTCGGAGCAAAAGCGGTTCAGGCAATAGCCCACGGTGGGAATGATGACGGGGGCAATTCCACCGCCGTTGAAGGGAATCTTGTCCTGGTACTCGTCCTTGTAGCCGTGGATGAGGCCGGCCGATATCTTGAAGTAAAGCGCTGGCAGGCTCGACAGCGGGCGGAATCGATAGCCGCCATATACGTACTGTGTGTTCTGGCTGAACGAGTTGTCGAACATCGCGGCGCCGACCAGCCATTGTTCGGTAATGTTCCATTCCCCCAGGAGCAGGTTCTGGTCGTTGTTATGCGCGGGGTCGTAGTGATAGTGCCTGGTGTAGACGCTCGTCTCCAGCAGGAAGCGATCGGTTCGCCACGGCTCCGGTGCATCCCAGGCAGGGATTTTCTTTTCTTCAGGTGACGCCATTGCCGGCAGTGTCGCGGCAAGGGTGTCCGGCGAAGATTGTGCGAAAGTGATGCCAGAAACCGCGAGGAAAACGATTAAGGGGATTCGAAGGAGTTTTGCCTGAAGGACGGAGCGGGATCTGCGATTTGTGTTTTCTGGATTGGTTTCTGAATTTCTCAATGGCAGCAATCTTTCATTTCAGGCATTGAACATGAATCCTTCGTAATTCCTGGCGGCTACGTCGGCGCAGATTTTACGATAGTACGCCATGCCGCCGGCGTACGGCATGAACACCCGCGGCTTGCCGGGAATGTTGGCGCCGAGGTACCAGGAGTGCTTCGCCTGCGGCAGTACCGTGGCTTCGGCGGCCGCGTTCACCTGCGCCACCCACGAATCCACGGCTTCTTCCCGCGGCTCGATCCGCTTGAGGCCGTGCTTGCGCATGTGCGCGATGCAGTCGGTGATCCACTCGACATGCTGCTCGATGGCCACCGGCATGTTGCACAGGACTGACGGACTCCCAGGGCCAGTGATGGTGAACAGATTCGGAAAACCCGCAACTTGAAGTCCGAGGTAGTTACGCGGCCCCGCCTTCCACGCTTCCTTCAGCGGCACGTCGTCGCGACCGCGAATGTCCATGCGCAACAGCGAGCCGGTCATGCCGTCGAAGCCCGTGGCGAAGACGATGACGTCGAGCGGGTATTCGGCACTGTGCGTTTTTATTCCGCCTGCGGTGATCCGTTCTATCGGATCGGCACGGACGTCGACCAGCGCCACGTTGTTGCGGTTGAAGGTCTCGAAATAGTCGGTGTCGATCGGCGGGCGCTTGGCGGCATAAGGGTGGTCGATGTCGGCCAGCTTCTCCGCCGTTGCCGGATCTTTCACGATCTTGCGGATCTTGTCCTTGAGGAAAATGGACGCGGTGGCGTTTGCTTCGTTGTTCGTCACCAGGTCGCGAAACACCCCGCGGAAGCGCAGGCCACCGGTCTCCCAGGCTTTTTCGTAACGGGCCTGGCGTTCCTCCGGCGGAATCGACAGCGTCAGGGTCTCGGAGAGCAGGAAGGGATGGCCGTTGACGGCTGCGCGCATGGTCGTCCGGATCTCTTCCATGTTGTCCTGGATCCAGCGATTGAACGCCGGGGTGAGCGGGCCATTGCGCGCAGGTACGCTGTAGTTCGCCGTGCGCTGGAAGACTGTCAGGTGGGCAGCTGTTTCCGCTATCACCGGCGCCGCCTGGATTCCGGTCGAGCCCGTGCCGATCTGGCCGACCCGTTTGCCGCGGAAGTCGACGCCTTCATGCGGCCATTGCCCGGTGTGGTACCACTTGCCCTGGAACGTATCCAGGCCTGGGATGTCCGGGATATTCGCCGTCGACAGGCAGCCCACGGCGGAAATCAGGAATTGCGCCGTCAACACCTCGCCGGCATCCGTGGTCAATCGCCAGCGGTTCGCGGCCTGGTCGTAGTGCGCCGATTCGACACGGGTATCGAAGCGAATATCCCGTTTCAGGTCGAACTTGTCGGCGACATGATTGAGATAGCGCAGGATTTCCGTGGGGCCGGGATACTTCTCCGACCACTCCCATTCCTTCCACAGGTCTTCGGAGAAGGTGTAGCAGTACGAATGGCTTTCCGAATCGCAGCGCGCACCCGGGTAGCGATTCCAGTACCAGGTGCCACCGACGCCGGCGCCGGCCTCCAGCACCTTGACCGAAAAGCCCAGCCGGTCGCGCAGGCAAAGCAGCTGATAAAGCCCGGAAAACCCCGCACCGATGACCAGCGCGTCGAACGTTTGTGGCTGGCCGGTATGTTTTTCTGCAGACGCCGTCATGCCGCTCATTGCCATTCGAATCCCTGAATCTGGTCGCGCCCGGGCTGAATGTTCTATCCCGTAAAACCCGGCGCAGGGTGTTGCCCGTGGAAAATGTCAACCAAGGCCGCATCATTGCATATCGGGAGGGGCTTGTTCCAAGGCCGGCCCGCATGACGGGATTGAAAAGCGCTAAAGTGGGCACTCCAACCGTACAGTAAGCCGCTGCTCATGGCCAAGGCCCCCGTACCCGATCCGTCCCGGCTCGACCGCGTCATTGCGGAAGCGCGCCGGCATAGCACCGAACGCGAGACAACCTATCGCGAGCGGGCACTCAAGCTCTATCCCCACATTTGCGGGCGCTGCGCCCGTGAATTCTCCGGCGTGCGCCTGCGCGAGTTGACGGTGCACCACAAGGATCACAACCACGACAACAATCCGCTGGACGGCAGCAATTGGGAGCTGCTTTGCATTTATTGCCACGAGAACGAGCATGCAAGGGTCGCCGACGAGGCGGTGAGGGGGCGCAATCCCGATGACCAGAGGCCCGGGGCGACGCACAATCCCTTCGCGGACCTGCAGAGGAAGCTGGAACAAAAGAAAAAATCGCGTTAGCGGTCAATCAGGCGAGCGGTCAACGAGGCGAGCGGTCAGCGAAACGAACCCGCAATCGCCCGTCCGGGGCGGGCGACGATCCTTGCTGCTTTGGCTGGTGTTTCCGCCCCTGCAGGGCGCCGTACGGACACTTGCGTGGCCGAAACCGGCAGATGCCGGCCCGGCTATGGAACCAGCGTGAAGTCCTGGGTCGCACTGGCGCTGAAGATGTCCTTCGCAACCGCCGGGCTCGTCGCGTACCCCTCGGCAGAAGCTTCGATGTTGTACTTCCCGCTGGCTGCCACGAACGGATTCAGGGGAATCGGCAGCGGACCGTATCTCCCGGACACTGGCGCGTCGATGGGAAGGGTCAGGAGATACGTGCCATCCAGATGGTCCGCCGCATCCGACTGCACCGAGATGGTCGTCGCGTTGCCGCTTTGTTTTGCCGTCACGAACGGCACGGTGTTGGTCGTGCTTGCCGGATTCAGACGGACGGTTCCGGATATCGTGCGAGTGCGCGAATCCGGAAGTGTCAGCGGCAGTGCGCTCGTCGCCAGTACTGCAACGGTGCTCTGGTCGGCGACCGGCACGTTGATGATCACCGCAGTCGAGTAGCCATCGGCCGTCATCACGAAGTCGTAAGTGCCCGGCGCCAATCGCGCCAGGAAAAATTCTCCCGTCTGCGAATCTGGAGCGGCGCTGAGGATGACTTCGCCGCCCTGCTGCGCGGAAACCATCACGTTGGAACCGAGCAGGGCTGAACTGACCACACCGCGGATGCCGTTAGTGGCGGTTTCGATCGGGACAGGGAAAGCCTTGATCTTGATCTTCGGCTTGAGGAAGCGGGACCCCTTGCCGTGCCTGACGATGGACTTGCAGGCATCGAAATCGAGCATCAGGTCCGTCCGCTCGCCGGCGTTCACGGTGAATCCATGGACCAGCTTGATGCCTGAGCGATCCCCACTGGGAAGTTTGATCGGAATCTCAACATCGGTTCCGGAGAACACCACCGAATTCGCGATGGTGCCGCCTTTGTTCGATGCCAGCACCAGGCGGACCTGTTGGTAGTGGCCGGCCTCGAGGGGCGCTTCGCCGAGGCTTGTAAACACGCCGTTGGTCAGGTCGAGCAGGTTGATCTTGCGCGGCGGATCGATGCTGATCCGGGTCCAGCCTTCGTTGCGCCTGTTCTTGTCGTGTTCGTCGTCCTTGTCCTTGCCTTTGCGGTTGTCTTCGTTGTCTTCGTTGTCGTCTTCGTCGTCGTAGGCGTCTTCAACCTCCGCGCTCCGATGGATGCGGACCTCCCGGATGGTGACATTGACTGCATCGAAGCCGCAGGCCGGAGCATCGGTCAGGGCGACGCGAACGCTGCCCTGGCTCGCGCTACCGCCACCGCCACTGCCATCGCCGCCGCCACCGCCGCACGCCGACAACAGCAAGGTCGGAATCAGCGCACCCAGCGCCCTGAGGGCATTCTGGTCAAGCCGGAGGATCTTCATTTGCAGCTCCTTTAGGATTCCGGATTTAGCGTTCCGGATTTAGCGTTCCAGATGAGTTGCCCTCGACACCACGTAACAGGGCGTCATGATCAATGCATGCCGGTGAGACAGATTGACAGGATATAAATTTCACACCTACCCATCCGGCATCGAGGAATTTAGTCCGTACGGACTACGCAAGACGGGCACGGAGTCTATTTCCCATGGCTCGAACTTGGAGGCACAGGCCGGTGTCAGAACAAGTCTGCGCGGACTGTGCGGAGTAAGGCAAAAAGCAGTCCGCGGCCATGACATGACGAGGGGTCCGGGAAAATTTCGCCGCCGGGCGGCTGGTTTCAGCCGGGAGCAGTCGTTCGCGAACAGACGGGCCGGTTGTCTCTCCTCGATGAATCTGGTTTTGACTGCCCGGTCCGGGTCGAGGCCTATGCGCTGGGGCGGATCGTAATGCTTGCGGGAGATACCATGCTTCGAAGAGACGTCCTCGTCTTGCTGTTCGGGTTGCTCAGCAATCTTGCCGCTGCCGCAGAGCCCGAGCGCGACGCGTCACGCGGTGAACTGTTGTATTCCACACATTGCATCGCCTGCCACACTACCGAGGTCCACTGGCGGGAAAAGAAAATCGCCACCGACTGGGTCACTTTGTGGGGGCAGGTCGATCGCTGGCAGGGTAATTCATCGCTTGGTTGGGGCGACGCAGACATCACGGAGGTTGCGCGATACCTGAACACGCTCTACTACCGTTATGACGCGCCGGAATGACCCTCGCTGAGCCGGGCCGGTCCCGGCACTGCAAGATCCCCGCAGCGTAAGAGTTGGCAGATTTGCTGCCCTCCCTCTGGACCACGCAGCGGCTCCAGGTTGCGGGATTATTCTGTGGTCCGGGTGGTTGCGATGGACACTGCGAGCCGGGACCTCTGCACGGGTGTGGCGACCGCTGTCAGGGCGCCGGTTGCCGCATCGACACTGTAGGCCTGGATGCCGCTGGTCATGCCGACATAGGCGAATTGACCACTCGGGTCGAAGGCAATGGACTTGGGATTGCCCGCTGAGACCGGCGCGCCGCTCGGCGTCAATGCACCGCTCGCAGCATCGATGCGGTAAATCCAGATGTCGTTGGAGTTCTGGTTCGCGACATAGGCAAGGTTGCCATCCGGATGCACTGCGATGGACTGGGGAGCAACTCCCGTTGTGACAGGCGAGCCCTGCCGGGTCAACGTTCCGGCTGCGCGATCCAGTTGGTACGTCGACACCTCGCCTGGGCCCGAGCCTGCGCTGTTTGCCGCATACGCGAACTTGCCGCTCGGATGCGCAGCAATGCGCGCAACCCCGACTCCATCCGCAGTTGCTGCGAGAAAGGTCAGGGCCCCGGAGGCCGGATCAATGGCGTACGCCGCGATGAGGTTGGGGCTTTCGCTTTTCACATAGGCGACATTGCCATTGCGGGGTACCTGAATCGAGGTGATCGCTCTGCCTATCACGACCGTGCTTGCCAGGATCAATGCGCCGGTGTCGGCATCGATGTGCCAGGTCGAGATCGACTGCGGCTCTTGCGGCGGCGGAAAGGGCGAGTCGCTTGGGTAGTTGTTCGGCACAAAGAGAAAATTGCCGCCAGGATCCACGGCGACCGAACTGGTCCCGTTGGTACTATTGTCTCCGGTAGCGCCGATCTGGGTCAGGGCGCCGGTGGCAGCATTGATGCGGTAAGCGGACACGCCCTGATACGAGGTATTCGACACATAAGCGAATTTGCCGCCGGGATGCACGGCGATCTGGGTGGGATAATTTCCGGCCGTGACGGGCAAACCCACCGGGGTCAATTCCCCGGTCGCCGGACTGATGCTGTAGGCCGAGACGGTATTGGAAAAATCATCCGCAACATAGGCGAAAGAGTGCTGGATTGCCGTTGCTGGCGGTGGCGTTGTAGTTTGTAATGACGGCGTGCCGGGTGCAGCCGGCGAGGGGCTGGCGTTTGTCCCGGCGTTATCTGCCCCGGCTCCGCCACCGCATGCTGCAAGGCATAGCGGGACGAGCACCAGGGCGAACGGGACTTTCCAGCAAGTGCGACGCAAATTGACCTTCGCTTTCCCGACCCGAGGGCCGCGATTCGAATCCGTGCCCGCGATTTGCAGACCCGTACACTTCTGACAGGCCGGGCAACGCCGCGGGGCCAGGGTCCGGGCCGCGCGTGGAGGCGCCGGGGTTTTGTCTAGGGGTTTTGTCTAGGGTTTTGTCTAGCGCAGCCCGAAGAACGACAGGATTGCGACGATGATGACGATTGCGCCGACGATGTAGACGATGTTGTTCACAGGATTTCCCCTTTCTCTGGGGTTAAGGATCGAAGCGCGTGCCTGACAGCAAGGAGCCACTACACGCGACTTTGCATTGTTCCTTTGCCGGCCCGGACTCTCAGTGCGGTATCGCTCATAGCG
Organism: Burkholderiales bacterium; assembly: GCA_046590325.1. GTDB lineage: Bacteria > Pseudomonadota > Gammaproteobacteria > Burkholderiales > JACQAP01 > JACQAP01. The sequence continues at coordinate 15,910 of JBKJUC010000139.1, read as the reverse complement.
GCCTGATAGTTACATTCCACAGCGGTAACCGGAACCCCGGGGGCGGAAGCTGACTCCAATCCCACTTGGGGATTCTTTAAGACTCTTCCCCCGGCTGTCACTCAAAAGAGCCTGCAGCCTGGCGCCATTGTCATTCCCGTGTTCCGGCTCGGGACCATGGCATGGTGCCCGCCACGAAAGACGCCATGTCGGATTTATCGGGATCGCACGACGCGGCACCGGCCTCAACGGGGTTGTGGCTGGCCATCAGGAAGACTGCAGGCCGGCTGCAGGATTGGTTTGTCATCCAGCCGGTGGCCGTCAAGCTGATCGTGCTGGCCCTGGCCGTCCTGATACCGGTCAGCGGACTTTATTCGTTGGCGCACGTCCTCAAGCAGGCCGCGGTTGCCGAGCAGGTCAGGTCCATGACCGCTGGCGGGAAGGCGGGCGAGGGGATATGGACGCTCAATGAGACGCTGCCCGTAGTGTTCGGCACCGGTTCGGTACTGAGCTTCCTTGAAACCCACCCGGTCAAGCGCATCACGGTGATCTACAAGCCACTGACGTGGAGCGTTTCGGAGCGCGTCATCCTGATCGAATCGCAAGGCAGGCAGCACGCGTATTACCCGAGCGACATGGAGAGCAAGATCTTCGCCGACAAGGCCGTCACTGCACTGTGGGGCGGCAAATTAGTCTTCGTTCCGCGCGACGAGCTCAGCGCCGGCAGCGTCGAATTGCTCGAACGCCTGGACCAGCGTTTTGCCGGCGCCCGCCCGCAGTCCGCGAAGGACGGCTGGATCGCCGTCGTCAGCGGCGTGCTTTCGGGCGCACTTACGCTCGGCCTGCTGGCTTTCCTGTACTTCCAGCTCAAGGGCCAGTTCAAATCGCTCAAGTTCATCGAGCCGGCGCAGGTACAAGGCTCCATCGACGACCTGGTGGGCATGGACGACATCAAGGCCGAGGTGGCGCAGATCAAGGACCAGTACCAGCGCCGCGCGGCGTATGCCGAGTACGGCATCAGCAAGCCCTTCAACGTCATGTTCAGCGGTCCGGCGGGGACCGGCAAAACCAAGCTGGCCAGCTACCTGGCCAAGGAACTCCAGCTTCCCATCCTGTTCCACTCCGCGGCCAACCTGGAAACGGGTTTCGTGTCAGGCGGCTCGAATACGTTGAGCCGCATCATGGCCATGGCCAGGCGCCGCAAGCGCTGCATCGTTTTCATGGACGAGGCGCAGGACCTTTTCATGAAGCGCGGCGGCCGCCGCAAGTTCGACGACGACACCGCGAACACGCTGCTTTCCGTGCTGGACGGCGTGCGCAGCCGGCACGAGGCCGAGATCATCTGGATCGTGGCCAGCAACTTCAACAGCGAGACCATGCAGATGGATGAAGCCATGCTGCGCCGTTTCCAGATGAAGGTGGACTTTCGCATGCCCAACCGGGAGGAACGGCGGGCCATCATCGACCACTACCTGGGCAGCCGCGCCGACAAGGTGTTGCCCGACCTGGACCTGCGCCACCTGGTGGAAGTGACCGAGGGCCGCAGCCCGGCCGACCTGGAGACCATTGTCAACCAGGCCGGCATCACAGCCGTGCAGGCAGGTGAAATGATCGGCGCCGATACCCTGATGCAGGCCGCCGAGCGCGTGCTCGTGGGCAACGTCAACACTAACACCACCAAGGAACGCGAGCGCGACCGTCGCATCATTGCCGTTCACGAATGGGGTCACTTCCTGGTGGACCTGGAGCGCGAACGCAAGCTGGCCAACGGCAATTGGGAGCGGGTCCTGGCCGAGATGAGAACCATCAAGATTTCACTGAAGGCCAACCCCCGCAACAATGCATTGGGATTCGTCTTCCACAAGCAGGGGGCCAACCTGCTCAAGACCAGGGGGGACATCGAACACGACGTGCGCGTGCTGCTGGGCGGCATGGCCAACGAGGAACTTTTCTTTGGCGAGGAGGGCACGACCAACGGGGCGCACAACGACATCACCCGCGTGACGGAACTGCTGCATCACGCCGTGGGGGAAATGGGCATGTACCGCAAGACCCGCCTTAATTTCGGAGCGCTCGGCCGCGACCGCAACGGGGGCGGCCATGAAGTGGACGAGGAGACGCGCAGCATCATGGAAGCGCAGAGCGAGCGCCTTTACGGCGAGACGAGGGCGTTGCTGTCCCGGCAAAAACTACTGACCGAGCACCTGGTCGGCAAGCTCCTCGAGGCCGGCGAGATCAGCCTGAACCAGGCGCTGTCCGAGATCCGCAGCTTTGAAGGCGGCGAACGGTGAAGAAAGGCGGTGAACAGTGAAGAAGGACCGTGAACAGTAAACGGTGAACTGTGAACTGTGAACGGTGCCTTGGTGCTTTGTCACCGTTCGCCGTTTACTGTTCACCGTTCACCGCCCTTCGTCACCGTTCACCGCCCTTCGTCACGGTGCGCTCCCTTCAGGGGCCCTGCCCCGCAGTCACCCGCCACTTTCCTCAGCGCGTGATGAAGCTCACGAGTGTGATCAGGCCCACGACAAACAGCGCCGCCCCGATGACCGCGACGATGACCAACTGGGCGGGGCTGATCTTTGGCGCGTCAGGTCCATAGTCCCGATTGCGCCCGATCATCAAGAATCCGGACACGACGATCCAGATGACCTGCAGCAGGTTCGCTTTCCTGGGAGTCGGCGGGGAAGTCGGTTTGTCCGGCAAGGCTGTCATGCGCGCCTCAGTAGTTTATTCCGACCCGCATTCTAGAGGAAAGGAACGCGGTGCTGAATGCGCCGCCATTCGTTGAGCCGGTCCCGCAGGAATCGTGCGTCGACGCGGCCGATGCACCAGCGCCATATCGAGCCTGGACTGATGACACCGTATTGCTCCTGAAAACTGCGCTGCAAGGCACAAGTTCGTTCGCTGCACCAAATCTGGAGATTCAGGTATGTTCCTGATGATGTGTGGGCTAACATGTTCTCTGGCTGGGTTGCTTCCCCTGTCCCCTGGATTCAGACAGCCGGGTTCGCGGCCACAAGCAGAATCGGCAGTCGCTGCTCACTTCAACCTGGCGGTATCGGAACAGATCGCAACTGTCGCAACTTATAGCGTCGCAACTCAGAGCATGGGCCAGGCAGAACAACACGGCGATCCCGCCAGCCATCTCGCGGCAAGGCACCGCCATGTCCTCGTCCTTGGGGACTACAGGCAGACGGTGACGATCGTCCGCTCCCTGGGCCGGGTCGGCTTCCGTATCACCCTGGGAACCAGCGAAGGGCGCAGTTCGACCGCGCTTTCGCGCTACGTCTCCGACGTGCGCGTGTTCCAGGAATCCGACCGCGACCGCTTCCTCGATCAGCTCGAGGACTACCTCAGGCACGAGAGGCCTGACTACGTATTCCCGGTCGGCGAAGACCAGGCGCGCTGCATAGCCTGCGCCACCGAACGCTTCATGCCGCTCGCCACCTGGGTGATGCCCGATCCGGATACGTTGCTGCGGTGCCTCGACAAGCGCGCGCTCTACGAGCTGACCCCAAGGCTCGGCATCCCGACCGCAGCCTGGAGAAAATTCACCGATATCGCCGGTTGGTCGCGAGCCGCGCACGAAATAGGCTTTCCGGTCGTGGTCAAGCGCAAGGATTCCTCGGCGAACATAAGGCAGAAGAAGGCCATCATTTTCCGGACTCCCGATGCGTTCGACGCTTTTCTCGCCGAGCTGCCGAACGAGCCTGATGTGGAATCGCTCCTGCTGCAGAAATTTGCCTCCGGCGCGCGCCAGAACTGCCACATCGCCGCCGATCGCGGCCGCCTTGTGGCCTACTTCCAGCAGAAGGTGCTGCGCACCGACGAGCTCGACGGTACGGGAATCGGCGTTGAAGGCGTTTCGGTGCCGGTTGCCCCCGAACTGCGCGCCTACTGCGAGCGCCTGGTCGAGGCTCTCGGCTACCACGGCATCGGCTGTATCCAGTTCATGGTGGACGAGGGTAGTGGGGCTGTCGCCTTCCTTGAATTCAACCCGAGGATGGACAGCACTGCGGCGCTGCCCTATCGACTGGGGTACGACTATCCGCGCATCGCGGTGGAGATTGCTGCGCGTGTTGCGCTGGCTCCGCTCACCAGGGCATACCCAGCCGGAAAACGGTACCACTGGCTCTACGGCGACGTGCTGAGCTGGTTCGGTTGTCGCAAGCAGGGCCGGCAAAGCAGCGCAGAGCTCCTGCGCTGGGCGCTCAGGATGCCATGGCGCACGCTTACCAGCTACCACCTGACCTGGGATGCTCGCGACCCGATGCCGACTCTGCACATGTTCTGGAAAAAACTTTCCAGGGCCGTGCGGAAACAGCGGCCGGGCTGATCTCCGGTGCGTCCGGCGCGTAGTCGCGATGGTGCCCGATCACGAAAAGCCCGGACACGACGATTCAGATGACCTGGAGCAGGGGAGGGGGAATTGGGGGGGCGACGTCATATCAGACAAAGGTTAAAGGCAAAAGGGAAAAGGTGAAAGTGGAAATCAGAAGCCCGAGGGCGTGTTTCGCACTTACATTCAGCTTTCACCTTTGACCTTTCGGCTGCCTTTTTTCGGCATACTCCGATTCTCCACAACAACAAGCCGCACCCCTTCATGCTCGACTACGCCACGCTTGTCCGTCCCGACCTGCCGCCCGCCGCTGCCCGCTGGAACGGTTTTCCGCGTTTCAATTTCGTCGGTGGCCACAACGATGCCGACTGCGTGCCGGTCGAGGCGCTCATTGCGGCGGCGGCGAAGGTGCTGAAGCGGGAGGGACGATCGCTCGCCACCTATGGGTTAGACAGCGGCCCGCTGGGCTACCGGCCATTGCGCGAATACATCGCCGGCAAACTGGACCGGGACGCCGGCATCAAATGTTCCGCGGACCAGGTGTTGATCACGTCCGGTTCGCTGCAGGGGCTCGACCTGGTCAATGCCCTGCTGGTATCCCCGGGCGATACGGTGATCGTCGAGCAGATGACCTACGGCGGCGCGATTACGCGCCTGAAGCGCGTTGGCGCGAATGTCGTCGGCGTGCCGCTGGATGGCGACGGGCTGAGCAGCGCTACGCTGGAAACGACGCTCAAGGAACTGAAGGGGCGCGGCATTCGTCCGAAATTCATCTACACCATCCCCACCGTGCAGAACCCGACCGCGACGGTGATGAGCGAAGGCCGCCGGCGGGAAATCCTGGCGCTTGCGGAAAACCACGGCGTGCCGGTGTTCGAGGACGAATGTTATTCGGACCTGGTCTGGGGCGGTGCGCGGCCGCAGGCGATGCGCGGCATGACGGCAGACGACCGGGTCATTCACATCGGCTCGTTCTCCAAGTCGATCGCGCCGGCCTTGCGGATCGGCTACCTGGTCGCCGACTGGTCGGTGATGAGCCGGATCCTGGCAATCAAGAGCGACGGAGGGTCGGGAGCGCTCGAGCAGATGGTGCTCGCGGAGTTCTGCCGCGAACATTTCGACACCCATATCGTGACCTTGCGCAAAGCCCTGCGCCGAAAAGCCGAAGTGCTGATGGAAGCGCTGACGGCGCAGTTCGGTCCGGTGGCCGCTTTCGACGATCCGGCTGGCGGGATTTTTTTATGGGTCAGGCTGCCGGACGCGGTCGATACCACTCGCCTGACCCAGGTCGCGCTGGAGTCCGGCGTCGCCGTCAATCCGGGAGCAGAGTGGATGACCGATACCGTCGCCGGACAGCGCCGGATCCGGCTTTGTTTTGCGCATCCCGGCGAGCAGGTGCTACGCGACGGCGTCGCCCGCCTGGCAGAAGTCTGCCGGCGGGAATTCGGCGTGCCGGTTCCGGATCCGAAAGGGCATCGGTAAGAGGCAAAGTGGGCGTCATCCTGGCTGACGCGGCAGGCAACCTGAAGATCAGCCGGGAAGACTTACTCGATCAATTGTCATCGCGCACCGAACCTGGACGATGTGCACGACCAGGACCGCAAGGGAAGCAGGGCATCGCGCCTTATCAGTTGAGGACCTTCGCATCGAACAATTCATCAGGCCGTTGCATGGTCGTGCCGAGATCGTGGATCGCAGCGGAACTTTCGTTGAAGCGCCGCTGGATCCGGACGATGTTCCGATGCTGGCGACGCTTGTCGCTGCGAAAGCCGACGTGCTGATTGCCGGTGACGGCGATCTTCTCGCGTTGCGCGATCGATACGCGAACCTGGCGCCGGCGGAATTCGTCCGCAAGCTGTGAACAGTGAATCCGCAACCGCCTTGCGGACGCAAGCATGCCGGCGCCGCTGCTGACCCTCAAGACCCACGAGACCTTGCGCGCCGGCTTGCGGGCAGACAGGAGAGCCATGGACTGCTCGCTCGACCTGAACCGCTCAACGGTGATGGTCGAAGTAAGCGAGGCGGGCTGGACGTGGCAGGGCCAGCGATTTCCCTGGTTGGCCAAATGCAAGGATCGGACGATCTATCACTGGACCGGTGACACCTTCGAACCGGTGCAACGCTTTGCGGCATCGCTGATCAAGCTGGTGCCGACGGAGTGGGGCACGCCGACCTTCGAGATCGACGGCATCAAGATGCTGGTCACTGCGAAGTTGTCGCCGTGGACCGATGCCGAGCGCAAGGTCGGCCTGATCCAGCCGCGCGGCAAAGTCGTTCTCGATACCTGCGGCGGCCTCGGCTACTTCGCTGCCTGGTGCCTGCAGGGACAGGCGAAGCAGGTCATTTCGTACGAGAAGAATTCCGACGTGATCTGGCTGCGCAGCATCAATCCGTGGTCGCCGCTGGTCGGCAACGGGTTGACCCTGACCAAAGGCGACATCGCCGAAGAAATCACGAAGCTGCCCAACGAGTCGGTAGATGCCATCCTCCATGACCCACCGCGCTTCGGCATTGCCGGCGAGCTTTATTCCCAGGTCTTCTACGATCACCTGGCCCGCGTGATCAAGCGCAAAGGCCGCTTGTTCCACTACACCGGCTCACCGAACAAGCTCACCAGTGGACGCGATGTTCCGAATGAAGTCGCGAAGAGGTTGCGGACGGCCGGATTCTTGACGGAACTGGTTGGGGACGGGGTGGTGGGGGTGAGGAAGTAGGAAAACCGTGACGAACGTGACGACGTGACGATCGTGACGGGTAAGAGCCAGGAAATACTGTTCACCCACCCGTCTTTATGCGTTTACCCCGTCACGCCGTCACGCCGCCACGATCGTCACGTCCGTCACGGCTATTACTCAGTCCTTCTTCTTTCTTTTCTCCTTCGGCGGCGGCAATCCACTTTCCACTTTGCTGATCTTGAGCTGCTGTCCGGACACCCACACCTTTCGCAGGTCCCGCGCTATCTCTTTCGGCATGCCTTCGGGCAGGTCGATGAAGCTGTGGTCGTCGAGGATTTCGATACGGCCGATGTGACGGCTTTCGAGGCCGGCTTCGTTGGCGATGGCGCCCATGATGTTGGCGGGCTTCACGCCGTGCTGCTTGCCGACTTCGATGCGATAGGTGGTCATGCCGGCCTCGGGGCCGCGGCGAACGCGGAGCGGGCGCTGGCGTTCGGCCGGGGGCTCGCCCGCAGCGCCGGTGGGAGCACCGGCGGGAGCGGGGCGGGAGTCTTCGCGTTCGAACTTGCGCGGACGCTCGTGCCTCTCCGTGGGGGGCTGGGTGTACGGGCGCTGCGGCGGGGCATCGACGATCAGCGGCGTTTCGCCCTGGACGATATAGGCGAGGGCAGCCGCGATGTCAGCCATGGAGACGTCGCCGGAGCGTTGATGGTCCTCGACCAGCTTCCTGAACGGGACCAGCGTTGCGGCGAGATCGGCATTGTCGAGGACCTCGGTGATGCGCTCCTTGAACTTCGCCACGCGCTGTTCGTTGACTGCCGCGATGGTCGGCAGCTCCATCGCCTCGATGCCCTGGCGGGTGGCGCGCTCGATGATGCGTAGCATATGGCGCTCGCGCGGCAGCACGAACAGGATAGCTTCGCCGCTGCGTCCCGCGCGGCCGGTGCGGCCGATGCGATGCACATAGGATTCGGTGTCGGTCGGCACGTCGTAGTTGATCACGTGGCTGATGCGATCTACGTCCAGTCCGCGCGCGGCAACGTCGGTCGCGACGACGATGTCGAGGTCGCCTTTCCTGAGCCGGTTCACGGTGCGCTCGCGCGTCTTCTGGTCGACGTCGCCGCTGAGTGGTGCCACGCCAAAGCCGCGCGCCTCCAGCTTGCCCGCCAGTTCCGTGGTCTCCTGTTTGGTGCGCACGAACACGAGCATGCCGTCGAAGGGCTCCGCCTCGAGGATGCGGGTCAGGGCATCGAGCTTGCTCACGCCGCCGCTGGCCATCCAGAAGCGCTGGCGGGTGTTGGCGACGGTGGACGTTTTTTCGCGGATGGTGATTTCCACCGGAGACTTCAGGTAGGTCTGCGCGATGCGCCGGATAACCGCCGGCATGGTGGCGGAGAACAGCGCGACCTGGCGGGTGGGCGGGGTTTTCCGCAGCACTTTCTCGACGTCTTCGATGAAGCCCATGCGCAACATCTCATCGGCCTCGTCCAGCACCAGGCAGCTCAGCGCGTCGAGCTTCAGCGTGCCGCGGTCCATGTGGTCGATCACGCGGCCCGGGGTGCCGACGACGACATGCGCGCCGCGCTTCAGGGCCTTCAACTGGGGAGCGTAGTCCTGGCCGCCGTAGATCGGCACGACATGGAAGTCGCGAAGATGGGCTGCATATTTCTGGAATGCCTCGGCGACCTGGATTGCCAGCTCGCGGGTGGGCGCCAGCACCAGCGCCTGGGGCGCCCGTTTCTGGAGGTCGATGCGCGCGAGCACCGGGAGAGCAAAGGCGGCGGTCTTGCCGGTACCGGTCTGCGCCTGGCCCAGCACATCCTTGCCCGCCAGCAGCGGCGGAATGGTCTGCGCCTGGATCGGCGAGGGCGTCTCGTAGCCGACATCATCGAGGGCTTTTAGCAGTGACGGCGGCAGGCCGAGGTCACTGAAGCTGGGTTGGGGGGTATCGGGGGTATCAGACATGGATTTTTACTGGGCGGAACGCGTCGGTTGCGAATTGGCGGCATCGTACGCGCAAAGCGTGCGAGGGACGAGGGGAGAGGGGCGGGGGACGAGGGAAAAACCGCAAGAAAGAGCAACGTGCGAGGAGCAATAAGAAGTAATGCCGAGAGGCGAACAACAGCCCGAATCCCTGTTTTTCCCAAGTTTTTGCCGGCGAGGTCGGCCTCAAACATGGCCGTTTCCCTCTTCCCTCACCACTGGGGTCTCAAGACCACGTATAGTGTAAGTCTGCCCAATGCAACAGGTGCTTCAAGGCGCAATGCCGGACGCCAGGGCGAAACTATTTGAGGTCATATCGTGAACGAGAAAATTACGGCAATTCGCAAAGCCCTGAGCAAGAATTTCAACGCTGCGCCGGTGGAGTATCTGGACAGCGAGGGAGCCCACCATTTCAACCTGGAACTGCCGAGGGTGACGCACCGGGTGAACTTCACCCTGGAAGTCGTCGAGGATCACCAGGCCGGGAACTTCAAGCGCCTGTGCAAGGAAGTGGCCAGCTACCTCAGTCGCAATCCCACGGGAAAGCCCAAGCAGGTGTTGGTGACCAAGACCGGTGTGCTCGAGGAAGAATGGGCGACGGCGCCAAAGGAAATTCCCCAGGTCGTATCCGCAGTCCAGTAAAAGCGCGTCCCCCGCGCTTGCAGGCTGATTGGCGCCTGGCCCAAAAGCCCCCCCGGGTTGATCGCATGACCATCACTTGTGCCTCCTGCCGGGCCTGTTGCTGCAAGCTCGAGGTCATCCTCATGGGCGATGACGATCCTCCGGTCGAATTCATCGATAACGATCGTTGGGGCGGGCAGGTCATGAGGCGCCTCGACGATGGCTGGTGCGCCGCCCTCGACCGGAAAACCATGCTTTGCCGGATCTACGAGCGCAGGCCGGAGGTCTGTCGCGACTTTCCCGTTGGCAGCGATGAGTGTCTGACGGAACGGCAAGCGATGGAAAAGCAGTGAATGCCGTGAATATCGTGAATGTCGTAAAGTCTAACGCTTAGAATTTGCGGTCTCACAGCGTTCGTTCTTTGCGGCATTAACGATATTCACGGCATTCACGATATTCACGGCCCTTATGTCCTGGACCATCTACATCGTCCGCTGTTCTGACGATACCCTCTATACCGGCATCGCCAGGGACGCCGTGAAGCGCGTCGGCGAACACAACTCCAGCAAGCTCCTGGCTGCAAACTATACCCGCGGCCGGCGACCGGTCGTGCTGGTCTACCAGGAAATGGCGGAGACGCGCTCGGAAGCGTTGAAGCGGGAGTACGCAATCAAGCGGATGAGCAGGGTAGAAAAAGAAGAATTGATAAACGCAGCTGCAAAGTAGCGGGGGATGGTGGTGTCGCGTTCAGCGATCAGTGCTGAAACGTTCGACCGTGCGAGGACAAGGTTGGCTTCAAATTTTTCCTTGTTCCCCGCAAGCTCCGGACAGCAGTGTTGCAGTACCATGAAGTCGTCTCCAGCCAGGGCAGGATAAATCATGATCACCGTTCAGCACGAAGGCCAACTCACGATCATTGGCGTATTCGGTACTTTCGAGATCGAGGATTTCAAGCGTATCGAAAAGGAAGTCGGGCAGCAGTTGCTCGCAACGGCCCAAATCGATCTGATGGTTGACCTGCGGGGCATGCTGAACTACACCCTGGATGTGGCACTCGAGGACATCAAGTTCACTCTCGAGCATGCCCAGGACGTTGGCCGTGTCGCGATCCTCAGCGAGAAGGATTCCGTGGTTTGGACCGCACTGCTGTCGCGGTTGTTCGTCCAGGCCGAGATCCAGGTGTTTGACAGCGAGGACGGAGCGAGGGAGTGGATAGAAAGCACAGCGGAAAAGTGACCCTCATTCCCCGGCCCGATTTTTTGGTCCAGCAGCCACTTTGCCGCTGGCGCTCGTTTGGTGGATACTTTCAGCGAAGGGCAGGGCACCTCGGCAAGCTTTGTTTCAATCGAAGCGCCGTCACAAGATGAGGCGCCGTCACAAGATGAAGCGCAGTCACAAGATGAAGCGCAGTCAAAAGATAAGGAGGAATGCGATGAACTCCAGAATGATGGTTTTCGGGCTATCGCTGTTTTTGTTCGGTGCGCCAGACACCCGGGCGGCGGACCTCGATCAGATGGATGGCCTGCAGATCTACAACAAGGAATGTTCGGTCTGTCATGGCAACCTGGCGAAGAAAACTGGCGATCGCGGCCCGGATCAGCGACGGCCGGTACAGGTGGCAATGTCATCGGAGGGGGCGAAGCCTGATTTCCCGAATCCGCTCTCTTCGGAATGGGGCGATCTGCCGCGGCATGATTTGGCCGGCGAACGGTTCGCCGTGGTGCCGCTTTATGGCCCCCCGCTCGCCGGGATCGTCGGCAAGACAGCCGGCACCTTCAGCGGCTACGCCTACTCCGAAGCCTTCCTGAAAAAAATGACGGGTGTGACCTGGGATGACGCGAAACTCGATGCCTGGATCAAGAGTTCGCAGACCCTGGTTCCGGGTTCGTTCATGTTCTACAGCCAGAAAAAAGCCGATGCGCGCAGCAAGATCATCGACTACCTGAAGAATCAGTGACGGGTGCGCCCTTCCGGGTGTGCCGGTCTTTGACCACAATAGGTAACGAGTGACGAGGGAAGAAAAGCAGTAATGAAAGAGGCGGTTCAAGCCCTTTCCCGGAACTCAGCCACCTGATGGGCAAATCCAGGAATCCAGAGAAACCGGGCAGCACCCGGTACGCGTCGTGGCTCCTTACCCTATCGGTGCCATGCGGGTCGTAGTCGTGGGCGGCGGCATCGGCGGACTCGCCGCCGCGCTTTCCCTGGCCCGTGTTGGCATCGCCGTGACATTGCTCGAGCAGAGCGCCGAGATCGCCGAGATCGGCGCCGGCCTCCAGCTCGCCCCCAACGCCTTTGCCGCGCTGGATGCGCTGGGCATCGGCGAGGGCGTGCGCCGCCGCTCTGTCTTTACCGACCGCCTGGTGCTCATGGATGCGGTCGATGCAGGCGAAGTGGCTTCCTTTCCGGTCGGCGAGGAATTCCGCAGGCGGTTCGGCAATCCTTATGCGGTGACACATCGGGCCGACCTGCACAAATCCATCCTCGAATCGGTGCGGCAAACGCCATCAATCACCCTGCACGCGGCGACGAAGGTCACGGACGTCGTCGTCGGCGACCGGGATGTCGTCGTGACCGGCCAGGATGGAAATATTTTTCGAGGCGAAGCGGTCATCGGCTGCGACGGCATCCGATCCGTCGTTCGCGACAAGCTGATCGGTGACGCGGTGCGCGTATCCGGGCATGTCGTCTATCGGGCCGTCATGCCGCGCGAGGAGATGCCGGAGGATTTGCGCTGGAATGCGCCGGTGGTGTGGTGTGGGCCGAACTGTCACCTCGTCCACTATCCCCTGCGCGGCGGGGAGCAGTACAACCTGGTGGTGACTTTCCACAGCCGGCAGCAGGAAACCTGGGGCGTGAGGGACGGCAGCAAGGAGGAGGTGCTTTCCTACTTCGACGGCATTCACCGGCGCCCGCGCGCGCTGCTCGACAAACCCAGATCGTGGAAGCGCTGGAGCACCGCGGATCGGGAGCCCGCTGCTGCCTGGGGCCGAGGCCGGGCAACGCTGCTGGGCGATGCTGCCCATCCCATGCTTCAATACCTGGCGCAGGGCGCGTGCATGGCCCTTGAGGACGCCGTCGCGCTGGGCAAGGCCGTGGCAGCCTGCGATCTGGATTTCGAGGTGGCGTTCCGGAGATACGAAGCGGCGCGGCTGACACGCACGGCGCGCGTGGTTCTGTCGACGCGGGAGATGGGGCGCATCTATCATGCGGGTGGCGTCGAACGCCTGGTGCGCAATGCCATGTGGGTGGGCAGAAAGCCCGGGCAGTACTACGATGCGCTGGAATGGTTGTACGGCTGGAAGGCCGAAACCTGCCTGGACCCGGCGAGGACATGAGGAGCTGCAGAAAATGACAAACAGGCGGTGCGCAATCCAGGTGTGTGGAATCCCGGTCATGCGGGCCGGTGTAGTTCTGCTGCTCGCCGGTGCGGGGCTGGTGCCCGGTGGTGCCGGGACGGCACTTGCGCAGGAAGCGGTGAAAATCGGCGTGGTCGCGGAGTTTTCCGGCCCGTTCGCCGACTATGGCGGACAGATCCTCGGTGGAATGAAGGCCTACCTCAAGCTGCACGGGGATGTATTCGGCGGACGCAAGGTTGAGCTCATCATCAAGGACACGACCGGCCCGGCGCCGGACGTGGCCAAGCGCGTGGCCCAGGAGTTGGTCACCCGCGACAACGTGGACATCCTCGCCGGCTTCGGCCTGACGCCCAATGCCCTGGCGGTCGCGCCGCTCGCCACCCAGGCGAAGAAGCCGATGGTCGTGATGAACGCGGCCAGTTCGATCCTCACCACCAAGTCGCCGTATGTCGTGCGCGTGTCCCATACCCTGGCCCAAAACACGCAGCCGATGGCGATATGGGCGGCGAGGAATGGGATCAAGCGCGTGTTCACCCTGGTTTCCGACTATGGGCCGGGCCTCGATGCCGAGGCAGCGTTCATCAAGGCGTTCAGGCAAGCGGGCGGTGAAATATCGGGCAGCCTTCGCACCCCTCTGCAGAATCCCGATTTCGCTCCGTCCATCCAGCGCGTGAAGGACGCCAGGCCGGAGGCGTTGTTCGTTTTCCTGCCGCCTGGGAGCCAGACCATCGCATTCATCAAGGCCTATGAAGAGCGCGGGCTCAAGCAAGCCGGCATTCGCGTGATCGCCACCGGCGACTTGACCGACGACGGAGTCTTGCACGCTATGGGTGACGGGACGATCGGAATCACGACGAGTTTTCATTATTCCGCCGCTCACGAGTCGCCGCAGAACAAGGCCTTCCTGAAAGCCTATGCCGAAACCAACGGCAGCAAGCTGCGGCCCAATTTCATGGCGTGCGCGGGTTATGACGGCATGGCGGCGATCGCCGAGGCGTTAAAGAAAACCCAGGGTTCGGTGGACCCGGAGAAGTTGCTGGCGGCGCTAAAGGGCATGAAGCTGATGAGTCCGCGCGGCCCTGTCATGATCGACCCCGAAACCCGGGACATCGTACAAACGGTGTATATCCGGCAAGTGAAAAAAGTGAACGGCGAGCTCTACAACATCGAGTTCGAGAAATTTCCCGATGTGAAGGATCCGGGAAAGCCACAGTAGCAGACCACGCGTTGCACGATTCCCCTGCTCCGGCATTCGCCCGCAAACCGCGTAAGCGGCGCGGGCGCCACTTGCCCATCCTGAAATTCTGGCCGAACGCGCGCGTTCGCCGCCGCTGGTGGCGGAAATACCGCCGGCTTTCGACGAGCAGCCAGGTGCTGGCCGGACTGGTCCTGGCTTTCCTGCTCTGGCTTTTGCTCAACTATGCCTATCAGGTGATGCGCAAGCCGACCGAACTGCTATTCCCGCTGAGCGGGCTGCTGTTCAAGACGCCTTACGAAACCTGGGATGAATATGGTCCGATCTTCGAGGCGCATTCGACGGCGATCATTGCGCCCGACTTGCTGGCTGCGCTCGCGCAGGTGGAAGGTTCCGGCAACCCTGTGGCGAGGACGTACTGGCGCTGGTCCCTGACCCATGAGCCTTTCGAGGTCTACCGGCCGGCTTCGAGCGCGGTGGGGGTATACCAGATCACGGATGGAACCTATGACGAGGCGAGCCGCTATTGCATCCACGACCACATCGTCGTCGAAGAAGGTCCGTTGATGGATTTCGATTCCTGCTGGTTCAACAGCCTCTACATGCGGGTGATCCCTTCACACGCCGCCGAGATGACCTCTGCGTATCTGGATCGTCGTGTGGTGACTACGTTGAGACGCCTGCGCATTGACAAGGCGACCCTGCAGCAGAAGCAGGACATGGCCGCCGTGATCCATTTGTGCGGCGCAGGGGCGGGCGAGTCGTACGCGAAGCGCCGCTTCCGCGCCGCCTCCGGCCAGAGGTGCGGCGATCACCATGTTCAGGCGTATGTGGCAAGGATCAATGCCATGAGACGGGTGTTTCAGAGGCAGGCGCTGAGCGCGAGGCGCTAGGCACGAGGCAACTGTCTGATGCTTGGAACCCCGTGCCTAGTGCCTAGTGCCTCGCGCCTCGCGCCTCGACCTACATCCATATCCCCTCGTTCAACGTATATCTCAAGCGACCGTCCAACTACCCGTCAAAGGATCCCACCATGAAAACTCAAACTCGACTAGCGTTGCTGTTCGCGGTCTCCCTGTTTGCCGGCAGCGGCATCGCCGCAGATTCCTCGACATCGGCGACGGCGATAGTCGGTGGCGGCTGTTTCTGGTGCGTGGAAGCGGACTTCGACAAATTACCTGGTGTGACGAAGACGGAATCGGGCTACGCAGGTGGCAAGCAGCCGAATCCGAACTACGAGCAGGTGAGCGCGGGCCGCACCGGTCATGCTGAAGTGGTACGCATAACGTACGACCCGACAAAAGTGACGTACGAGCAACTGCTGGATTATTTCTGGCGCCATGTCGATCCGACAGTGAAGGACCGGCAGTTCTGCGACATCGGCAGCCAGTACCGCACCGCGATCCTCTATGAGAACGACATCCAGCGCCGGGCGGCCGAGGCCAGCAAGGCGGCGCTGGAAAAGAGCGGCCGCCTCCCGCACGTCTATACCGAAGTCGCGCCCGCCGGCACGTTCTACCCCGCCGAGGACTATCACCAGGATTACTACACGAAGAATCCGGTCCGCTACAAGTTCTACCGCACCAGTTGCGGCCGCGATGCGCGGGTCAAGGAGGTTTGGAAAGAATAGCGGCTAGGGGAACGGCAGGGGCTAGGGGAGGCAGGGCAAGGAAGAACGAGAAATACTTTTGAGAAATTCTGTGCACTCTAGACTTTCCCTAGCCCCTAGCCCCTAGCTGTGAAGTTCCAATAGGTTGTTACT
>JBKJUC010000072.1:0-4592 GCA_046590325.1 Burkholderiales bacterium | reverse complement strand
AACCAAAAAGCAGAATTTGCACCGTGCGCAGGCTGCCAGGGTTGCCAACCGTCGCACACCGCAACGTCAACACAGAAAACACAAAATGCTTCTTGTCCTTCCTCTGTGACCTCTGTGACCTCTGTGGCTATCTGGTTCTGATTTTCTCCCTATTCTGTTCATCGGCCGGATCCCCCTCCCGGCCGTCGAGCTTTTTCCTTCATCTGTAGCCAATCCGTACCTGCCCTCCCGTTAGCCTGATTTCACGCCGGCGGGAGGTGGTGCATGGAAGAACTGGGCGTCTACGTAGTCAGGGTGTACCGGAAGGATGAAGCCGGTATGACCGGAGTCGTGGAATCCGTTGCGAGCGGCGAGAGTGTGCCGTTTCACACGACCGAGGAGTTGTGGCGCGCCCTCTATGACCTGCCTTCCCCCCGGCGCAATTTTCTGGACAGTAAACCAAACGAGGAGGGCGGGACATGAAGCGGATAATTGTTGCGGTGATGTGGACGTTTGCGGTGTTGGCAACGGGTGGCGCAACCGCGGGCAAGGTGAACATGCCCAAAGAGGGCAACTACGCCTTCGACTTTTGCCCGATCGGTCAGGCCAAGACATTCGCCAACGGTGACAAGCTCTTCCACATGCAGTATGACCTCAACGCCCTGCTACGGGCAAACCCGGCTGGAGGTGCGTTCGACCGTATGGGCGCGCGCTGTCTCGGGCTTTTCACCAACATCAACGGCAAGATGGCTGAGATCGGCATGTGCGAGATCACCGATCTGGACGGCGACAAGTGGTGGATGGACTACCGCGGCAACCCGGATGGCGCAGGCGGTACCTATACCTCCGCGAGCGGGTCAGGTAAATACGACGGCATGGTGCTGAAGGGCGAGTATCGCATCGACAACAACTGGGGCAGCCCGTCAAAGGAAGTCGCGTTTCTGGGTTGCAATCCGAACAAGGGCACCTACAAGCTGAAATGACCTTGGCTGGAGAGTACTGGCATCTCTCCGATACGAAAGCTTGAGTCCGACCTCAGGGATGCGCATACTCGCCGGAAGGTAGCGGTTGCGCCTGTCGGCTCGTTTGTCGATGAGCCGGCAGGAGACTCACATTGTGGGGGCTCCGGGATGAGCAAGAAACCATCTCTTGCCAAGATCAGCCGGCCACGCCTTTTCGGCGTGGTCCCACGGGCGCGGCTGTTCGCTTTGCTGGACGAAAACCGCGGGCGGCCCCTGATCTGGATCTCGAGCCCGCCCGGCGCCGGCAAGACCGCGCTGACGGCGAGTTATCTTGAAGACCGGGCAGTGCCATCGATCTGGTATCAGATTGAGGCCGGAGATGCCGACCCGGCTTCCCTGTTTCACTACCTCGCGCTGGCGGCGGGGGCTTTCGACGCAGTCGATTCCGCGTCCCTTCCGCGATTCGTTCCCGAACACCTGACCGACCTGCCGGGCTTTGCCCGCCTGTTCTTCCGCGCCCTTTTTGCCCAGCTACCCGAAGGACTGGTTCTGGTGCTGGACAACTACCAGGAAGCGCCGCCGGACGCGCCGCTGCACGAAATCATGCGTCAGGCCATTGCAGAGGTGCCGCCCGGCCATTCGGTCCTTGGCATCAGCCGCATCGAAGCGCCTCCTGGCTTTGCCCAACTGTCCGCAAGCGGGGCCATGTGCAATGTTGGGTGGGACAAGCTGCAGCTCACCCTCGATGAGGTACGCGCCATCGCGGCACAACGCAACGTCACCGACGACTGGTTGCTCCAGGCGCTGCACCAGCAGTCCCAGGGATGGGCCGCCGGCATCACGCTCATGCTGGAGCGGCTTGGGCACTTCGATGGCAAAGCTCAGGAACTTCCTACGGAAACGCGGGAATCGGTATTCAACTACTTCGCCAGCCTCATCTTTGATCAAGCGTCGGAGGAAACCCGTCACATCCTGCTGTCGATTGCGTTCCTGCCGCGAGTGACGCCCTCTCTCGCCGTTGAACTGAGCGGGCGTGCGGGAGCCCCGGGCCTGCTGGAAGACCTTTATCGCCGCCGAATGTTTACCGATCGCAGGCTTGGTACTGAACCCGTGTACCAGTTTCATGCACTGTTTCTCGATTTCCTGAAGTCGAAGGCCAGCACGGCGCTTACCGAGAAAGAGCTAGCGCGACTGCAGTGCTTAACCGCATCCGCGTTGGAAGCAACAGGCGAATCGGATGCCGCAATGGATCTGTGGATTGCAACGCACGACTTGGATCAGGCCATTCGGTTGATTCTAAGAGAGGCCAGTGGCCTACTCAAAGGTGGCCGAAGGCAAACGCTGATGCGATGGATACAGGCAATACCAAGTTCACGGCAGAAAGATGAACCCTGGCTAGTGTATTGGGCTGGATACTCTCAACTACAAATCGATCCTGAAGGGGGAATTCGGACTCTTAATTCCGGCTTGGAACTGTTTCGTGAAAGGGAGGATCGGCAAGGCGAGGTTTTTTGCCTCACTGCGCTGCTCGGGGGCGGATACATCGGATACTCCGCCATTGACGCAATGGATAGGTGGATTGACGAATTATTAGCGCAGGTCGACTATTTTTCCGACGCTCTTTCGCTGGACATGCAGCTGCGCGTATGGGGTGTACTGTGTAGCGCATTGATATACGTACGACCCTGGCATCCCTTAACGGTGAGAGCCCTGCATAAAGTGGAGAACCTGCTGCCGAAATCTTCGGATGCCAACGTCGTTCTCACCGCTGCGATCGGAGCAGTCAGCGCCTGTATGCTCACGGGCGACCTCGAACGAGGAGAACGCATCGCGGAAACCACGAAAGCTATCGCGGAGCGCGATACGGCCAGCCCATCGGAGGCTGCGTGGTGGTTTTGCCAGTTGGGATATCTGAAATTCGTCGAAGCACAATACGACGCAGCGCTGGACTACTTGGGCAGGGCAGGCCGCATCGCGGTGGCCAACGGTCTTCGAATGGCGATGCGGGAAATCATGCTGCATCGGGCGACGGTCGAATTCAGGGCATTGGGCTGGACTGTGGCGAACGCAACCTTGACTGAGGTCGAAACCATGTCGCGATCGGATCGACCGCGAAATGAGTCGCTCTATCGTCTACATCAGGCGCGCAGAGCGAGGCATTATGGCCAGCGTGACGAGACGGCTGGTTTTGCAATGGCCAGTTATCGGGCTGCTGTGGGGCACGGATCCAGATTGTGGGAAATGATTATCGGCCTCTGTGTTGCTGATATTCTGATCGATGCGAGAAGAACGTCGGAAGCCCGCCCGCTCATTGCACGCTCCAAGGAACTGATAGATCTCGCGCCGGCCTACGATTGTTGGCGGGCCGCACTAGCATTTGTCGAGTCATGGATGGCCCATGTGAACGGCGATCAAACGAGTGCTAGTGCTCAGTTGTGCGAGGCACTCAAGTTGGCGCGGGAAGAAAGTCGTCGTTACTATCTTCGGTTTCTGGATTGTTCGCTGCCGGAACTATTCCGGGTTGCGCTGTACGAGGGCATCGAGGTCGGTTTGGTGGGCGAATTGACCCGCATGCTCAAGCTCAAACCTCCGAAAGACGCGCCGGATAACTGGCCATGGCCAGTGCGCATATTTACCCTGGGCCGATTTGAAGCACGGATTAACGGAGAGAAGCTTGAATTCTCGCGAAAAGCGCCGCGCAAGACATTGCTGCTATTAAAAGCCATCGTGGCCCTCGGGGGACGCGACGTGACGGAGCAGGCACTCTGCGATACCCTTTGGGGAGACGAAGAAGGCGATGCAGCGCGCAATGCATTGTCCATCACCGTATTGCGCCTGCGGAAGTTGCTTGGATTGAACGAGTCCGTAACTCACCAAGGGGGGAAGGTTTCCCTCAACCCGGAGTTGTGCTGGGTGGACGCGAGGGTGTTTGAGGCACGACTTGCCAACACGGAATCGGCTGACCGAAAAGCTTTGAGCCTGTATGGAGGGACCTTCCTGCCGGAGGATGAAGGCGAGTCGTGGAGCGTGGCGCCAAGAGAGCGATTGCGCGGCAAGTTCATACACGCGCTGTCGGCGCAGGCGGCCGCGCTGGAATCGGAGGGCGACGTGCCGGCTGCGTTACAGGACTATCTTCGTGGAATTGAAGCCGACCCGATCGTGGAATCCTTCCACCAGGGGTTGATGCGCTGCTACGAAAAACTGGGCAAGCGCAGCGAAGCTTTCAGCGTCTACCGGCGCCTCAAGCACACTTTGTCGGTGCTGCTCGGCGTGCCGCCCTCGGACGCCACGCAAAAGCTGTTTCAGGACATGCTGCGACGCCAGTCGGAAGCCGGGGGCTCCCCCGGACCGGATGAGGAATTAACCTCCGCATCGAAGCCGAAACGGGGAGTCGTAGCGAGGTTGCCCGTTCGGCGTTCGCGCTGACCCAAAAGGGGATCTCTGGTCGCTCGACCTGCCTCTGTGGTTCAATACGGCCTCATGAATTCTCCTGCATTGAACGATCGGGTCGCTGTCGTCATCGGCGGTTCCGGTGCCATCGGCTCGGCGATCTGCCGCCATTTCGCAAAGGCGGGCGCCGCCTGTGTGGTTACCTACAACAGGGGCGAGACGGCCGCGACAGACCTGGTTGCCGGACTGCCGGGAGGCGGG
>JBKJUC010000031.1:0-2761 GCA_046590325.1 Burkholderiales bacterium | reverse complement strand
CCCTGGCGACCGCATCTACAGGACGGGCGACCTGGCGCGCCGCTCGGCGGACGGCCTGTTCCATTTCGTCGGCCGCGCTGACACGCAGATCAAGAGCCGCGGGTATCGCATCGAACTGGGGGAAATCGAGGCCGCGCTACACTCGATCCCCGAACTGCAGGAAAGCGCAGTGGTGGCCACCAAGTCGGGCGGCTTCGAAGGCTGGCTGATCTGCTGCGCCTACGTTCCGGCACCGGGCAACGACATGTCGTCGGTAAAGTTGCGCAAGGCCCTGGCCCGGCTGGTGCCCGGGTACATGATTCCTGCCCGCTGGAAGTGCCTGGATGTCCTGCCCAAGAACGACAACGGCAAGATCGATCGCCCCCTGTTGAGGAACCAGTTTCTTGCGGTGGACGGCCACGCGGCAACGCAGCGCACGGAGGGACCACCCCCGCCCGATCAGGCCCGCGGGACGGATCGCAGCGCCAGCCCGGCGCCAGGGCAGCATTGAACATTGAAAAGGAACAGCAAGTGACTAACGGCAACGCAATCATCGAGCGCCTCGGCGCGGTGTTCACCGATACCTTTCACGTCGAAGTACCCTCTCCGGATACCGATCTGCTGGAGTCCGGCATTCTGGATTCTTTTCAGTTCGTGGAATTGCTGCTCGCCCTCGAGCAGAACTTCAGCCTCCGCATCAAGATCGACGACATTGACCTCGAGGACCTGCGCACCCTTGCAAGTATCGCCAGGCTGGTGGACACGAGCCGCGAGGCGGCGCAAACGTCACCGTTGATACCGGCCTCGAGTGCGGCCGATTGACGATCCGCATTTTCGCCGAGGGTGACGTCGCCGCCGCCGCGGCGCTGTTCGCGCGTGTCTACCCGCAATACCGCTGGGGCTCACAGTCGGCGTGCGAAGCCTATTTCCACGAGGTGCTGTTCGAGAACCCCTGGCGCGATTTGGGAATTCCTTCCTGGGTCGCCGAGGAGAATGGCCGCATGGCCGGCTTCTATGCCGTGCTGCCCCGAAAGATGCTGCTGCGCGGGCGGCCGATCCGGGTTGCGGTGGGCTGCCAGTTCATGATGGACCCCGACAACCGCAACAGCCTCGCGGCGCTGCAACTGACAAAAGCCTGCATTTCAGGACCTCAGGATCTTACCTTTGCCGATGGGGCGAGCGCACAGGCGCGGCGCATGTGGGTCGCGATCGGCGGCGCCGCGCCGCTTCTCTACGGCCTCCACTGGACCCGGTTGCTGCGCCCCGCCCGGTACGCGCTTTCTCTGGCCGAGGAACGCGGGGCCGTGAATCGCCCCGTCGCAATCGCTGCACGCCCGCTGTGCGCGGTGGCCGACGCGCTGTTCGCACGGTTGCCCCCGAACCGGTTTCTGCGCAGCGGGTTTCCGCAGAACGGGTTTCCGCAAAACGATGGTCCCCCGGACGACACGCTGGACCCGGCTTCGATGATGTCCCATTTTCCGCAAGTCACCGGCGGCAGCGCGCTGCAACCGGACTACGACGAAGCTTCCCTCGCCTGGCTGCTGGAGCAGACCGCACGCAAGAAGCGTCACGGGGACCTGCGGCTGCGGGCCGTAATCGGCGGCAAGCGAAACCTGATCGGTTGGTATCTCTACTATCTGAAGGCCGGCGCTGCCGGCGAAGTCATCCAGATCGCGGCGCTGGACGGCTGTTTCGACCAGGTCATGCAGCACCTTCTGGCCGATGCCTGGAATAACGGTGCGACGGCGCTGCGAGGTCGGGTCGAGCCGCGCTTTGTGCAGGAGCTGTCCGACCGCCACTGCTGGTTTCGACGCGAGGGTCCGTGGACATTGATCCATTCCCGCGATGCCGAAATTGTGGCTGCCATCCAGCAGGGTGACGCCTTCCTGAGTCGCCTGGAGGGCGAATGGTGGCTGCGTTTCCAGGGCGGTTGACCCGGCAGGAATCGCCAGGCCGGGCATTATGCGAAGGGTCGACGGCGGCGGCTCTCCAGAGATGATGGCGGACGCGATCCACGCAGCCGGGGGCGTGATCCGAACGGACTACGCAGGGATTCGGCACCTTCAGCCTCGTTTAACGCGGGGATCGCTAGTCTCACAAGGCTCGCTCCACGCGGCTTGAACGGGGATGGATCTTCATGTCGATCGGAGCTTCATGTTGATGGCGCTCCACGTCACGGCGACCGTCACCAAGCCAGAGAAACGGTCCTGCGGACAGTTGCGGCAGAACAACCTAGGGAGGGATCGCGTCGAATGCAATCCGCCAGCGCTGGACGACGTGAGGTAATGCCGTTGGGATGTACAGAACCGACCCGTCGCGCTCCTGACAATCATTGTCAGGGCATTGACGTTGCCGCGGAACGCGGCCGTTCGCTTGCGGACAAATCAAGTTGCGGCGCGGCCCTGGTCCACGCAGGGGTCCTGACGGTTGTGGTGGTCGAGAACGAAGAGGGTCTCGTTTACCACGCTGACGCCTGGCAGGATCTCGCCGACAACGCCATCGAGGCCAACGTCTTTTATGAGCCCTGGCTGCTGCGGCCGGCGTTCCAAACCCTGAACCCGGGCACGCCGTTGCGCCTGGTCTTCATTTACGAGACCGATTCGCCCGCAACCCCCGGACATTCGCGATTGTGCGGGTTCTTCCCCCTTGAGCCGGACAGGCGGTTCCGGAAGTCGCCGATCCGGGCCTGGCGCCTGTGGAAACACCTGCACTGTTTCCTTTGCACACCGCTGATCCGGCCGGAGCGGGCCCGCGAAACGCTGGCGGCACTGCTGCAATGGGC
>JBKJUC010000260.1:0-41386 GCA_046590325.1 Burkholderiales bacterium | reverse complement strand
GCCGAAGCCGGCAGCGCGCCCGGCTGCGATAACAGGATCACCTTTTCGCGAAATACCATCAGCGTAGGGATCGAGCGGATGTTAAAGCTGCCCGCGAGTTCAGGCTCTTCCTCGGTGTTCACCTTGGCGAAAACCACCTTTGGATGCTTCTCCGATGCGGCCTCGAAGGTCGGCGCGAAACTGCGGCAGGGCCCGCACCACGGGGCCCAGAAATCGACGATCACGGTGTCGCTGCCGGTCACCACCTGCTCGAAATTGTCTTTGGTCAATGTCACTGTTGCCATGGAAAAACCTCCTCGCGGGCTGCGCTAGCCCGGGGTGTAAGCGCGCGGCACGAAGCGGCCGAAGTGTAACAATATTGCAGGCAGCACCAGCAAATTCAAGAGCGTCGAGGTCACCAGGCCGCCGACGATGATGGTGGCCATGGGGCCCTCGATTTCCCGCCCTGGCTCACCGCTGCCGAGGGCCAGCGGCATCAGCGCCAGCGCGGTGACGAGCGCCGTCATCAGGATGGAAGGTAAGCGCTCGCTCGCGCCCCGGAGCGCGGTAGCCAGGTCCCACGGCAGGCCTTCGACTTCGACGAGATGCTGGTAGTGGGATACCAGCATGATCGAGTTGCGCAGCGTGATCCCGAACAGCGTGACGAAGCCCACCAGCGAACCGAGCGACATCCAGCCGCCGCTCGCGAACACCGCAATGACTCCGCCGATCAGGGCGAATGGCAGGTTCACAAAAGTGATCAGCAAATTGTGCAGGTTGTTGAAGGCGATGTAGAGCAGCAGGAAAATGCCGACGCCGGCAAGCGCCGAATGCACCAGCAGGTCGGTGCGCGCCTCCGCCTGCGCCCGCGCCGTGCCCTCATACGTCACGTAGTTGCCCCCGGAAAACTTCACCGCGGCGGCGACGCGCGAACGCGCGTCGCGCTCGAACTGCGCCAGGTCGCGGCCTTCCACGTTGGCCGTCACGGTCTGAATGCGGCGGCCCTCGGAATGCAGGATCTTGTAGCGCCCGCTGCCGACTTCGATGTCGGCAACGTCGGAGAGCTTCAGCAAACGCCCGTCGGGATTGCGCAGCGGTAAAGCGCCGACCTCGGTAACCTTGCCGCGCTGTCGCGGATCGAGAACCACGATCAGGTCCGTGACCTGGCCGTTGCGGAAGATCTGCCCCACTTGCGCGCCCTCGTAAGCAGCTTGGGCGGCTTCGAGCACGGTCAGCGGCTGCAGGCCAAGCGCCGCCACGCGCTCATGGCGCAGGCGCACGGTTAATTGCGGCGTGCCGGGCGGAGCCTGGATCTGCACGTCGCGCGCCCCCGGCACCGCGGCCAGCGCGGCCGCTACCGCCAGCGCGTCACGGTCGAGCATGTCCAGCGACGAGCCGTAGAGGTTGGCGACAAATGGCGCGGCATAGCCGGTGATGGTTTCCTCGATGCGCTCGGTGAGGAAAGTGTTCACCGCGAAAGTCACGCCCGGATAAGCGCCGCCACGTTGGCCGGCCAGGGTTTCGCGGATTTCGCGCAGGATGCGCGCCTGTTCCTTGCCCGGCAACGGGCCGATCTCCACTTCGAATTCGCTGTAGTGTGTGCCGAAGGTATCGGCGCCGTTCTTCGAGCGGCCCACCCATTGGGCAACGGATTGCACGCCCTTGATCGAGCCGATCGCTGCGGACACTTTTTTGCCGATGCGCAGCGATTCCTCTTCCGAAGTGCCCGGCACGGCGGACATGTGCATGATGTAGTGGCCCTCGCGTAATGCCGGGATGAATTCTCCCGAGAACAGCGGCAGCAGGCCGATGCCGGCGACGATGATCACTCCGGTCACGCCGATGACGCGGCCGGGAAAGCGCTCGATGCGATTGAGGACACCGAGGTATCGGGGCTTTAACCAGCGCACGAAAGGCGGGTCTTTTGCGCTGAGTTCAGCGCGCGCAAGCAGCAGGTAACACAGCGCCGGTGTCAGGGTCACGGCGACTACCAGCGAAGCCATGATGGCAAAAATGTAAGCAAGCCCCAGAGGCGCGAACAACTTGCCGGCGACGCCACCCAGGGTCAGCAGCGGCACGAACACCAGGGCGACGATGAACGTCGCGTAGACCACGGAACTGCGCACCTCCACCGACGCGCCCAGCACCACGTCTTCCACCGGCAGCGGCCGCAGCGAAGCCCGGTTAAGCCGCAGCCGCCGGAAAATGTTCTCGGTATCGATGATGGCATCGTCCACCACTTCGCCGAGCGCGATGGCCAGTCCGCCCATCACCATGATGTTCAGGCTGACGCCGAAATAGTCCAGCACCAGCACCGCCGCCAGGAGCGAAACCGGAATCGCGGTGGCACAGATGAACGCGGTGCGGCTGTTGAACAGGAACAGGAACAGCACGACGATCACCAGCGCCGAACCGATGAGGATGTCGCGCTGCACGTTGCGCACCGCGGTTTCGATGAAGTTGGCGGGCCGGAACAGGCTGGGATGCAGTTGAACCTGTTCCTTTTCGAGCAGCGGTTTCAGTTCGGCGAGCGCCTCCTCGAGATCCTGCGTCACCGCGTGCGTGTTGGAACCGAGCTGGCCCTGCACCATCATGAATACGCCGGGCTTGCCGTTGATGGCAGCCGCGCCGATTGACGGGGCAGCGTCTTCCACCACGGCCGCAACGTCGCTGATGCGGATCGCCCGGCCCTCGCGGTAAGCCAGCAATCCGCGGCCTACATCCTGCGGCGAATGCGGCTGCGCATCGGTATGCACCAGAATGTGCTGGTTCGGGGTCTTGACGAATCCGGTGCCGGCCACGCCAGTTGCCTTGCGCGCCGCGGCCACCACGTCTTCCAGCGCCAGGCCGTAGCGGCGCAGCTTCTCCGCGTCGGCCTGGATCTGCCACTGGCGGATGTCGCCGCCGAACACGTTGACTTCCGCCACGCCATGCACCGCCAGCAAGTGCGGACGGATGGTCCAGTCCACCAGAGCGCGCAATTCCATCGGGCTGCGCGTCTCCGACGTCACGCCGACACCCAGCACCGTGCTGGCTGAAGACGTCAGCGGCGTAATGGCGGGCACGATGCCCCTGGGCAATTGGTTCGCCAGCGCGGCGAGGCGCTCCGCCGTTACCTGACGGTTGCGGTAGACGTCCGAACCCTCGGGGAAAAAAACATGCACCACCGAGAGCCCGGGGATCGATTGCGAACGCAGGCTTTCGAGGCCGGGCAATCCGGCAAGCGCGTTCTCGATCGGCTGGGAGACCTGCGATTCCACCAGCTCGGCGGAAAGTCCCGGCGCTTCGGTCTGGATCACAACCTGCGCGGGAGAGAATTCCGGGAACACATCCAGGTGCGCGCGCGACAGCGTGAACAGTCCATAGGCGACGATGGTCAGTGCCAGCGCGACGATCACGCCGGGATAGCGAATGGACTGGCGGACGATGAAAGAGATCACGATTCGCTATAACCCGCTAACCGCAAAGGCGCGAAGGCGCAAAGAAAAGCGCGCAAAGGAAACCG
This sequence comes from Burkholderiales bacterium, assembly GCA_046590325.1. Lineage (GTDB taxonomy): Bacteria > Pseudomonadota > Gammaproteobacteria > Burkholderiales > JACQAP01 > JACQAP01. The sequence continues at coordinate 37,902 of JBKJUC010000260.1, read as the reverse complement.
TAAAGGCAAATCATGAATGGATGTGAGTGAACCAACGAATGTCGCAGATCACCATCAGCGTTTTCTTCTGCATTTTTTTGCGTTCCCTTTGCGCCTTCGCGCCTTTGCGGTTCAGGGTTTGCCCTAGTCTTCGTTCTCGTTCCGTATCTGGTACTTCAGTTCTTCCGACAACAGCAGCTGCGCGCCGCTGACGACGACTTCGCTATCGGCGCCGAAATCGCCAGCGTTGAACCAGCCGCCGTCGAGTTCCTGCGCGGTGGACACTTCGTGGCGGGCGAAGGTCTGCTGATCGTCCTTCACGTAGATCCAGGCCTTTCCTGCATGCCACACCACCGCGACAGGGGGCACGATCACGCCGGAAACGGCGGCGCCGCCGAGGCCGATGCGGGCCAGCACGCGCATGCCGGCGCGCAGGCTGCCGCCGTCCACCATGTAAAAGTAAGTCTCTCCCGGCAACGCGGGATCGACCTGGGGAGAATCCGCGACGAAGCGCGCGGGCCGCGTGTTCTCGCGAGAGACCGCCGGCGCTACGGAAATCTTGCCGCGTACCGCGCTGCGCGGCAGGTCGTAAGGCAGCACGAGCTGCACCAGGAAAGCGGACTGCTGCAGCAGCGACCGCATCACCGTCGAATCGGGGTTGGTCGCCCAGCCGGTGACGGTATCGCCCCAGGTGCTGCGAATCGAATCCCGGATGCTCGCGGCGGCTTGCTCGGCAGCCAGTTGGCGCGCCTGCTCGGATCGGTAGCGCCCCTCCGCCGCCCTCACCGCCTGTTCCGAGACGTTGCGGTCGTCCTGGAACAGCAACTCCATGCGTCGGAACTCGGATTCGGATGCCGCCACCACCGCCCGCAGGGCGCGGGCTTCCGCCGCCGCCGTCAGGTAACGGCCACGCACTTCGGCGAGCGCCTGCAGGTTCATCACCGTGCCATAAGCCTCGACAGCGGCTTCGCTCTTGCCCGGCCGCAATCCATCCACGGCGATGCCGCTTGCCTTCTGGCTTTCCGGCGACACGCGCACGACAGCGCGCCCTTCCTCGACGCCTGCGGTCGAAGCGGTTTCGATGGCTTCCTCGCGTTCCTCGGGTGTGGCGCCAAACTCGTCGCGCGCGTAATAGATCAGCGCCCAGATGAGCACGGCGATTACAACCGCCATGGCGCCGACGACGGCATGACTTCGGGTAAGTTTCATGGTCAGGTCACGATCCCGTTTTTTTATCTGGGCATCTGCTGATACTTTGCCAAGCGCATGTCGGGAATCCGGGCGAAATCGCCGAACAGCGGCCGCTGGACGGCGTCTTCAAGACGGGCCAGAGCCTGCCTCGATTCGGTTTGGGCAAGCTGCACCGCGCCCCCGGCGGCGAGGGATCCGACGCGAGCCGTCGCCCGCTGCAGCCGGTCGGCGCTGCCCGCATCGAACTGTCGGACGATGCGGGCTTCCTGCTCCTGCTGCAATGCCAGCTGGCGCCTGGCTCCGGCCAGGCGGTCAAGTGCCGAACGATATCCCGCAGCGGCGGCTTCGGCCGATGCGATTGCCGCCATCTGGGTCGCCAGGAATTGCTGGGCGGCGACTTCGCGCTGCGCTTCGCTCTCGCGTATCTGCGCCCTGGCGCGGGCGCCGGATGGCAGCGAGAATCCGACGGCAAGCGACCAGACGCTGTCGCCCTGGTCCCAGGCGTAGCCCGGACCGAGGGTGATGTCCGGGTTCTGCAAGGCGACCGCCAGCTTGACCTCTGCATCCGCGGCGCCGAACTCGAGCAGCTTGCGGTGAACGTCGAGGCGATTGCCCAGCGCCAGCCGGCGCAGTTCGGCGGCATCGGTTTGGGCGACGGGCAAATCGGCATCGAAGCGCAAATCAATCGCGGCGACTATCTCCAGCGGCATGCCCAGCGCAAGGGCGAGTTCCGCCAACCGGCGCTGCGCCTGCGAAGCCTGCTGATCGCGAGCCAGTTCCAGTTGCGAGAGCGCCAGACTCTCCGCGCCGAGTTCATGCGCGGACAACATGCCCGCCTGTACCCGGCGCTCGACCAATGCCAGCACTTCGCGGCGCGCTGCGATCTGGGCTTCGAGCGCAGCCAGCGCGTCGCGATCGGACTGCAGCTCGACGAAACGATCCCGAACCCGTGCCCGCACGGCCCAGGCGGCAGTCGCGATATCCAGCTCGGCGGCATCAGCGAGGAACGCGCTGCGCTCCACGCGCGCTTCGCGCTTTCCCTGGGTCGTCAGCGGGATTTCCAGTTCGAGTCCCAGGGTCCAGGGTCCGTTGTCTTCAGGCAGTTCGCGGGCGTGATACTCGGGACGGACCCGCAATCCGGCAGCCGGCGGCAAACCGGCCGAGTTCTGCTGCGCCCGCGCGAGGTCCGCCCGGGCGCGGGCGATGCGCATGTCGGGATGGAAATAAAGCGCAGTCAGGGTCAGCTCGCGCAGGCCCCATTGCCGCGGAGGCCACTGCGCATCCGCATAGCCGTTGGCCAGCGCAAAGCGCTTCAGGCCATCGGTCGCGCCGCTGCGCTGCGCGTACTCGGCAATCGCGACGTCCCGGTCCAGCGGACGCGGAACATAAGGCGCAGACGAGCAAGCGGCGACAACGATGACGGGTAGGAGCAGGGCTCGGCATCGCAGCGGAAGGCGGTACATGGCGGTCAGTGCAGCTTGATGTGCGGCTCGGTGCGTCGCGTGAGGATGCGGGCCAGTGTATCCAGGAAAACCTTGGTAAAGCCATGCAGGGCGAGTTCGTGCATCTTGTACAGCGACATGTACATGAGCTTGGCGAAATAGCCTTCGATCATGATGCTGCCACGGGTCAGCCCACCCATCAGACTGCCCACGGTGCTGAACTTGCCCAGCGACACCAGGGAACCGAAGTCGCGATACACGAATGGGCTCAGTTCGTCGCCGCGCAACCGCCTCGGCAGCATCCTGGCCAGGTGGCTGGCCTGCTGGTGCGCCGACTGGGCGCGCGGCGGAATGGTGCCGTTCTTCTCGGGCCACGGGCAACTCGCGCAATCGCCGAATGCAAAGATGTCCGGATCGCGCGTGGTCTGCAGCGCCTGGGTCACCATCAACTGATTGATGCGGTTGGTCTCGAGCCCGTCCAGGTCCCTGAGGAAATCCGGGGCCTTGATCCCGGCCGCCCACACCACCAGCTCGGCGGGCACTTCGCGCCCGGTCGCGGTCTTCACCCCTTGCGGAGAAACCTCGGTCACCCGTTCTCCCGTCAGCACGTCGACGTTGAGCCTCTGCAGCAAGCCGAGTACCGCAACGGACAGCCGCTCCGGCAGCGCCGGCAAGATCTTCGGGGCGGCCTCGATGATGCTGATCTTGATGTCCCGCGCCGGATCAATGCGGTCGAGGCCGAAGGACACGAACTCGCGGATGGTATTGTGCAGTTCCGCGGCAAGTTCGACGCCCGTGGCGCCGGCACCGATGATCGCTATATGCAATTGCCCGCGTTGCAGCGGCGTCTGCTGGGCATTTGCCCGCAGGCAGGCGTTCAGCAGCCGCGAATGAAACAGCGCAGCCTGGCGGAAATTGTCGAGCGAGATCGCGTGCCCCGCCGCGCCCGGCGTATTGAAATCGTTCGTGGTGCTGCCGATTGCCATCACCAGCGTGTCGTAGGGAACACTGTGGCGCGGGATCACCTCATGGCCACTTTCGTCCAGCGTCGGCGCAAGGTGAATCTGCTTGTTCGCGCGGTCGAGCCCGTTCATGCTGCCCAGGCGGAAATGAAAGTGATGCCAGCGCGCCTGGTACAGGTAGTCCAGTTCGTGGTCGTTGAGATCCATGCTGCCGGCGGCCACCTGATGCAGCAGCGGCTTCCAGAGATGGGTGCGTGAGCGGTCCACCAGGGTGATGCGCGCCTTCTTGCGCCTGCCCAGCGTTTTGCCGAGCCGGGTAGCCAGCTCGAGTCCGCCTGCCCCGCCGCCTACGATGACGATGTGATGCAGTCTGTCGGTTTGCTGTTGTGGACTGGTCATGGGCCGGGCTTCCGGGGAATATTTCCTGATCGCTAGTGGGAATTTCCCGCTAACGGACGCGAGTTTAGCGGGATGTTCCCCGGTCCGCCTCAAATCAAGCTCAAAAAAAGCCCGCTCCGGGAGCGGGCTTCGTTGCGATGCGAAAACGGATGCGCGCCGCTTCAGGCTACCGCGATGCGGGCCGCCGGCTCGCGAACCTGCAACAAGCCTTTCTGCGCGGCACGGTTTACCGCCGACAGCACGGCCTGCAGGGTCGCGGTAACGATGTTGCCATGCATGCCGGCGCCATACAGTGTCTGGTCGCGGCCAATGCGGATCTGCACATAGGCCACTGCGGTTGCGTCCTCGCCGCTACCGACCGCGTGCTCGTGATAGTTCATGACGTGTACATCCAGGCCGCAGCCATCGCAAAGCGCGCGCACGAAAGCATCCACCGGGCCGTTGCCCTTGCCATTGATGCTGACTTCGCGCCCGTTCAGTTTCAGGCGGGCCACCACGTGTTCGATTTCGCCATGCCCGGCATCATGGGTGATGCGGTGCTCGATGTAGCCGAGGGGCCGGTCGATCTTCAGGTACTCGCGATCGAACGCCTCCTTGATCGAGACCGAAGATAGTTCCTTGCCGGTGGCATCGGTGATGGCCTGGATTACCTGGCTGAATTCGATCTGCAGGAGGCGCGGTAACGAAAACCCGAAGTCGCGCTCCAGGAGATAGGCGATGCCGCCCTTTCCCGATTGGCTGTTGACGCGGATCACCGCATCGTAGGCACGGCCGAGGTCGGCGGGATCGATCGGCAGATACGGGACTTCCCAGAGGTCTTCCGCGCGGCGCGCGGCCAGGCCCTTCTTGATCGCATCCTGGTGGGAACCCGAGAACGCGGTGAACACCAGTTCACCGCCGTAGGGATGGCGCGGATGCACCGGCAGTTGGTTGCAATGCTCGACGGTGCGGATCACCGCGTTGATGTCGGAGAAATCGAGGCCGGGATTGACACCCTGGGTGTAGAGATTGAGCGCAAGCGTGATCAGGTCGACGTTGCCGGTGCGCTCGCCGTTGCCGAACAGGCAGCCTTCGATGCGATCCGCGCCTGCCATCACGGCCAGTTCCGCCGCCGCCACGGCGCAGCCGCGATCGTTGTGCGGGTGCACGGAGAGCACGATGCTGTCGCGATTGCGGATGTTGCGGGCGAACGATTCGATCTGGTCGGCGTAGACATTGGGCGTGGACATTTCCACGGTGGCCGGCAGGTTCAGGATCACCGGCCGCTGCGGCGTCGGCTTCCAGATTTCGTTGACCGCGTCGCAGATCTCGACGGCGAAATCCAGTTCGGTGCCGGTGAAGCTCTCCGGCGAATACTGGAATACCCAGTCGGTGCCCGGCTGTTCTATCGCGCAGTCGCGGACCGCCCTGGCGCCTTCGACGGCGATGGCGACGATGCCGGGACGGTCGAGGCCGAATACTACGCGGCGCTGGACAGTCGAGGTCGAGTTGTACAGGTGTACGATCGCGCGCTTCGCGCCGCGCAAGGATTCGTAGGTGCGGCGGATCAGCGGCTCGCGCGCCTGCGTGAGCACCTGCACCGTGACGTCGTCGGGAATGAGCTTTTCCTCGATCAGCTTGCGCACGAAATCGAAGTCGGTCTGCGACGCCGCCGGGAAACCAATCTCGATTTCCTTAAATCCGATCTTCAACAGGTGCATGAACATGCGCAGCTTGCGCTCCGCGTCCATCGGTTCGATCAGCGCCTGGTTGCCGTCGCGCAGGTCGACGCTGCACCAGACGGGCGGTTTGGTGATGACCTGGTCGGGCCAAGTCCGGTCGGCCAAGGCGACCGGGGCGAAGGGGCGGTATTTCTGGGACGGAATCTTGTTCATGGTTGCTCTCGCATGAATGTGTAAAGCCGCTGCCGCCGGATCGAGCCTGACGGGCCTGGGGTATTGCTTTGTGGGGGTTTAGATTATGTGCGCGCGGGGCGCAGCAGCAGGCCGCCCAGCAGGAGGCTGGGGAGAAGAATCGCGAGTTGGCCGTGCCGTTGGGAATGCATGTGCCCGACTATAAGGCGATTTTCCGGGCTTCGCAAGCCCGCCCGCAGGGCCCCGGGCCTGCGAAGCCCGGAAATCAGGTGAAAGGTTAAAGGGAAAAGGTGAAAGTGAAGAGCAAAAGGGAGGCATTGAACCCGCCTTTACTTTCCCCTTTCCCCTTTAACCTTTGACCTTTGACCTGCGGCGACGCCGAGGGCCGTCGACTAGAGGTCCGATCCGGCCGACGGGGTCGGTGGCGGAGCCGGTTTGCGCCGCAGCCGGACCCAGCCCCACATCGCGTAGCCCGATGCGGCGTAGATGACGAACAGGCTGAACAGCAGTTCGGGAAGGTTGTTGGCGATCTGCACCAGGACCACGACGCCGAGCGCGATCAAGACCACGACGCTGAATGAAACCGCCTTGCGCAGGTTGATGTCCTTGCCGCTGTAGAACTTCACGTTGCTGACCATCGTGAAGCCGGCGAACAAGGTCAGGGCCCAGGCCAGCCAGGGCACGTCGGCGCGGGCAACGTCGTAGGCTTCCATCGCCCACACCAGTCCGGCAATCAGTCCGGCGGCGGCCGGGCTCGGCAGGCCCTGGAAGTAGCGCTTGTCGACGACATCGATGTTGGTGTTGAAGCGCGCCAGCCGCAGGGCCGCGCAGGCGCAGTACACGAACGCCGCGAACCACCCCAGCTTGCCCATGCCCTTGAGGGACCATTCGTAGATCACGAGCGCCGGGGCCGCGCCGAACGACACCATGTCGGACAGGCTGTCGTACTCGGCGCCGAATTCACTCTGGGTACGGGTCAGGCGCGCGACGCGTCCATCAAGGGCATCGAACACCATGGCCGCAAATACTCCGGCCGCGGCCAGTTCGAAGCGCAGGTTCATGGCCTGCACGATCGCGTAAAAACCGGCGAACAGCCCGCAGGTGGTGATTGCGTTGGGAAGCCAGTAGATGCCGGTGCGGCGAATGCCGGTACGGGTCAGCCACTGCGGTTTCGGCGCGGGATGGTTCATGTCTTGTTGGACGGAAGCATCGCCAGAATGGTTGATCCAGCATACACCTTGTCACCCACCGAGGCCTTTGGCATGGCGCCGGTCGGCAGGTAGACGTCGACCCGGGAACCGAAGCGGATGAAGCCAAAACGCTGGCCGCGGGCGAGGCGGTCTTTCGGCTTCACGTAACAGAGGATCCGACGGGCGATGAGGCCGGCGACCTGGACGCAGGTCACGTCGGCGCCGGAATCGGCGTGGATCCAGAGCGCGTTGCGTTCGTTCTCGAGCGAAGCCTTGTCGATCGCCGCGTTGAAGAACTTGCCGGCGAAATACCAGCCCCTCCTGACCTCGCCATCGACCGGACTGCGGTTTGAATGCACATTGAACACGTTCATGAATACGCTGATCTTGAGCGCCTCGCGGTCGAGGTAGGGATCGCGGGATTTCTCCACGGCGACAATGCGACCGTCGGCCGGCGAAATGATTGCATCGGGATCGGCCGGTGCGTCGCGCGGCGGATCGCGGAAGAACTGCAGGATGAACAGCGCCACCACCCAGAATGGCAGCGACCACCAGCCCCAGCCCACGCTCGCTACCAGGGACACCACAACGGCGGCGGCCACGAAGGGCCAGCCTTCCTTGGCGATGATGGGATGGGGGTAGTTTGGTTTCATTGGTGAAGGAGTGAAGGCGAGAAGGGTGAAGGGTTGAAAACCGGGTTGACGTTACCCTTCACTCATTTACCCCTTCACACATTCACTAGTTCTTGGTCTTGTCAACCAGCCGGTTGGCCTTGATCCAGGGCATCATCGCGCGCAATTTCTCGCCGACGACCTCGATCTGGTGTTCGCGGCCGATACGGCGCATGGCGCCCATCTTGGTGACGCCGGTCTTGTTCTCGAGCAGGAATTCCTGCGCGTACTGGCCGGTCTGGATTTCCGTGAGGATGCGCTTCATCTCCTTTTTCGTTTCTTCGGTGATGATGCGCGGGCCGCGGGTGAAATCGCCGTATTCCGCGTTGTTCGAAATTGAGTAACGCATGTTGGCGATGCCGCCTTCGTAGATCAGGTCGACGATCAGCTTCAGTTCGTGCAGGCACTCGAAGTAAGCCATTTCGGGCGCGTAGCCCGCTTCGACCAGGGTTTCGAAACCGGCCTGGATCAGAGCGGTGGTGCCGCCGCACAGCACCACTTGTTCACCGAACAGGTCGGTCTCGGTTTCTTCGCGGAAATTGGTTTCGATGATGCCGGCCTTGCCGCCGCCGATGGCCGCCGCATAGGACAGCGCCAGTTCGCGCGCCTTCTTCGACGGATTCTGGTGGATCGCGATCAGCATCGGCACGCCGCCGCCCTGCGCAAAAGTCGAACGCACGGTGTGGCCCGGGGCCTTGGGCGCCACCATCACCACATCGAGGTCGGCACGCGGCACGACCTGGCCGAAGTGAATGTTGAAGCCGTGCGCGAAAGCCAGTGCGGCGCCCTTCTTCAGGCTGGATTCGACTTCCTTGTAGACGGCGCCGATATTCTCGTCAGGCAGCAGGATCATGACGAAATCGGCGTTCTTCACAGCGTCGGACGGTTCCTTCACGTCGAAGCCGGCCTTCTTGGCCTTGTCCCAGGAAGCACCACCCTTGCGCAGGCCGACGGTGACCTTGACCCCGGAATCCTTCAGGTTCAGCGAATGCGCATGGCCCTGCGAACCGTAGCCGAGGATGGTGACTTTCTTGCCTTTGATCAGACGCAGGTCTGCGTCCTTGTCGTAGAAAACTTTCATGTTGCCCTCTTATATGGATAAGGCGTGAAGGGGTAAGACGTGAAGGGTGAAGGGGGTCAAAGCGCTGCCTTGCTCCTCACTCCTTCGATCCCCGCTCCTCACGTAACTTTCAGGATGCGCTCGCCGCGGCCGATACCCGAGGCGCCTGTTCGCACTGTTTCCAGGATGGTGCCCTGTTCGAGCGCCTCCAGGAATGCATCAAGCTTACTGCCGGTGCCGGTGAGCTCGATGGTGTAGGCCTTGTCGGTCACATCCAGGATGCGCCCGCGAAAAATGTCGGCCATGCGCTTCATCTCCTCGCGCTCCTTGCCGGAAGCGCGCACCTTGACCAGCATCAGCTCGCGCTCGATGTGATCGCCGTCGGAAAGGTCCACGACCTTGACTACGTCCACCAGCTTGTTCAGCTGCTTGGTGATCTGTTCGATGACGTCGTCGGAACCGGTGGTCACCACGGTCATGCGCGACAGTGAGGGATCCTCGGTAGGTGCGACGGTCAGCGACTCGATGTTGTAGCCACGGGCGGAAAACAGGCCGGCGACGCGCGACAGTGCACCCGGCTCGTTCTCCATGAGTAGGGAGATGATGTGACGCATTGGCTTAAACCAGGATCATTTCCGACAGGCCCTTGCCGCCCGGGATCATCGGGAACACGTTCTCTGTCTGATCGGTGATGAAATCCATGAACACGAGGTCGTTCTTGCGGGCGAACGCCTCTTCGAGCGCGGGCCTCACGTCCTCCGGCTTGTCGATGCGCATGCCGACATGACCGTAGGATTCGGCGAGCTTGACGAAGTCGGGCAGCGCGTCCATGTACGACTCGGCATAGCGGTTGCCGTGGAAGAACTCCTGCCACTGCCGCACCATGCCCATGTAGCGGTTGTTGAGGCTGACGACTTTCACCGGCAGCTTGTACTGTTTTGCGGTGGACAATTCCTGGATGCACATCTGGATGCTGGCTTCGCCGGTCACGCAGGCCACGGTGGCATCCGGGTGCGCAAGCTGCACGCCCAGTGCGTAGGGCAGCCCGACGCCCATGGTGCCTAGGCCGCCGGAATTGATCCAGCGGCGGGGCTTGTCGAATTTATAGAACTGTGCGGCCCACATCTGGTGCTGGCCGACGTCCGAGGTCACGTACGTGTCGAGGTCCTTGGTCAGTTCGTACAGGGTCTCGACCACCAGTTGCGGCTTGATGATCTTGGCGTTGCGGTCGAACTTCAGGCAGTCGCGGGCGCGCCACGTGGTGATCTGGTCCCACCAGGTTTTTATGGCGACCGGATCCGGCCGCTCCTTGCCGGCGACCAGCTGGCGGTTCATCTCCTGCAGTACTTCCCGGACGTCGCCAACGATCGGCACGTCCACGCGCACGCGCTTGGAAATCGAAGACGGGTCGATGTCGACGTGGATGATCTTGCGGTCTTCGCGGAAGAAATGCTTCGGGTTGCCGATCACGCGGTCATCGAAACGAGCGCCGATGGCCAGCAGCACGTCGCAGTCCTGCATCGCCATGTTGGCTTCATAGGTGCCGTGCATGCCGAGCATGCCGACGAACTGCGGGTCGGTCGCGGGATAACCGCCCAAGCCCATGAGCGTATTGGTGCAGGGGAACCCGAGCGAACGCACCAGCTGCGTCAGTTCGGGCGAGGCATTGCCCAGCACGATGCCGCCGCCGGTGTAGATCATCGGCCGTTTGGCTTCCATCAGCAGTTGCAGCGCCTTCTTGATCTGGCCGCTGTGGCCCTTGACCACCGGGTTGTAGGACCGCAGGGTCACCGACTGCGGATAGAAAAAGGCGCATTTGTCGGTCTGCACGTCCTTCGGAATGTCCACCAGCACGGGGCCAGGCCGTCCGGTCGAGGCGAGGTAGAACGCCTTTTTCATGGTAACGGCGAGGTCCTTGACATCCTTGACCAGGAAGTTGTGCTTGACGCAGGGTCGGGTCACCCCGACGGTGTCGACTTCCTGGAACGCGTCCTGGCCAATGGCATGCGTCGGCACCTGGCCGGTGACAATTACCATCGGGACGGAATCCATGTACGCGGTGGCGATGCCGGTCACCGCATTGGTCACACCGGGACCGGAAGTGACGAGTACCACGCCAACCTTCTCGGTCGAGCGGGCGTACGCGTCGGCGGCATGAACGGCTGCCTGCTCATGGCGTACCAGGATGTGCTTGACCTTTTCCTGCTTGAAGATTTCGTCGTAAAGGGGCAGGACGGCGCCACCCGGGTAGCCAAAAAGGAACTCGACGCCTTCTTCCTGGAGACAGCGGATCGTGATTTCAGCGCCGTTCAGTTCGGTCGTAACACCGGCGGTCAATTCCATGGCAACACCCACAGTAAAGGATAGCAAGTAAAGCTAAGTTGATAAAAAGCCGCGAAAATTGCGGGAAGGCTTGGCAAGATACCGGCAACGGCGAACCCGGTCAAGGAAGGGAACCACCCTCAACCAGACGCATTGCCGGGCTGGCGAGGGGTGGTACCGGGGCTTTCGGGCAGCGCTTACTGGCGGGCCCGGATCCAGCGCTTCCAGGCGTCGAACAAGGTTGCGTCGCGGGCGGCGATGGCGGAACGCTGCCAGAGGGTGTCGGCCCAGAAATCATCATTGTGCAGGCTGCACATGAAGCCGCCAGCCTCCTGCAGGATCAGCGATCCGGCAGCGTAGTCCCACAGCTTCTGGCCACCGTGCAGATACACATCGAAGCGGCCCGCGGCGACATAGCACCATTCCAGCGTGCTTGCGCCGAAATTGCGCTGCGAGGAATAGGGGGGGGCCGCGACCAGTTCGCGTGCCAGGCCCTCAGGCAGGCGCTTGAAATCCACCTGCGACATGGCATTGCGCAGATGGGGCACATGTTCCTTGATCGGCAGCGGCTCGCCGTTGAGAAAGGCGCCACCACCCTGCTCCGCGTAAAACATCTCGTCGGCGACCGGATCGTAGACCACGCCCAGCACGCTGCGGCCTTGCTTCATCAGCGCCACCGACACGGCAAAGTAAGGCAGGCCATTGACGAAATTGGACGTCCCGTCGATCGGATCCACGCACCAGAGGCCCTCGCTGCCGGCGAGCCAGTGCTCGGCCTGCTGCTCGGGCGTCATTTCCTCACCGACGATGGGGCCGGGGTAGATTTCCGGCAGTACTCGAGACAACGCCTCCTGGGCGGCAAGATCCGCCGCGGTAAACAAGCTACCGTCGGATTTGCGATGGTGGGCCACCTTCAGGTAGCGGGGCATCACCTCTTTCGCAGCGACTTCGCGCACACAGGCGATGACCTGGTCGATCATTCCCGGCACCGGCCAGGTCACCGCTTCCATTTGATCGAACACCCCATGCTGGCGATCTGGTCGGCGGGACCTTTGCCCGTCTGCGCCACCGCTTTCATGGCTTCGAACAGGTCTCGCCGGGCGTCAGGGACCGGCGCGGTCCGCGATGCGTCGAGGCGGCCGCGATACTGCAGTTCCAGCTTGCCGTTGAAGCCGAAGAAATCAGGCGTGCAGACGGCGCCGTAGGCGCGGGCAACTTCCTGGCTTTCGTCGAACAGGTAGGGAAAGGGAAACTTGAATTCGCGTGCGACCCGCAGCATGTTTTCGAACGAGTCTTCCGGGTAGTCGGCAGGATCGTTGGCGCTGATCGCAACCACCCCGATACCCAAAGCTTGCAGGTCCACACTATCGCGGACTATATGGGTGCGGATCGCCTTGACATAGGGGCAATGGTTGCAGATGAACATGACCAGCAGGCCATTGGGTCCGCCAGCATCCGCCAGCCGGTGGCGCTTGCCGTCCGTGCCCGGAAGATCGAAGCCATGCGCCTTCCAGCCGAAATCGCAGACCGGTGTCGTGCTCATGATTCAGCCCCGGAAAAGCTTCATCGCGGGGGAGGCAAAAGGTCGCGCCGAAAGCTGGGGACAGTACGATTGGTGCATGGCAAAATCTTAACATGGCTAAAGACTTAGAGAAAAAAACCGCGGCCAGGCCGGGGGCCCGCTTCCACTTCGATGGCAAGCTCGGCAACGGTTCGGAGGTTCGCCTCGCGCCGGATGCCGCTCACCATGCCGCGCGCGTGCTGCGGCTCGAACCCGGAGATCCCGTCGTGCTTTTCAATGGGCTAGGAGGCGAATTCGAAGCCTACATCACCCGCATAGAGCGGGGCGACGTTCTGGTCAAGACCGGGGCTCACCGGGAAGTGGAACGGGAGTCCGGGATTGAGGTGACACTCGTGCAGGGCCTGTCAAGCGGCGACCGCATGGACTTCACGCTGCAAAAAGCCGTCGAACTGGGCGTCTCCGCGATTCAACCGGTGGCCACCGAGCGCAGCGTCGTCAAGCTGAAGGACGAACGGGCGCAAAGACGTGTCGGGCACTGGCAGAACCTGGTGATTTCGGCCTGCGAGCAGTGCGGGCGCAACCGCGTCCCTGGCGTGGCACCGGTGCTGGACTTCGACGTTTGGGCGGCGCAGCTGGCCCGGCCGCTGCCTGAAGGGGAAGCCCGCCTGCTGCTTTCCCCCCAGGCAGCCATCTCACTGCGCGAACTCGGCTCGGTGCCGGCGCGCCTGACCCTGCTGGCCGGGCCCGAGGGTGGCCTCGCGCCAGGCGAATTGCAGATCGCCGAATCACGCGGTTTCACCCCGGTTCGCCTCGGACCGCGGATCCTGCGGACTGAGACGGCGGCCGTGGCCGCCCTGGCCGCAATCCAGGCGCTTTGGGGTGACTTTTAGGGAAGCCGCCCGGACCCCGCTATACTTCGCCGTTCCATTTCTTCAATCGATTCAATCCGCATAACTATGGAAATCAAGAACAGCACCTTCATCGTCACTGGCGGCAGTTCCGGACTCGGCGCAGCCACAGTCGAAATGATCGTTGCCGCGGGCGGCAACGCGATCATCGCCGACGTCAACAAGGCACAGGGCGAGGCCCTTGCCGCGAAGCTCGGCAAACAAGCCCGTTACGTGGAATGCGATGTTACTCGCGAGGACCACGGCAAAGCCGCGGTGGAAGCCGCGCTCAAGGGTTTTGGCGGCCTAAGCGGGCTGGTGAACTGCGCAGGCATCGCGATCGGCGAAAAAACTGTCGGCAAGGAAGGACCGCATTCCCTGGAGAAGTTCGCCAGGGTCATCAGCATCAACCTCATCGGAAGTTTCAACATGATCCGGCTCGCCGCGGATGCCATGGCGAAACAACAGCCCAATGCCGCCGGAGAGCGCGGCGTAATCGTCAACACGGCTTCGGTCGCCGCATTCGACGGACAGATCGGCCAGGCCGCGTATGCGGCTTCGAAAGGCGGCATTGTCGGTATGACCCTGCCCATCGCCCGCGACCTGTCTCGCAGCGGCATCCGCGTAATGACCATCGCCCCGGGAATTTTCGAGACGCCGATGCTGCTGGGCATGCCGCAGGAAGTCCAGGATGCGCTTGGCAAGATGGTGCCGTTCCCCTCGCGGCTTGGAAAGCCGCACGAGTACGCTCAACTGGTCAGGCAAATCGCCGAGAACGAGATGCTGAACGGCGAGGTGATCCGGCTGGATGGCGCCATCCGCATGCAGCCCAAGTAAGCCCCCGACGCAGACTTAAGATGCACGCTTCAAAGCAAGCCGATTTCGTCCGCTGGTTCCGCGCCGCCGCACCGTACGTGCACGCCTTCGGCGGGCGCACGTTTGTCATCGCCTTCGGCGGCGAAGTGGTGAAGGACGGATCGTTCGTCAAACTGACCCATGATCTGAATCTGCTTGCCAGCCTGGGCGTGCGTCTGGTGCTGGTGCACGGTGCCCGGCCGCAGATCGACGCGCAGTTACGCACGGCGGGCCTGAAGACCAAGTACGTCCACGGGATGCGAGTCACCGACGAGAATGCGCTGGCTTGCGTGAAGCAGGCGAGCGGCCAGGTGCGTGTGGATATCGAGGCGCTGCTGTCCATGGGCCTGGCGAATTCGCCGATGGCCAATGCCGACATCCGGGTCGCCTCCGGGAACTTTGTCATCGCGCGGCCTCGCGGCGTGGTCGGCGGCGTCGACATGTGCTACACGGGCGAAGTGCGCAAGGTGCACGCGGATGCTATCAACATCCGGCTGGACGACGGCGAGCTGGTGCTGCTGTCCCCTCTGGGCTACTCGCCCACCGGCGAGATCTTCAACGTCACGCTGGAAGACGTAGCGGCGGAAACCGCCATCGCGCTGGGCGCGGAGAAACTGATTTTTCTGATGGACCAGCCCGGCCTGACAGCGAAAGGCGGACGGCTGTTGCGCGAACTTACGGTTTCCGACGCGGAAAAGCTGATACGAAAGGAAAATCAACTCTCGGACGACGCGAAGCTTTATTTGCCGCATGCGATCAAGGCCTGCAAGGGCGGCGCGGCACGGGTGCATCTGATCAGCCGCCATGCGGACGGCGCATTGCTGCTGGAACTGTTCACTCATGACGGCGTTGGCAGCATGGTGAGCCGTGACCCGCTGGAACAGTTGCGCGATGCGACCATAGAGGATGTCGGTGGCGTAATCCGTCTGATCGAACCACTGGAAGCGGACGGCACGCTGGTCAAGCGCTCGCGCGAATTGCTGGAAATGGAAATCAGCCGTTTCGGTGTGCTCGAGCACGATCACGTTATTGTCGGTTGCGCGGCACTGTATCCCTTTGCCGACGAAAAGGCGGCGGAACTGGCCTGCCTGGCGGTGGCACCGGATTATCGCGATGCGGGCGGTGGCGAGCAGTTGCTCAAATGGATCGAGGAAAAAGCGAAGAAGCTGCGGTTCAAACGGTTGTTCGTGCTTACCACGCGCGCCGCGCACTGGTTTATCGAACACGGTTTTGCCGAGTCCGGCATCGAAAGCCTGCCGAAGCAGAAGCAGGCACTCTACAACTACCAGCGCCGCTCCAAGGTCCTGATCAAGAACCTCTGAGAATCGCCCTGGCGGCAGAATGCCCGCCGGGAAGCGTTGTCACATTGCTGTAACCCACGTTGCAGGCAGAATCGTTTAACTTACTGAGCCAAATAACATGGCAAGAACAGTGAAGTGCGTAAAACTCGGCCGGGACGCCGAAGGACTGGATTTCCCGCCATTTCCCGGTGACCTGGGCAAGCGTATATTCGAGAATGTTTCGAAGGAAGCGTGGAAGGGCTGGCTCGAGCACCAGAAAATGCTGGTGAACGAGAACCGGCTGAGTCTCGCGGACGCGAAAGCGCGCAAGTACCTGCTCGAGCAGACCGGGAAGTACTTCTTCGGCGAAGGCGCCGACGCCGCATCGGGCTACGTTCCTCCTTCGAAGACTTAACAGAGTCCTCGATTCGCGCTGGTGGCAGCCGGCGCTGCCTTTGCTGTTCGCCGAACTTCGCCGGGGAGCTGAAAAATTACCAAGGGCACCAACATCAAGGCCGAAGCGGCGGACCGCACGGCTACGCTTGCGCCGGAGAAAGCCGCGCGCAAGCGCGCCGCATTGGTCGCTGACAAGTCGTCAAAAACAAAGCGCTCCAATCCGCAGCTTTACCTGAACCGGGAACTGGCGCAGCTCGAGTTCAACCGCCGGGTGCTCGCCCAGGCGGAAGACCCCGAAGCGCCGCTGCTCGAAAGGCTGCGCTTCCTTTGCATCGTCAGCAGCAATCTCGACGAGTTCTTCGAGATCCGCGTCGCCGGGCTGAAGGCCCAGATCGAACTCGGTGCCGACTTCACGGGCCCGGACGGCGCCGCACCCTCGCAGGTTTTCCGGGAGGTATCGGCGCGTACGCATGAGCTGGTGGCCCGTCAGTATCAGCTGTGGAACGACGACATCCTGCCCAAGCTCGCGCACGAAGGCATCCGCTTCCTGCGCCGGCGCGATTGGAACGATGCGCAGAAGGCCTGGATCAAGGCCCATTTCCTCAGGGAGATCCTTCCGGTGATGACGCCCATCGGACTGGATCCGGCGCACCCCTTCCCGCGCATCCTCAACAAGAGCCTGAACTTCGCGGTGCAGTTGTCGGGCAAGGATGCCTTCGGCCGCAACTCCGGCTTCGCCCTGGTGCAAGCACCGCGGGTGCTGCCCCGTGTGATCAAGCTGCCGCGCAACATCGCGGGCTGCGATTTCGGTTTCGTCTTCCTTTCCTCGATCATCCACGCCCATGTCGGGGAACTGTTCGCCGGCATGGAGGTGCAGGGCTATTACCAGTTCCGCGTCACCCGAAACAGCGACCTGTTCGTCGACGAGGAAGAAATCAAGAACCTGCGCCTGGCGCTGCAGGGCGAACTGCCCCAGCGCCATTTCGGCGACGCAGTGCGGCTCGAGGTCGACGACTTGTGTTCGCCGGTCATCACCGAATTCCTTCTGCAGCAATTCAACCTGAATTCGGACGACCTGTACCAGGTGAACGGCCCGGTGAACCTGGTGCGCCTGATGCAGGTACCAGACTGGGTGGACCGCCCAGACCTCAAGTACCCGCCTTTCACGCCTGGAATCCCGAACGCACTCACCAAGCGGCCGGACATATTCTCGGCCATGCGCAAGCACGACGTACTGCTGCACCATCCCTATCAATCTTTCAAACCGGTTATCGGCTTCATTCAGCAGGCGTCGATGGATCCCGATGTGGTGGCAATCAAGCAGACGGTCTACCGCACCGGCACCAACTCCGAACTCATGCAGGCGCTGATCGACGCGGCGCGCAGCGGCAAGGAAGTCACGGTGGTCGTGGAGCTGATGGCGCGCTTCGACGAAGAAGCCAACATCAACTGGGCCGCGCGCCTGGAGGAAGTCGGCGCCCACGTAGCTTACGGGGTGGTGGGACACAAGACCCACGCCAAGATGTCCATGGTGTTGCGCCGGGAAGACGGGATGCTGCGCCGATACGTGCATCTTGGCACGGGCAATTACCACGCGCGAACCGCGATGCTTTACACCGACTTCGGCTTGTTCTCGTGCAACGAAGAGATTTGCGCTGACGTCAACGACGTATTCATGCAGCTCACCGGCCTGGGCAAGGCCGGCAAGTTGAAGCACCTGTGGCAATCGCCGTTTTCGCTGCATTCGCAGTTGCTCGGCGCCATCCGCCATGAGGCGGAGCGGGCACGTGCCGGAGGCAAGACCGCGATCATCGCCAAGATGAACGCGCTGCTCGAGCCCGACATCATCTCTGCGCTGTACGAGGCATCGATGGCGGGCGTGCAAATCGATCTGATTGTGCGCGGCGTCTGCGCGCTACGTCCGGGAATCCCGGGACTGTCGGAAAACATCCGCGTGCGTTCCATCATCGGCCGCTTCCTCGAGCATCATCGCGTGTTCTATTTCAAGAGCAGCGACACGGTGCTGCTGTCCAGCGCCGACTGGATGGACCGGAATTTCTTCCGCCGCATCGAGGTCTGCTTCCCGGTGCTGGACAACAAGCTGAAGAAGCGCGTGATCGAGGAATCGCTCAAGGTCTATCTCGAGGACAATGCACAGGCCTGGGACATGGACGCCGACGGACGCTACAAACGCAGGAAGCCCGCCCGTGGCAAGCGCCAGTCCGCGCAGGCGTTGTTGCTGGAAAAACTGTCGGGGCAGCCCGGCCCGGCAAGCTGAACCATCGCCGACGGGCGCCGTCCGCCGCACTGAATTGCCATGCCCGACGAGATCGAGTTAAAGCTGTCGATAGCACCAGAGCAGGCCTCGGACTTGTGGCGCACGCTGGCTTTCCGCTTCCCTGATCTGAAACCGGTTACTCGTCCGCTTTTCTCCGCTTACTACGACACGCCCGACGCCCATCTCGCAAGCAAGGGCATGGCGCTGAGGCTGCGCCGCGAGGACGGGCGCTGGATCCAGACGATCAAGAGCGGGCGCAGCGCTAGCGGAGGACTGCACCGCCGCATCGAGCATGACACCGAGGTCGCCGCGCAGTTGCCGAGTTTTCCTGCAATGATCGACGCCGACATCGGCGACGTGGTCGCTGACCGCGAGCTGCGTGAATCGCTCGGAGTCCTGTTCACCACGGAGTTCGATCGCAGCGCCGTCCTGCTGCATCCGCTACTCGGTACTGCCATAGAAGTCGCGCTCGACCGGGGCGTAATCGCGTGCGGCGAGCGGCGCGAAGCGATCTGCGAGATCGAACTTGAACTGAAATCCGGGGACACGGATGCGTTGTTCGACCTCGCCAGGATGATTGCGGAAGAACTTCCAGTGCGGCTCGATAATCGCAGCAAGGCCGAGCGCGGTTATGCACTGGCGGCCGGTATCCGCCCACAGCCGGTGAAGGCGGGCCAGAGCCCGTTGAAACCAGGCATGGCCGTCGACGAGGCGCTGGTCGCTCTCGCGTTCGACTGCCTCGCTCACCTGCAAGCCAACGAGCGCGGTGTGATCGAGGGGCGCGATCCGGAGTACCGGCATCAGGCGCGGGTGGCGCTGCGGCGACTGCGATGCCTGTTCCGCACCTTTGCCCCCATCATTCCCGCGGCGCCGTTCGCGGAATTCATCGACAAAATGAAATTGCTTGCCACCACGATCGGCGAAGCACGCAATCTCGACGTATTCGTCAGCGAGACCCTGGCGATGGCCGGAAACGCCCACCACCCCGGCATGCTGGCGCTGAAGCGCAGGACCCAGTTGGCTGGGCGCAAGACCCGCCAGGCGGCTCGCCAGGCAATGGCGGAAAAATCCCATGCGCTGCTCATACTGCGCTTCGCTGCGGCGCTGATGAACCTGGCTCGCACCAGCGCTCCGGCGCAACGCCAAGCCGCATCCGTTCCACTAGCAGATTTCGCAAACGAAACACTGTCACGCCAGCACGCCCGGGTGAAAAAGCAGGGGCGCAACATCGGCACTCTTCCATTCGGGGACCTGCACAGGCTGCGCATCTGCATCAAGCGGTTGCGCTACTCGATGGAGTTCTTTGCGCCGCTGGAACCAAAAAAAGCGCACGATGCGCTGAGCTCGCTGTCCGCCCTGCAGAAACTGCTTGGCCATTTGAACGACAACGCAACAGCCTGGAAACTGCTCGACTCGCTGGCAGTCGAAGATCCGGCAGCGGAGTTCCAGCAGGCAGTGGGCTTCATGCGGGGCTGGACCGCACACGACGGCGAGCAATGCCGCAGCCGGCTGGGTGAAGCATGGAAGCGCTTCAAAAAACCAGGCCGCCGTTAGCGTTGATCGTCCCGGCAGTTGCCCGAATTTGCGAAGGAAAACCGGATGGACCTGATTTTGTGGCGTCACGCCGAAGCGGTCGATGGCGCGCCCGACATGGCGCGCAAGCTGACGGCGAAGGGCGTCAGACAGGCAATGGAAATGGCGTCGTGGTTGCGGCCACGCCTGCCGAAAGGAACCTGCGTACTGGCCAGTCCGGCTGAGCGCACTTTGCAGACCGCCCGCGCGCTCACCGATGATTTCGAAGTGGTAAAGGGAATAGCACCTGGAGCGTCGGCCGCTGCCGTGTTGGCTGCAGTGGGCTGGCCCGACAATGAATCGCCGGTCCTGGTTGTCGGCCACCAGCCGACCCTGGGTATGGTGGCGGCGATGCTGATCGCCGGCGAGCCCATACCCTGGAGCGTTCGCAAGAGCGGCGTCTGGTGGCTGTCGCATCGTGTTCGCGGCGAGGGTCCGCAGGTCGTGCTGCGCGCCGTCATGTCGCCCGATTTTCTCTAGACAGGTTGGCGACTCTACTGCTGAGCCCAAGCGCTCAACCCAGAGGAACGCGAGACGACCGCGTTCAAACGCTGCAAGATCACCCTCGAGTACTGGAGCAGCCGCAGGAAATTGCAGGCCTACGAAACCGCAGTGTGCGACTTGTTGGACCAGACTTCGAAGGAGATCGCACTCTGGACGCTGGTGGAAGCCGAGGACAGGCTTTACGCCCGGATCAAGGTGCTGCGGATGGTCTGCGAACGCATCGAGAAGGCGCTGGAGTCGCTAGTCTGAAGCCGAGGATTCCACGGCCGATTCGACCTCGGCGAGTTGCGGCACGACCAGGTCGATTCCCAGACCTTTCCAGTCCCTGACTTCGTAGCGCAGCTCGGCCGCTGTGAGCGGATTCACCGACAGCCAGCGCGGATCCACCTCAAAGGTGAACATGGATTTCCTGCGCGATGCTCGGATTGCCGGCAGACGCACCTCGGAACGGCTGCGGTGCAGGAGTGCCGCCAGCCGCAGCGCAATCAACAATGACCAGTCCTGATCCTGCTTGACGACGCCGCGCAGCTTGGAAAGCGAGCCGCGGTGGGCCAGGACCAGCATTGACAACTGGCCCTGTTCCATCTTGGAAAAGCCCGGCATGTCGGCATTGGCGACAATGTAAGCAGAATGTTTGTGGTACCCGCTGTGCGCCACCGTCAATCCGATTTCCTGCAGGCGCGCGGCCCAGGACAGCATTTGCATCGGATAGGCGTTCTCGTCCTTGCCGCTTTCGACAAGCTGCTCGAATAGCTTCAGCGCCAGACGCTCGACCCGGTGCGCGTGCGTGGCGTCCACGTGGTAGCGCTTGACGAACTGGCGCACGGTGAGTTCGCGCATGTCGCGCCGGTGTGCGCGCCCGATCATGTCCCAAAGGATGCCCTGGCGCATGGCGCCGGTTGCCAGCGCCATGTGTTCCACGTCCAGTTCGGAGAATATGGCGACCATGATGGCGAAGCCGCCAGGCAGCACAGCAACGCGATCGTCCTTCAGGCCCGGCAGGTCGAGCTTCGCGGCGTCACCAGCTTTCAGAAGGGCGCTGCGCAGTTTCTCCACGCCGTCGCGGGTGATGCCGGATTGGCTCCAGCCATTGGCTTCGATGATATCTCCGATTGCGCGCGCGGTGCCGGATGAAGCCACCGCCTGCTGCCAGTTCTTGCGCGAGAACTGCTTCTTGATGGTTTCGATTTCGATTCGCGCGGCGGTTTCGGCGTGCTTCATATCCGACTTGCCGATCTTGCCGCCAGGGAAGTATTTCAAACTATAACTCACGCAGCCCATGTACAGGCTTTCCAGTCGGTGCGGCTGGTTGCCGGCGCCGATGATGAACTCGGTCGAGCCGCCACCGATGTCGACCACCAGGCGCGTTTCCGTGGATGCAGGCAGGCTGTGGGAGACGCCGAGGTAAATCAGGCGCGCTTCCTCGCGGCCGGCCACCACTTCGATCGGGAACCCCAGCGCGGCCTCGAAGCGCGGCATGAACTCGCGGGCGTTCTTGGCCACACGCAGGGTGTTGGTACCGACTGCGCGTACCGCGCCGGGCCGCAGCCCGCGCAGGCGTTCGCCGAAGCGCTTCAGGCATTCCACCGCGCGCGCCTGTGCCGCATCGTCAAGGTGCTTGTCGGCCGTCAGGCCAGCCGCCAGGCGCACCGGGTCACGCAGGGAATCGAGGGGATAGATCTGGTCGTCGACGACGCGACCAACCTGGAGCCTGAACGAATTGGATCCGAGGTCGACGGCTGCAATGGTAGAAAACGTCTCCATTGCTGTCATTTTGCCTCAAAACTCTTCCAGGGCTTCAAGCGCGTAACGCAGAGGACGCGGAGGAAAACCAGGCTCGGCAAAAAATACAGCGCCGGCGATTGCCGATACGCGTTGGGCGACGATTCATCTCTCTCCTCGCAGTTTCTCTGCGTCCTCCGCGTCCTCTGCGGTGAACGTTTGCTTGAGGCTGCTTGAAGACCGGTCAGCTCATCACTTCGCGTTCGATTTCCTCAAGCGTGACATGGCGCACGTCCTTGCCCTTGACCATGTAGATCACGTACTCGGAGATGTTCTTGGCGTGGTCGCCGATGCGCTCGATCGCCTTGGCGATGAACAGGATTTCGATGGAAACCGAGATGGTTCGCGGATCTTCCATCATGAAGGTGATGAGCTGGCGAAGCACGCCGCGGAATTCTTCGTCGACATGCTGGTCGCGGCGCACGACTTCGGCGGAGGCGGCGAGGTCAAGGCGGGCAAAGGCGTCCAGGGATTTGCGCAGCATTTCCAGGGCGATCAGCGACATGCGGCGGATTTCCACGGTGCGCGGCTGCTGCAGCCGGTCCGTGGAATAGATCAGCTTGGCCATGCGCGCGATCTTGGCGGCCTCGTCGCCGATGCGCTCCAGATCCGTGATGGTCTTGACCACAGTCATCAGCATTCGCAGGTCGCCGGCGGCGGGCTGGCGGCGCGCGATTATCGTCGAGCAATCCTCGTCGATGCCAACTTCCAGCGCGTTGACCATGTGGTCGTTGTTCTCGACCTTGGTGCAAAGCTCGAGGTCACCGGAAATGAGGGCGTCGAGGGCAAGCTTGATCTGCTCCTCGACCAGACCGCCCATCTGCAGCACGCGGGCGCGGACGGCCTCCAGTTCGGCATCGAACTGCTTGGATGTGTGCTCGGTAATAGGCATTCCCACCAACTCCCTTCGGCAGCCGCAGCTTGCGAATTTGCAAGTTTACGTCGCCCAGATGACAAAAAGGTTTCAACCGGCAGGCTTCAACGGGTCAGGGTCCTGACGCCCCCCTGGCCACCAAGCAGGACCACGTCCGCCCCGCGGCGGGCAAACAGGCCATTGGTCACCACGCCGACGATCTGGTTGATTTCCGCTTCCAAGGCTACCGGATCGGTGATGCTCAGTCCAAAAACGTCCAGTATGAGGTTGCCATTGTCTGTCGTAAAAGGTTTCTCGTCGTTGCGATCGAGCCGCAGTTCCGGCTGCCCACCCAGGGCGGCCAACCGGCGGCCGACGTGGGAACGCGCCATGGGCAGGACTTCCACGGGCACCGGGAACGCTCCCAGCACCTCTTTGAGTTTCGAGTCGTCAGCGATGCAGACAAACTTCTCGGCTACCGCCGCCACTATCTTCTCACGGGTCAATGCCCCGCCACCCCCCTTTATCATATGCATGCGGGGGGTCACTTCATCGGCGCCGTCGACGTACACCGGCAACTCGTCGACCAAGTTCAGGTCCAGAACCGGAATGCCGACCGCTCTCAGGCGCGCCGCGGTCGCCTCCGAACTTGCCACCGCCGCCTCGATGCGCCCCTTGATGCGGCCCAGTTCCTCGATGAAGAAATTGGCAGTCGATCCGGTACCGACGCCGACGACGCAATCGTCCGGCACGTAAGCAATCGCCGCTCTGGCGACTGCCTTTTTCATTTCATCCTGAGTCATGACCTTGCCACACTATACGGGAACTGTTGTTATTCCTGCCAAGCATAGCGTCATCGCTAGTCGTGCACAAACGGCAACCGGTTGCGCAGGCTCCTTTGCGGCTGCTACGCTCAATGATTCCCCGCCTGGCGATGCCCGACTCCGCTCATGAAAATCGACTACCTGGAAAGAATCCTGTCCGCGCGCGTCTACGACGTTGCAGTCGAGTCTCCGCTCGAACCGGCGCCGGCGCTTTCCGCCAGGCTCGGCAACAACCTGCTCCTGAAGCGCGAGGACATGCAGCCGGTGTTCTCCTTCAAGCTGCGCGGCGCCTACAACAAGATGGCGAACCTGCCTACCAGGCAGCTCAAGCGCGGCGTTATCGCCGCATCCGCCGGCAACCATGCCCAAGGCGTAGCGCTGGCGGCGCAGCATCTGGGCTGCCGGGCGACCATCGTCATGCCGGTCACCACGCCCCAGATCAAGGTCGCCGCGGTGTCTGCCCGCGGCGCCCAGATCATATTGTTTGGCGATTCCTACGATGAGGCCTATGCCCATTCCCGGAAAATCGCCAAGAAGGAAAATTTGAGCTTCGTGCATCCCTACGACGATCCGGACGTGATCGCTGGCCAGGGCACCATCGGCATGGAGATCCTGCGCCAGCACAGCGGACCTATAGACGCGATTTTCGTCGCCGTTGGCGGCGGCGGCATGATCGCGGGCATCGCGGCCTACGTGAAACGCCTGCGGCCCGGCATCCGGATCATCGGCGTGGAACCGGTGGATTCGGACGCCATGACGCGCTCCCTGGCGGCAGACGAACGGGTGCGCCTGGCGCAAGTCGGATTGTTCGCCGATGGCGTGGCGGTGAAGCAGGTCGGCGTCGAGACCTTCCGACTGTGCCGCGAGCTGGTGGACGAAATGATCCTGGTGGACAACGACGCCATCTGCGCGGCGATCAAGGACGTGTTCGAGGATACACGCTCCATCCTCGAGCCCGCGGGCGCGCTGGCCATCGCCGGCGCCAAGGCCTGGGTGGGGCGACGCAAGACGCGTGGTCAGACCCTGGTGGCGGTCGCCTGCGGCGCCAACATGAATTTCGACCGCCTGCGTTTCGTCGCAGAACGCGCGGAACTCGGCGAAAAGCGGGAAGCCATTCTGGCTGTAACCATCCCCGAGCGCCCGGGCAGCTTCCGCCAGTTTTGCAGCCTGCTGGGCGCGCGCAGCGTAACCGAGTTCAACTACCGCTACTCGGATCCGGAGCAGGCCCATGTGTTTGTGGGCGTCCAGGTTCGCGACCGCGCAGAAACCCGCAAGCTGGTGGCCAAGCTGCGGCGGCACGGCCTGGCGGCACTGGACTTCAGCGACAACGAAATGGCCAAGCTGCATGTGCGTCACCTGGTGGGCGGGCGGGCGCCTGCGGTGAAAAACGAGCTGTTGTTCCGCTTCGAGTTTCCAGAACGTCCAGGCGCGCTGATGAACTTTCTCAACAGCATGAGTCAGGGGTGGAACATCAGTCTGTTCCACTACCGTAACCACGGCGCCGATTTCGGCCGGGTGCTGGTGGGGATGCAGGTCCCGGCCCGCGACAAACCGGCACTACGGCGCTTCCTGGCGCAACTGGGCTACGCCTGGCGGGATGAAACCCGCAATCCGGCGCACGCGCTTTTCCTGTCCTGAACGCCTTTCAGCGCGCCGTGATCACTGTGCGCAAGCCGCCGCCGACTTATAATCACGCATTGAATCTGCCAGCCTGCTGAAACCATTTGCCGGGCCTGACTGTCTCGAGAAGCGATGAGGAATATTCTTGCCGTCCTGCTGTTCGTATCCTGCTCCGTTTCGGCGGCGCCGGACGACGAACTCTTCCTTGAAGCCCGGGAAGCCTTCCAGCGCGGCGACATCGCCAGGCTCAACGACCGCGCCGGCAAAATCGACTCGGACTACGCGTTGCTGCAATACGTGCAGTACTGGCAACTGCGCTCGCGCCTGGGCGATTCCCCTACCGGGGATATCGAGGCCTTTCTCGGCAAGCACAAGGACAGCCTGTCCGCCGACCGCCTGCGCGCGGATTGGCTGCGTCAGCTGGCGCGGGACAGGGACTGGGCCGCATTCATGCG
The DNA here is from genome assembly GCA_046590325.1 of Burkholderiales bacterium. GTDB lineage: Bacteria > Pseudomonadota > Gammaproteobacteria > Burkholderiales > JACQAP01 > JACQAP01. Next base: position 12,005 of record JBKJUC010000260.1, on the reverse strand, counting down.
CGAATATCCTCGTCTGAGTACGCAGGATCCGGAACTCGCCTGTTACGCCTTCCAGGCCAGGCTGGCCCGCGGCGAATCGGGCGTGCTGACCCAGGCGCGTTCGCTCTGGTTCACCTCTCAGGTTTTGCCGGAAAGCTGCATGCCGGTCTTCCAGGCCATGTTCGACCGGGAAATCCTCACCACGGAAGACACCTGGGCCCGCATCCGGCTGGCGCTGGAGAATGGCAACCTCAGCGGTGCGAAAATGCTGCTGGTTTACCTGCCCGCCGGGCAGCGGCCGGACGGGCGCACGCTGGAAGCGATTTCGCGGCGCCCGCAGCGCCATCTCGACAAGCTGCCGCCGCTGAAAACCCGCGCCCAGCGCGAACTCGCCGTCTATGCGTTGTACCGCACGGCCGACTCCTGGCCCCTCATCGCCGCGGAACGGCTGCGCCGCATGGCAAACCAGCTGCCTGACGAGGAAAAGGCCTATGCCTGGGCTCAACTCGGCTGCGCCGCCGCGCGCAACCAGCGTCCGGAGGCGGTGGCTTGGTTCAAGAACGGCGGGCGCATGAATGATCGCCAGCTGACCTGGCGCGCCCGCGCCGCGCTACGCGCAGGCGACTGGAGCGAAGTGCTCGCTTCCATTAATGCGATGTCGAAAGTCGAAGCGCGCTGGCCCTCGTGGCGCTACTGGAAGGCGCGGTCGCTGGAGGCGCTCGGACGTCAGCCCGAAGCCAATGCACTGTTCGCCACGCTGTCCAACGAGTTCAATTTTTACGGCCAGCTCGCCGCCGAGGAACTCGGCATCGGCGTCAGCACCGTCCCGCAAACCTGGCAGGCCGACAAGGACGACGTCGAGAAAATCGCCGCAGACCCCGCCTTACGGCGGGCGCTGGCCCTCTACAAGGCGGGCCTGCGCTACGAGGGCGCGCTGGAATGGCAGTGGGCAATCAAGGACTACGACGACAAGAAACTTCTGGCCGCAGCGGAACTGGCGCACAAGAACGAATGGTACGAGCGCGCCATCGACACGGCAGAGCGCACTGTGCTGCTCCACGATTTCGGCTTGCGCTATCCGGCGCCCTATCGCGACCTGGTCCAGGAATACAGCCGCCAGCTCGACCTGGACGAGGCCTGGGTCTACGGCCTGGTGCGCCAGGAAAGCCGGTTCGTGCACACCGCACGGTCGTCGGCCGGAGCCAGCGGCCTGATGCAGTTGATGCCGTCGACGGCGCGCTGGGCCGCCAAGCGCCTGGGACTGATCGGACACCATACCACCCTGACGGAAACCATTGACACGAACATCAGCCTCGGCACTTACTACCTGCGCCAGGTCATGGACTCGGTCGACAACCATGCCGTGATGGCCTCGGCGGGCTACAACGCGGGCCCACGCCGGGCCCGCGAGTGGGCCGCCGGCCGGCCCCTGGAAGCCGCCATCTACATCGAGACGATCCCCTTTTCCGAGACGCGCGAGTACGTGAAGAAAGTGATGGCGAACACGCTGAACTACGCACGCCTGTTCCGCCAGTCGGGACTCAGCCTGCGGCAGCGCCTGGGCACGATTCCGGCGCGCACGGCGCCGAACAACTAGCCGTCCACCGCCGACATATAATTTCCGCCCCGCGGTTACGCGGGAGAACCGGTTCTTTCCAGCACATGAAAATTGAATCCGTCTGCGTCATCGGGGGCTCGGGGTTTTTGGGCCTGCACGTGGTCCAGCAGCTGGCCGCCGCGGGCATCCGCGTTCGCGTGCCGACGCGGCGGCGGGAACGCGCGAAGCGCCTGATCGTCCTGCCGACGGCCGACGTCGTCAATGCGGACGTGCACGATCCCGCGACGCTGAATCGCGTGATCGCGGGCAGCGACGCCGTCATCAACCTTGCCGGCATCCTCCACGAGCGGCGCAAGGGCGACTTCGTGAGGGTCCACACCGAATTGCCGCGGCGGCTGGTCGATGCCTGCCGCGAGCAGAATGTGCGCCGCCTGATCCACGTTTCCGCGCTAAAGGCCGCCCACGATGCGCCCAGCGAATACCTGCGATCGAAAGCGGGCGGCGAACAGCAGGTGCGCGTCGCCCATGCGAGCGCCATCCACACCACCATATTCCGGCCGTCGGTCATTTTCGGCCGTGACGACCGCTTCCTGAACCTGTTTGCAGAGCTCGCGCGCGCATTGCCCATCATCATGCTGGCAAGCCCGCGCGCGCGGTTTCAGCCGGTCCATGTCGACGATGTGGCCCAGGCAATCGTGGCAAGTCTGGCCGAGCCGCGCTGCTTCGACCAGAGCTTCGACCTGTGCGGGCCCAGGACCTATACGTTGCAGCAATTGGTCGAATACGTTTGCGGCGTAATCGGGCTGCAACGGCCCATCCTGCCGCTCGGCGACGAACTCTCCTACCTGCAGGCCTGGATCATGGAACGGCTTCCGGTGAAACTCATGACCCGGGATAATTACTATTCCATGAAAGCCGACAGCGTCTGCGATTGTCCTTTCCCGGCTGTTTTCGGTGTCGTCCCCGCTGCGCTGGAAGCCGTCGTGCCCCTCTACATGGCCGACCATGCGCCGCGGTCACGCTATCGCTGGTTCCGCTACCGGGCCCGCCGCTGACCGCGCCGGGCCGCCACGGAGTTCGCGCATGAATGCCTACACGCTGGTCATCGGCAACAAGGCCTATTCGTCCTGGTCGCTGCGCCCCTGGCTGCTGATGAAGCACACCGGCATCGGCTTCGGCGAGATCCGGATTTCCCTTTACCAGGAAGGCGCGAAGGAAAACCTGCTGCGCCATTCCGGCGCCGGCAAGGTGCCGGTACTGCGTCATGCCGACCTTACTGTATGGGACTCGCTGGCGATCTGCGAATATCTCGCGGAAAAGCACCCGGAGAAACTCCTTTGGCCCGCGGATGCCGCGACCCGTGCGCTTGCGCGCTCGATAAGTGCGGAAATGCATTCCGGTTTCAGCAATCTTCGCAACCAGATGCCGATGAACGTTCGCCGCAAGATCCCGAACCGGGCGACAACACCCGTGGCATCCGACGACATCGCGCGCATCAAGGCGATCTGGGATGAGTGCCTCGGGCGCTTCGGCGGAACGGGACCGTTCCTGTTCGGCGGGTTCTCGATCGCGGACGCAATGTACGCGCCCGTCGTCTCGCGCTTCCATACCTACGGCGTCGAATTGACCGGGCGGGCGGATGCCTACTCGCGGACCATTCTCGACCTCCCCGCTTTCCGGCAATGGGTCGCCGACGCCAACGCCGAGACCGAATTCGCCCCGCAGTACGAAGCATGAAAATCTACGCCGTCGGCGGCGCGGTGCGCGACCATCTGCTCGGGCATGCAGTCGCGGACCAGGACTACGTCGTGGTCGGCGCCACACCGGAACAGATGGAAGCCCAGGGCTTCCGGCCGGTCGGGAAGGATTTCCCTGTATTCCTCCACCCGCAAACCCACGATGAGTACGCGCTGGCCCGCACCGAAAGAAAAACAGCGCGCGGCTACAAGGGTTTCGACATCCACACCAGTCCCGAAGTCACGCTGGAACAGGACCTGGCGCGCCGCGACCTCACCATCAACGCCATCGCACGCGATGAAGCCGGGAACCTGATCGACCCATATCACGGCGAGGCCGACTTGAAGGCGGGAATCCTGCGCCACGTCAGCCCGGCCTTCGTCGAGGATCCGGTGCGCATCCTGCGAGTTGCCCGGTTCGCTGCACGCTTCGGTTTCGCCATCGCGCCCGAAACGCTCGAGCTCATGAAGGAGATGGTGCGCAACGGCGAAGCGGATCATCTGGTCGCCGAGCGGGCCTGGCAGGAACTGTCGCGCGGCCTGATGGAAGCGAAACCGTCACGCATGCTCCTCGTCCTGCGGGAATGCGGTGCGCTGACGCGAATCCTGCCGGAGGTTGACGCGCTGTTCGGGGTACCGCAGCCGGCGCAGCACCACCCGGAAGTGGACACGGGCGTGCACATCATGCTGGTGCTCGACTATGCCGCCGCGCAGGGCCATTCGCTGCCGGTGCGTTTCGCGGCGCTGAGCCACGATCTCGGCAAGGGCGTTACGCCCCGCGAGTTCTGGCCCAGGCACCACGGCCACGAACACAAGAGCGTGGAACTCGTGGAAAAATTGTGCGGGCGCCTGCGGGTCGGGAACGACTGCCGCGATCTGGGTGTGCTGGTCGCGCGTTACCACGGCGACGTCCACCGCGCGGCCGAGCTGCGCCCTGGCACGGTGCTGAAACTGCTTTCGGCGGTGGATGTTTTCCGCAAGCCAGAGCGCTTCGAGGAGTTCCTCGCGGCCTGCGACAGCGACATGCATGGCCGCACCGGGCGCGAGAAAGAGCCCTATCCGCAGGCGCAGATCCTGCGTGCCGCGGCTGCCGCGGCGCGCGCCGTGGACGCCGGTTCGATCGCCCGCCAGGCGGGCGATCCGGGACTGATACCCGCGGCCATTGAAGCGGCCCGATTACAAGCAGTTACCGATGCCCTTGATGCCATTCGTCAACGCGGGCACGGCGCCGGCCGTTGATCCGGCGTCAACAACCGGACTGGAGATTTCAGATGTACACGAGAATCGCGATGACGGTATTGCTCGCCTCGGCGGCCGTATTGGCCCCGGGTTTTTCCGCGCATGCGGAAGAAAAAGGGGCGCGGCTGGAAGCCGCTTTCAAGAAGGCCGACAAGGACAACGATGGGACCCTGACCAGGGACGAAGCCAAGTCGATGCCCCGCGTGGCGACGAATTTCGATGCCATCGACACGGGCAAGGACGGCACGGTCTCCCTGAATGAGATCCACGCTTCCATGAAACAGATGGGCAAGGAAATGCACGACCGCGGCATGGAGCGCTTCAAGGCCGCTGACAAGGACAACAGCGGAACCCTGACCAGGGACGAAGCCAAGTCGATGCCCAGGGTGGCGAAGAACTTCGACGCCATCGATGCCGACAAGGACGGCACCGTTTCCGAAAAGGAAATCCACGACTTCATGATGGCGCAGCACCAGAAGCGCAAGTAGCGCCGGCTGCAACTGGAAAGAAACGCGGACAGGCACTCCTGTCCGTTTTTTTATCTGAGCATCCAGTAGGCCAGGCTCGCCAGCAGCGACAACATGATGGTGGAGCCGATCGGAAAGAAATATTGCCTGCCGTCGCGCTGGATGCTGATGTCGCCGGGCAGGCGGCCCAGTCCCACCCGCCTCAGCCAGGGAGTCGCCAGGCCCAGGATCAGCAGCGCAATTACCAGCGTCAGCAGCCATTTCAGCAAGGAAGTTGCTCCGGATCGATGCGGCCAATTATACCGGCCCGATCCTTGCGGTCGATTAGAATGCGGGGCTGTCGTCCGGTTTTCCGGACAGGGCTGATGGCCCCAACATCCACGGGGAGTTGTCGTTGATCGACCTGTATACCTGGAGCACTCCAAACGGCCGTAAGGTTTCCATCATGCTCGAAGAATTGGCGCTGCCCTACAAGGTTCATGCGATCGATATCGGCAAGGGCGACCAGTTCCAGCCGGACTTCGTCGTCGTCAGTCCCAACAGCAAGATTCCGGCGATCGTGGACAGCGACGGACCCGATGGCAAGCCCTATTCCCTGTTCGAGTCCGGTGCCATCCTGCTGTACCTCGCCGACAAGAGCGGCCGCTTCCTGCCGGCAAAAAAAACCGAGCGCTTCGAAGTGCTCCAGTGGCTCATGTTCCAGATGGGCGGGGTAGGACCGATGTTCGGCCAGACTCATCATTTCCTGCGCGCCGCACCGGAACCCGTGCCCTACGCCATCGAACGCTACAGCAAGGAAACACGCCGCCTGTACGGCGTGCTGGACAAACACCTGGCCGGCCGCCAGTGGCTGGGCACGGAGTATTCGGTCGCGGACATGGCCACGTATCCCTGGGTCGCCCGCTACGAGTGGCACAAGGTGGATCTGGCCGATTTCCCCAATGTGAAGCGCTGGTTCGATTCGATCGGCCAACGCCCTGCCGTCCAGCAGGGCATGAAAATTCCGGTGCGCTGAGCACACTTCAGACACCGGATCATCCATGAGCGACGCGTTTCCGACCAAGATCGGCAAGTACCCCGTCAGCAAGGAGGTCGGGCGCGGGGCGACCAGCCGCGTTTTCCTCGGCCATGATCCGTTCGCGAACCGGGACGTCGCCATCAAGCTTGTCAGTGAGGCGCCGGGCGTCGACACCGACTTGCGCCGGCGCTTCCGTAAGGTTTTCCTGAACGAAGCCTCTCTGGTCGGCAAGCTGATTCATCCGCACATCATGGCGATCTACGACGCCGACGTGACGGAGGACTACAGCTACATCGTCATGGAGTATGTGAACGGCCCGACGCTGGAGCACTTTTGCGAGGTCGCCAATCTGTTGCCGGTCGATCGCGTCGTCGAAATCGCGTTTAAATGCAGCCTGGCGCTGGAATTCGCCCACCGGCAGGGAGTCATTCATCGCGACATCAAGCCTGCCAACATCCTCATCAGCGAACAGGGCGACATCAAGATCAGCGACTTCGGCGTGGCGTTGCACGCCGGCGGCGAGCACACCCACCTGCAGGGCGTAGGCTCGCCCGCCTACATGTCGCCGGAGCAGGTGCAGGACAAGGAGCTGTCGCACCAGACGGACATCTATTCGCTCGGCGTGGTGATGTACCAGTTGCTCACCGGCAAGCTGCCCTTCGTCGCCGTCAACAAGGCGAGCCTGCTTTACCAGATCATCAACATCGAGCCGCTGCCGCCGTCCATGCACCGCACCGACATTCCCCCGGAACTCGACGCCGTGGTCATGCGGGCCCTCACCAAGGACCTGCGCAACCGCCACCAGAGCTGGACCGATTTCAGCCGCGAACTGACGCAGACGTACCGCCACCTGGAGTTGCCGGCGGATTCGATTTCCGACACCGAGAAATTCAACGCCATCAAGGCGCTGGCTTTCTTTCGCGGTTTCCGCGACGTCGAGATCTGGGAGACGGTCCGCATCGCGAGTTTCCGCCGCATTCAGAAGGACAAGACCGTGATCAAGGAGGGCGACGTCGGTGAAAGCTTCTACGTGATCGTGTCCGGAGAAGCGAAAGTCACAAAGAGCGGCAATCCGCTCAACACGCTGGATGCCGGAAACTGCTTCGGCGAAATCCTCTATTTCGAGGAATCGCGTGCGCGGCGGGTCATCACCATCTCCTCAATCACTCCGCTGACGCTGATTGAAATCAAGGCGTCGGCCTTGCAGAAGGCGAGCGATGCCTGCCAGAAACAGTTCAACCAGGCCTTCCTGCGCATCCTCATCGATCGCCTGACCTGGGCCAACAGCCGGCTCTCCACGCGCACCTAGCGTGGAAGCCTTCCTGACCTCGACATTCCTTGTGGCCATCGCGGAGATTGGCGCAACACGCGAAGCTTGTTGCAGAGCAGACTCATGCCTGCGCCAGCCGGCGTGATGTCGGAGCTACAAAACGCAGTTTTGGAGCCAGGCTCCGCGAACGGATGAACTGATTTGGAAGCCTTCCTGACTTCGACATTCCTTGTGGCCATCGCGGAGATTGGCGACAAAACACAGCTTCTATCTTTCGTCCTGGCCGCAAGGCTGCGCAAGCCGTGGCCGATCATTGCCGGCATCCTGGTAGCAACGCTGGCCAATCACGCGGCCGCGGGCTGGGTCGGCAGCCTGCTCTCAGGGATACTGGCGCCCACCACGCTGGCGTGGATCGTCGGCCTGTCCTTCATCGGCTTCGGCCTGTGGGCCCTGCATCCCGATTCACTCGGTGATTCGCCGCGCCTGCACAAATCCGGGGCTTTCGTAACCGCGTTCGTGGCATTTTTTCTGGCGGAAATGGGCGACAAGACCCAGTTCGCGACCATCTCGCTGGCGGCACGCTTCGATCAGCTGGGCCTGGTCATACTCGGCACCACGCTGGGCATGATGCTCGCCAACATTCCCGCGGTCTGGGTCGGCGAAAAACTGGCGCAAAGAATCCCGATGAAACCGGTGCGCATCCTCGCCGCCACGCTATTCATCATCGTGGGTATGCTGACGATCTGGAATTCGTTAGGGGTGGCGCAATGAACCCGCTTGCCGGCACACAAGCCTGCCTTGACTGCGGCACGGTGTTCGAATGCGGTATGGGCAAGAGCGAGCCGTGCTGGTGCAGCACGGAGTTCCCCGCGGTGATGCCGCTCCCCGGCGCGGGGCGAGGGTGTTATTGCCGGGACTGCCTGGCCAGGCAGATTGCAGCCCCTCGGGATTCCAGAGCTACTTGACTAGGGTTACGGGCACTTCCGCCAGTTGCGCGACCCGGACCGCGGTCGAGCCCAGCAGCGCGCCGACAAATCCTCCACTGCCACGAGCCCCCATCACAATTTGCTGGCAGCGCTTGTCCTTCACATAGCCGGCAATGGTTGCGGCGATTTCTCCCACGCCGATGTGGTGCTCGTAGGCCACGCCACTCTTGTCGAGCAACTCGCGGGCCGGGGCAAGCACCTTCATGCCCTCCTCGCGGTAGTAGTCGTTCAGCTGCTGCTGGCTAATGAACATTTTCACCGCGCCCGACGCCACCGGCGACTGGACATTGAGAAGATTCACCACGATTGGCTCGCGGTACTGGTCTTTCATCGCGATGACCTGGCGCACTGCCTTCAGCGCATTTTCCGATCCGTCAACCGGCAGCAGGATATTCATGATTTTTCCTTCTCCTCTGAAGAAACGAGATGCGCATCGCCGCGTGCGAGGTCGACGATCCCGGCAGCGGGCGCGCGCCGCTTGCCGCGGGCAAGCAGTTTGCCGATGACTACGACCAGCAGCGCGCCGGCCGCCGGCGCTACATAGTTGAGCCAGGGCGCCTGCGCCGCCACCCAGTCCTTGACCACCGGATCATGCACGGCCATCGACAGCCCGACCCAGCCGAGCAGGGCGCCGCCCACCAGGATGATGGACGGGAAGCGGTCCATCAGCCGCAGGATGAGCTGGCTTGCCCAAACCATCAGCGGAATGCTCAACGCCAGGCCGAAGATCAGCAGGAACAGGCTGTCACGCGCCGCGGCTGCCACGGCGATCACATTGTCCAGGCTCATTACGAGATCGGCGATGATGATGGTGCGGATCGCGCCCATCAGGTTGCCGGCCGCCTTGATTTCATGGCCGTCGCCGTCATGCTGGGGCTGCACCAGTTGCACGCCGATCCAGAGCAGCAGGATGGCACCGATGATCTTCAAATAGGAAAGGGCCAGCAGGCTGACCGCGAAAAAGGTCAGCGTGATGCGCAGCACGATGGCGCCGCCAACGCCCCAGAATATTCCCAGCCTGCGCTGGTTCTCCGGCAAGTTACGGCAGGCAAGCGCGATGACGACAGCGTTGTCGCCCGACAACAGGATGTCGATCAGGATGATCTGCAACACCGCAATCCAGAACTGCGCGCTGCCCAGATCCGTCACGAACTCGGCGAACATGCCGGCCTCCATTTTCAGCGTCTGCCGGTCAGCGCAGTACGGATTTCAAAAGCTTGCCCATCTCCGCCGGATTGCGCGTCACCTTGATGCCGCACTCTTCCATGACCGAGAGCTTCTCGTCGGCCGTGCCCTTGCCTCCGGAAATGATCGCGCCTGCGTGGCCCATGCGCTTGCCGGGCGGGGCGGTAACGCCGGCGATGAATCCGACCACCGGCTTTTTCATGTTCGACTTTGCCCACAGCGCAGCGGTTTCCTCGTCGGAGCCGCCGATCTCGCCGATCATCACCACTGCTTCAGTGCTGGGATCGTCATTGAACAGCTTGAGCACGTCGATGTGCTTCAGGCCGTTCACAGGGTCGCCGCCTATGCCTACCGCCGTGGATTGGCCAAGTCCGAGTTCGGTAAGCTGCCCGACCGCTTCGTAAGTCAGGGTGCCGGAGCGCGACACGACGCCGATCGCGCCTTTCTTGTGGATGTGGCCAGGCATAATGCCAATCTTGATTTCGTCCGGCGTTATCACACCCGGGCAATTCGGCCCGACCAGGATCGTCTTCCTGTTCTGCTTGCGCATGCGGTCGCGCACTTCCATCATGTCGCGCACCGGAATGCCTTCCGTGATGCAGATCACCAGGTCGAGGTCGGCCTCCACCGCTTCCCAGATCGCCGCGGCCGCACCGGGCGGCGGCACGTAAATCACCGAGGCATTCGCGCCGGTCTGTTTCTTTGCATCGCTTACCGATGCGAAGATCGGCATGCCCTCGAAATCCTGCCCCGCCTTGTTGGGATGAACCCCGGCGACGAAGCAGTTCCTGCCGTTGGCGTACTCGCGGCAGGTGTGGGTATGGAACTGGCCGGTCTTGCCGAGGCCCTGGGTCATCACCCTGGTGTCCTTGTTGATCAGGATGGACATCAGCGGGCTCCCTTCGCCGCCGCAACGACTTTCTGCGCGGCTTCCGCCATGTTGTCGGCGGAAATGATCGGCAGCCCCGAATCGGCAAGGATCTTCCTGCCCAACTCTTCATTGGTGCCCTTCATGCGCACCACCAGCGGCACGCCGAGTTTTACCTGCCGCGCCGCCTCGACCACGCCGGTGGCGATGACGTCGCACTTCATGATGCCGCCGAAAATGTTCACCAGGATCGCACGCAAGCTCGGGTTGCGCAGCATCAGCTTGAAGGCCTCTGTGACTTTCTCGGTGGTGGCACCGCCGCCGACGTCAAGGAAGTTGGCCGGTTCGCCGCCGAACAGTTTGATGGTGTCCATGGTGGCCATAGCCAGGCCGGCGCCATTCACCAGGCAGCCGATGTTGCCGTCCAGTGAAATGTAGGACAAGCCATGCTTCGAGGCTTCGATCTCGGCAGGGTCTTCCTCGTCGAGGTCGCGCATGCCGACGATGTCCTCATGGCGATAGAGCGCGTTGTCGTCGAAGTTCATCTTCGCGTCCAGCGCGATCACGTCGCCCACGCCGGTCAGGATCATGGGATTGATCTCGGCAAGCGACGCATCGGTATCCCAGAACGCGCGATAGAGGCTTTGCAGGACCTTGCGCGACTTGGCCACGCTCGCATCCGGTATGCCGATCTTGCGCGACAGGTCGTCGGCATCGGCGTCGGTCAGCCCGGTTGCCGGGTCGACGAATACCTTGTGGATCTTCTCGGGGGAATGCGCCGCGACTTCCTCGATGTCCATGCCGCCTTCGGACGAGGCCATCACCGTAACTTTCTGCGTACCGCGGTCCACGACGATGCCGATATAGAGTTCTTTCTTGATGTCGGCGCCTTCTTCGATCAGCAGGCGCCGCACTTTTTGGCCTTCCGGCCCCGTCTGGTGGGTCTTTAACTGCATGCCCAGTATTTTGTTGGACCAGTCGCGGACTTCGTCAATGGACTTTGCAACCTTGACGCCGCCACCCTTGCCGCGGCCGCCCGCGTGGATCTGGGCTTTCACCACCCAGACCTTGCCGCCGAGCTGTTTGGCGGCGTCGACGGCGGCGTCGACGCTGAAGCAGGCAATGCTGCGGGGAGTGGGAACCCCGAACTTCCGGAGGATTTCCTTTGCCTGGTATTCGTGGATTTTCATCTGTCGCCTTTGCCTTGATCGGAACCGCGCCGCAGCCGGCACACGATTCCCCTGGCATGGCAGAAGGTTCGTGGATTTCAGGGTCGGGGAAACGAAATCGACCGGGCGGAAAAGCGCGGCAAGTATACCGCAAAGCCCCTGCGCCGCCCCCAAGGCGTCAGATCAAGGTCAATATGTCACTGCCTTATCGCGGCCGCGCCTGAGCCGGTTCGCAGTTATTTCGGGGGCTGTGGTGCGGCTGGAGGAGCCGAGCCCGAGAATTCCTTGTGGGTATCCGATAGCGCCTTGTGCGCTTCGTCGTAACGGGCACGCGAGGTTTCCAGTTGTGCCTGGTAATCACGCAAAGTCTGGGTTGCCTGTTCCGCCTTCTTCTTTGCTTCTTCGTACTTGCGCTGCGCATCCTCGACGCGCTTCTGTGCAGACTCGACGTCCTTGTAAGCGGACCTCTCCTTCTTCTCAGCCGTCTGCACTTTCTTCTCGTCGGCTAGCATTTCTTCGCGGGCGACGCG